>NZ_ATVV01000016.1:0-109241 GCF_000420905.1 Butyrivibrio sp. AD3002 | reverse complement strand
AAGCAGAGCGAAGCCGCTAAGACATACATTATAGGGCATGACCCTGGATAGGAGCAAAAGCGGCACCCCACTATGGGTAGGCTGGACGAAGGAATTTAGGACACTCCTACGGGAGAAAGATCCTGTTAGACATGAGAGGTTAGCAGCCATAGGGAAGAATGGGACACAGATTCGCCTTCATAAAAAGGATGACGTTATCTTTCGTGCACCCTTCTGACTGGAAACACATATGCATTGTACCTGAAATGACATGGTTTTCGCCCATTATTTAATGCTTATCATTGTTTGTAACTTATTAACCAATTGCACATAGGGCTTAAATACTGGTTCTTTTGTGCAAAATATATAAGAAAGTATAGAGAGATGAGGTATGAAAAAAAGTAACTATTTGTTGAGGCTGGTTATGCTGGCCATGTTTGTGGCGCTCGGAGTTGTGATATCACCGATTCTGAGAGTTGAGGGAATGTGCCCGATGGCGCATCTTATCAACATAACCTGTGCGGTCTTCATGGGACCGGCTTACGCGCTTCTTTGTGCACTTCTAATCGGCATCATCAGGATGGCGATTATGGGAATTCCGCCCCTTGCTCTGACCGGAGCTGTTTTCGGGGCAACACTTTCAGGAGTTTTTTACAAATTATCAAAAGGGAAAATCTTCGCAGCGGTCCTTGGGGAGATCATAGGAACGGGCCTTATCGGCTCTGTCGTATCCTACCCTGTTATGACTTATCTCTGGGGGAAAGAGGGCCTGACCTGGTTTTTCTACGTTCCGAGCTTTATCTGCGGAACCCTTATCGGGGGAAGCATCGCATTTTTGCTGCTTCTAAGACTTAAGGCTACGGGTATGCTTTCAAGGATTCAGAACAGTCTTAGGGATGTTGAGACAACTGAAGAAAACAGCGAAAATAATACAAAAAGAAAGGCGTCATAAATGTCTGAGCTAATTCACTGTATAACAAATCCAATATCTATGATGCAATGCGCAAATGCAATTTTAGCACTTGGCGCGAAGCCGATAATGGCTGAGCATCCGTTGGAAGTCAGGGAAATCACTGAGAGCGCTTCTGCTCTTGTAATTAATCTGGGTAATATATCGGACACCAGAATGGAGTCGATGGAGATATCTTTTGAGACTGCTCTGGAGAAAAATATACCGGTTGTGATAGATGCGGTGGGCGTAGCCTGCTCCAAGCTTCGCAGGGATTTTGTGATGAGGCTTCTAAAGATGAGGTCGCAGAAACCGGAATTGTCTTTGAGGGAAAAGGGAATCCTTTTAATAAAGGGGAACTATTCTGAAATCAAGGCGATTTTTGATGAGTCCTATAGAGGAGTTGGCGTCGATGCCGACGAAAGTCTGGGAGCTTCAGAGATAGCTGATATTGTAAGAATGCTGGCTTTGAATCTGGGAGTGATCGCTCTCGCCAGCGGAGAGAAGGACATCGTATCAGATGGAAGTCGTACATTTTTTATACGTAATGGGAATCCGATGATGGGGGTGATTACGGGAACCGGGTGCATGCTAGGGGCTATATGCGGCGTGTTTCTGGCAAGGAATGCGAGCATAGAAGCTGTCACCCGCGCTGCCGGATTTTTCGGGATTGCCGGAGAAATTGCATATGAGAGAGCGGAAACAGTTACGGAGAGGCTTACAAATGGCGAAGCATCTGAAAGCATGGTTGGAAGCGGAAGTTTTCTTGTTGAACTTTTAAATGCAATTTCAATGATCGATGAAGAAACTGTAAAAAGTTTGCTTAGATGCGCTGAAGAAAAATATTCATGTAACTGAATTTATTTTTCATAAAACATAGAAAGGATTAGTCCGGTCATAGGATTGGATAGTACAAGACAGATGGGAAGAATAGACAGAGAGCAGCTGAAGCTCTACCTGGTGACAGACAGCACCGGAATGGATGAGGAGACGTTTCTTCGAAAGACGGAGGCAGCCATACGGGGCGGCGCCACGATTGTCCAGATCAGGGAAAAGGAAAAGAGCACCCGTGAATACATGGAGCTTGCGGGTAAGGTTCATGAGATTACGGCAAGGTACAAGGTGCCGCTGATTGTGGACGACAGGATAGATGTGGCGATGGCGATAGGAGCCGAGGGTGTGCACCTTGGGCAGAGCGACATGCCGGTCAGCGTCGCAAGAAGAATTGTGGGAGGCAAGATGATAATCGGTGCCACGACTAAGACTGTGCAGCAGGCGAAGGAAGCTTATGAAAGCGGTGCCAATTACCTTGGAGTAGGAGCAATTTATCCTACCACAACCAAAGTGAAAACGGTTCTGACCTCGGTTGATACGCTTCGAAGTATCTGCGAAGCTGTGCCAATACCCGCAAATGCCATAGGCGGGCTCAATAAGGATAATATTCAGATTCTGAAAGGTGTTCCGATAGCAGGAATATGTGTTGTGTCTGCAATCATGAAGGCAGAAGATCCGGAAAAGGCAGCGGCAGAATTGGTCGCAGCTTTTGAGGAACTGAATCATTGAAGGAACAGCCTCGTCAAAAATGAATATGGAACAGTTTGGAGCTATTGAAAATATGAAAAAGAAGACGGTTATAACAATTGCCGGAAGTGACTCGTCCGGGGGAGCCGGAATCCAGGCGGACATCAAGACTATTGAATCGCACGGCGTTTTCGCAATGAGTGTGATAACCGCACTCACAGCGCAAAACACTATGGGCATCACCGGAGTTCTGCCGGTTCCGAAGGACTTCATCTACAAGCAACTGGAGGCGGTCCTTGAGGATATCAGGCCTGACGCGGTGAAGATAGGCATGCTTCCGAATAAAGAAGCAATGGAGGCGGTGGTGCTCGCTATTGATAAATACGACCTTAAAAATGTGGTTATTGATCCGGTGCTTAGCTCAACCTCCGGAACTGAGCTTTCAAGAAAAGATGCTACCGAATACATGACGAAAGAACTATTTTCACGAAGCATTCTGGTTACACCCAATATACCGGAGGCAGAGATACTGTGCGGGATAGAGATTTCTTCCGAGCAGGATATGGAAGTTGCCGCAAAGACGCTTGGAGATGCTTGCGGGTGTAACGTGTTATTAAAAGGCGGACACAGTACTTTTGAAGAGCACGGAGTGACAGCAGATCTGCTGTATATGGCAAATGTGGAAAATACTGATGCGGAAACTTATAAAGTCAAGGATGAAGATGATGGTAGAGCTACTGATGAAAATGTTTACATAGACGATGATGTCAGATGGATTTCCGGCACAAGAATAGACAACCCCAACACTCATGGAACAGGTTGCACTCTATCAAGTGCAATTGCCGCTAACCTGGCTAAAGGGCATGATCTTGAAACCGCAGTACGATCAGCCAAAGAGTATATGGAAAAGTGCATAGCCGCTGATCTCGACCTTGGTCACGGCCGCGGTCCACTCTGGCATTATTGTGGCAATTATTGAGCTGACTATTACGGCAATTATTGTGATGACTATTGCAGTGACTTCCTTGGCAACTGAGATGACGACTATTATGGCAACTGCCAAGAAAAAGAAGAAATATAAGAAATCTTGGTATAGAAAAAACATAGCTGTACCAAGATAAATAAAGAAACAGGGAAATCTTGGCATGGGAAAAACAGAGCTATGCCAAGAAAAAGAAGAAATTCGAAAAATATTGGCGCAAGGGAAACAGAATTATACCAAGATGGCAAAGAAATTCGAAAAATATTGGCGCAAGTAAGATAAAACAATACCAAGAAAATCAATAAATCTAGGAAATATTGGTAAAAGTAAGTCAGACCCATACCAAGATAGCAATGAAAAAAGAAAAATCTTGGCACTAGTAAGATGAACTAATACCAAGATAATCAATGAATTCCCAATATATTGGCGCAAATATGGAAAAGCAACAACAGCAAAGAAATAAATTACTAAGAAACTCAAATAAAAGGAGAAGACATAAGTGAGAAATTACACAACACAGATGGAAGCAGCAAGAAAAGGGATCATCACTCCCGAGATGGAGAAGGTTGCAAAGGACGAGTACAGAACGCCCGAAGAAATCAGAGAACTTGTGGCAAAGGGACATGTTGCGATCTGCGCCAACAAGAATCACAAGTGCCTTGATGCAAAGGGCGTGGGCTCGATGCTGAAGACCAAGATCAACGTGAATCTCGGAGTTTCAAGGGATTGTAAGGACTACGATATTGAGATGGAAAAAGTGATGGCGGCGGTCAACATGGGAGCGGATGCCATTATGGATTTGTCTTCACACGGGAATACCCAGCCCTTCAGGAAGAAGCTTGTGGAAGAGTGCCCTGTCATGCTGGGAACTGTGCCTGTTTACGATAGCGTCATCCATTACCAGAGGGATCTTTCTGAACTCACTGCGAATGACTTCATCGATGTAGTAAGACTTCATGCCGAAGATGGTGTTGATTTTGTGACACTCCACTGCGGAATTACAAGGAAGACTATCGACCAGATCAAGAAGCACAAGAGAAAAATGAACATAGTATCAAGAGGCGGCTCGCTTGTGTTTGCCTGGATGAGCATGACCGGAGAGGAGAATCCCTTTTATGAATACTACGACGAAATCCTTGATATCTGCAGAGAGTATGATGTGACAATATCCCTCGGTGATGCCTGTAGACCGGGATGCCTTGCGGATGCCAGTGACGTGTGCCAGATTGAGGAACTGGTGAGACTTGGAGAGCTTACAAAAAGAGCGTGGGAGAAGGACGTTCAGGTCATGGTCGAGGGTCCCGGACACATGCCTATGGATCAGATAGAGGCCAATATGAAAATGCAGCAGACTATCTGCATGGGAGCACCTTTCTACGTTCTTGGCCCCCTTGTTACGGACATCGCACCCGGTTACGATCACATAACTTCAGCTATAGGCGGAGCTATCGCTGGCGCGGCAGGTGCAGCTTTCCTCTGCTACGTAACTCCCGCCGAGCACCTTGCACTTCCTAATGTAGATGATGTTAAGCAGGGAATAATTGCTTCAAGAATTGCAGCACATGCAGCGGATATAGCTAAGAAAATACCGCATGCCATGGATATTGATAACAAGATGGCAGACGCACGAAAAGAGTTCGATTGGGATGGCCAGTGGGAGTGCGCAATTGACCCTGAAACTGCAAAATCCATACGAGAGGACAGGGCTCCCGAATTTGATGATACCTGTTCCATGTGCGGAAAATTCTGCGCAGTTAGAAGCATGAATAAGGCACTTGCAGGAGAACATATAGATATTCTGTAAGTAATCTACACAACAAAAAGCAATCATGATTCCGTGATACAGTTTGACATGAGAAAGAAACGGAAATATAATCAGTTTGATTTAAGCAATGGCTAACAAGAAATTTGGAAACGATTATAAAAATGCTGCAAAATAAGAATCAGAAAAACCGTATACGGAATCTGATAGTCGCATACTTTGCGTTTGCGATGCTTTTTGTTGTGCTTTTTTCAGCGGTGTTTGTATCCGTTGAGACTTTCCATAACTGTGACGGAGACAGCTGCCCTGTCTGTGCGCTGCTGCAGCAGTGTGAAAATAACCTGAATCAACTTGGAGATGGCAGCGCTAATCTTTACGCAGCTTTTTTGGCTGTAATCCTTTTTGTAGCTATTCTTGAATTAAAAGACAATGTCCTGGTGTATTCAACACCTGTAAGTTCCATGGTTCGAATGAATGATTAAATAGTCTGTCCCACTATAATTCTGTAATTTTTCAACATAATAAAAGTGAATAGAGAGGACATTACTATGAAAAAATTATCGATTGCGGCGGCTGCAGTGGCAGCGGTGCTTTGTTTTTGTGCGTGCGGAAAGAGTTCTGACGAGACTGTGATTACTTCCGCGACAGATAATGTTGCTGAATCTCCGGAGAGTGAAAATGTGGAGATAACTGACGAAGAGACTGCTACAAGCAGCGAAGTAGATGAAGACGATGGTGCTGCAAAAAATGACGGGATGAAAATCGTCTGCACTATTTTTCCGGAGTACGACTGGGTAAAAGAAGTTCTCGGAGAAAAGGCTGAGGATGCGGATATCATCATGCTCCTTGATAACGGCGTAGACCTTCACAGCTATCAGCCAACAGCTGAGGATATCATGAAAATATCGGAGTGCGACCTGTTCGTATATGTCGGTGGCGAGTCTGACGAGTGGGTGGATGATGCCCTTGCTGAGCGAACAAATGATGACATGGTGGTTATAAATCTGATGGACGCTCTCGGAGATACCGTCAAGGAAGAAGAGGTTGTAGAAGGCATGCAGGCTGAGGAAGAGGAAAGCGAGGATGCAGATGAGAACGCTGCCGATTCTTCAGAAACCGAGGAAGAGGTTGAATACGACGAACATGTCTGGCTTTCTCTGAAAAATGCGCAGGTCATCACTGAGAAGATCGCCGATGCTCTTGCAACCATCGATCCTGAGAATGCAGATACCTACAAGGCTAACGCAGATGACTATATGGGAAAACTTGCTTCTCTTGATTCTGCCTATGAAAGCGCGGTATCCGGAGCTTCCGTAAAGACGGTTCTGTTCGGAGACAGATTTCCCTTCAGATATATGACTGATGACTACGGCCTTGATTACTACGCAGCCTTTGTCGGATGCTCTGCTGAGACTGAGGCGAGCTTTGAGACTATAGCTTTCTTATCGGGAAAAGTGGATGAGCTCGGACTTAAGAGCGTGCTTACGATTGAGGGACAAAATCACAAGATTGCGGAAACAATAATAAGCAATACAAAAGATAAAAATCAGCAGATTTTGACAATGGATTCCATGCAGAGCACAACCTCTGAGGATGTTGAGAGCGGCGTGTCCTACCTCGGAATCATGGAGCAGAATCTTGAAGTATTAAAGGAATCGCTCGAGTAACGAAGCACATTCAGAAAGTGAGAATTATTATGAAGTTATTATCTGTCAGCAACCTGACTCTTGGTTATGACCACGCAGTAGTGGCAAGGAATTTGCATTTTGAGGTTAATGAGGGTGACTATCTTTGCATCGTCGGGGAAAACGGCTCCGGAAAAACGACTCTCATGAAAACACTCCTTGGCCTTTGCGACAAGGTCTCCGGTGATGTGATTTTTGGAAACGGAATAACAAAAAATGAAATAGGATATCTTCCGCAACAGACGATCGTTCAGAGGGACTTTCCTGCGTCAGTAAAGGAAATCGTAATCTCCGGATGCCAGACTAAGCCTGGGTTTCGACCTTTTTACACAAAGAAAGAAAAAGAGCTTGCGGATAAGAATATGGAAAAGCTGGGGATTACAGAGCTTGCTGACAGATGCTACAGAGAACTCTCCGGCGGACAACAGCAACGAGTCCTTCTGGCCAGAGCTCTCTGTGCCGCAGGGAAAATTCTTCTTCTGGATGAACCTGTGTCGGGACTTGATCCGCAGATTACAGGGGAGATGTACGAGCTTATAAGCAAGCTGAATGTTGACGGAATGACGATAATCATGATATCCCATGATATTCAGGCAGCGATAAGATATGCAAGCCATATTCTGTATATGTCGGATGATATCTTCTTTGGAACCGCCGAGGAATTCATGGCGAGCGAAAAAGGTAAACTTTTTATCGAGTATGAAAAACTTAACACAAGGAGGGCAGTGTGACATGGAAAAGCTTTTATTTTATATGCAATATCCCTTTGTAAGATATGCACTGATTGTCGGTGTTCTGATAGCTCTGTGTTCATCGCTTCTTGGAGTAACGCTCGTCCTGAAAAGATATTCCTATATCGGAGATGGGCTCTCACATGTGGCTTTTGGCGGGATTGCGGTGGCAAGCGTAGTGAATCTCACAAACAGAATGACACTGGTTCTTCCGATAACGATAATCAGCGCGATTTTTCTGCTAAGGACAAGCCGTAATGCGAAGGTGAAGGGGGATGCCGCAATCGCCATGATATCAGTCGGTGCACTGGCTTTCGGATATCTTATTATGAACGTGTTCGGGACGAGTTCCAACCTGACAGGTGATGTCTGCACGACGCTTTTCGGATCGACATCGATCCTGACGCTCACGATGACTGATGTATGGCTGTGCGTGGTTATGTCGGTGTTTGTTGTGGCTGCGTATGTGCTTCTATATAACAGAATTTTCGCAGTGACTTTTGATGAAAACTTCGCCAGGGCTGTCGGAACCAAAGTGGATTTTTACAACCTTCTTATCGCGGTGGTTACTGCAATTATCATTGTTCTTGCGATGAACCTTGTGGGTTCGCTTTTGATATCGGCACTTATTATTTTTCCGGCACTATCGGCGATGAGACTGTTTACCAGCTTTAAAAATGTGACTGTTTTTTCTGCAGTATTTTCCGTAGTGTGTGCGCTTGTGGGAATCATTGTTTCCATACTTGCCGGTACACCTGTAGGCTCAACCATTGTTGCTATCGACGCGGTTGGCTTTGCAATCTGCTGTGGCGGATCGCTAGCAGGGAGGAAGCTTGCATGAATAAAAATGTGATAAGGAACTTGCTGATAGTATGCTGTATGCTTGTGCTTGCGACAGCGTGTGGAAGCAAAAATGAAGAAGGGGAAATTACGGAAGACTTAACTTCAGACGTATACGATATATCAACAGAGACAGCTACCAAAGATGAAATCGACACATTAATAGATAGTTCTTCCGCAGACGAAACTGACACACCAACAGAAGCCACTGCTACAACTGCATCAGACGCATCAACACTAACCGCAGGCACAGATTCAACCGACACCTCCGAGGTTGATCTCACAGCGATGTCATCCACCATGATCTACGCGGAGGTATATCAGATGATGATGACTCCGGGCATGTATGTCGGAAGAAAGGTGAAGATGCAAGGCCTTTATGACATCTACCACGACGATACCACCGGGAAGGACTATCACTCTTGCATAATAACGGATGCGACCGCTTGCTGCGCCCAGGGAATTGAGTTCGAACTGGCAGATGGGAACTATCCGGAGACAGATGTTCCGGAAGTGACAGTGGAGGGTATTTTCAATACCTATGAGGAGAACGGTGCGATGTACTGCACACTCACAGATGCAAGGCTCCTAAATTAAACCAGGCTTCGCTGAGAGAAAAGGGCTTGTATTTTTTCTGATATGGATTAAAATAACAGTTAAATGCTAAGAACAGAAATAGTAGGTATCTTGAGACCTTCAGAGAGGAGCCGGTTGGTGAGAGGCTTCGGTTTTCGGATATTGAACCCGTCTGGGAGCAGCAGAAGGGAAAACTGATTTTATTCAAGAGAATCAGAAACTTCTGACGGAGGTCACCGTGATCATAGACATGCGAGTGCTTGCTTGCAATGAGGTGCAGGTTTTCAGGCCTGAATTTAGGTGGTAACGCGGATAAAAACATTATTCGTCCTAAGTGTACAAATAAAGTATGCTTAGGACTTTTCTTTTGCGAAGCATTTTCGAGTTCGTGTCTGCTTCACACGCAAAGGTCAACAGGCATACACAACCTCATTATTTGTTGTGAAAGGAGTTATGCATTATGAAACTTAGCAAATTAGTCGGAGTGAGATTCAAGGAAAAGCCCGCTTTCTGTGTGATTGACAGTCACACTTACAGCCTTCGCGGCGGTTATGTAAAGCGTGTATCAAACGGTATTTTTTCACTTTACACGCCCATGAAGAAAGTTACTCAGAACATCGAGAAGATCCTGAGAGAGGAAATGGACGGTGTGGATTGCCAGGAAGTCATGTTTCCTGTGGTTCTTCCGGGAGCACTTTGGGAGGAATCAGGACGCTATGAGAGCGTTGGCGAAGAGCTTTTGAGATTCAAGGATCGTAATGATACTCCTATGGTACTTGGTATGACCCATGAGGAGGCAGCTGTTCATCTTGCGAGAGAGTACGGAAGCACCTATGCAAATTATCCTTTCGCTTTTTATCAGATACAGACTAAGTATCGTGACGAGGCACGCCCCAGAGCAGGACTTATAAGAGTACGTGAGTTTACAATGAAGGATGCTTATTCTTTCCACACTTCTCAGGAAGACCTTGAGAAATACTATGACAGAATGGCAAACGCTTATGACAGAATTTTCGAGAGAGCTGGTATTCCTGATGTTATCTCGGTTAAGTCTGATTCGGGTATGATAGGAGGAAGCGTATCTCACGAGTATATGCTGCTTACGGACGCAGGAGAGGATTCCATTGCACTGTGTGATGACTGCGGTTACAGCGCAAATATGGAGGCAGCTGAAACAACCGTGGACAATTCCGGATGCACGCCTGCAGGTGAGCTTAAGAAGGTTTACACACCTGATTGCAAGACCATCGAAGATGTATGCGCTTTCCTAAAGAGCAAAGTTGAGGAGTCCTGTAAGGCTGTTGTTTATCAGATAAATGCGACCGATGAGTACGTTGTTGTTTTCATTCGCGGAGACTACGAGGTCAATGAGACGAAGCTTGTAAACTACCTCCATGAGGAGGTTCACCCGGCTGAGATCACTGAGGAATCGGGACTTGTTGCCGGCTTCTGCGGACCTTACGAGCAGCACGGCAATTGCAGGATTGTTTATGATAAGTCACTTGAAGGCATCGAGAACCTGTGTTGCGGCGGCAACGAGACAAACTATCACTACACAGGCCTTAACATCAAGAGAGACATCGGAGATGTGGAGTACGTTGATGTCAGCAAAATTCGTGACGGTGACATCTGTCCCTGCTGCGGTAAGAAAACCATAAGAATCAGCAGAGGTATTGAGGTCGGTAATATTTTCCAGCTCGGTACCAAATACTCAGACAGCATGAAGATGACCTATACGGATGAGGACGGTAGTTCCAAGACACCCATCATGGGATGCTACGGAATCGGTGTTGGTCGCCTTGCAGCAAGTATCATGGAAGCCCGCCACGATGACAAGGGGCCTATCTGGCCCATCACTGTTGCACCCTGGAAGGTGCATGTTTGCTGCATGAGAAGAGATGACGATGCCTGCAGAGAAGCAGCTGACAAGATCTATGAGGAACTCACAAACATGGGCGTAGAGGTTATCTATGATGACAGAGATGTCCGCGCCGGCGTCATGTTTGCCGATGCAGATCTCCTGGGCGTTCCGGTTCGCGTGATTGTTGGTCCCAAGGCTCTTGCTAACGGAGAGATTGAGCTCTGCACAAGAGATAAGAGCGTACAGCTCTCTGTGAAAAAAGAAGATATCATCGCTGAAACCAAGAAGCTCATGGATTCTCTTTATGAAGAGATTAATTCCAAGGTGAAGAGCAGAATATAATAAAATGCCCCTTTTACAGGATGAAAATAGTCCTGTAAAAGGGGTATTTTTATGCCCTGAATTATTTTTTTGACTAAAAATATAAAAATAGTCAGAAAAGCATTGACATCGATGTGTGAGAAGGGCTATTATGACTAAAAATACAAATTTGGTCAAAAAGAGGATAAGTATATGCCAAAAACCTACACAGAAAGTGAAAGAGAGCAGATCATTATCCGCTTAAAGAAAGCAGCCAATGAGATGCTGATGAAAAAAGGTGTCAAGAAGACTACCGTGGATGAGTTGGTAAAACTTGCCGGAATTCCAAAGGGAACATTCTACCTTTTTTATCCATGTAAAGAGGTGCTGTTTTTCGATGCGGCCCAGGATTTCCATGAGCAGGTGGATGACTATATTACAAAGGGATTTCTTTCCATAATCGCAAGCCATAATATTGATCCCGAGGAGGAGGGAGCCTTCTCTGAATGTATCGATGAGATCGCTGAGGTGATCCTCGGGGCGATGGAAATTACAACCACTTCCTGCCTCAAGGTACTGCTTGAGCCTGAGGCGATGAACCAGGTTCTTTCGAAGCTTCCGGAGGATCTGCTTCAAAACCACAGGGATCAGGACACCCGTATGGGAGCAGGTATTATAGCAAAAGTGGCTGCAAGGAAGGGGCTCGACGTCGAGGCAGTTGTTGGATCCTTTTCAATGATTTTATTCGGTTCTATGTACAAGCATGTCATTGGAGAGGAGAACCTCAGAGAGAGCATGCGCATGCTGGTAAAAGGACTGGTTATACAGATTTTGGAATAAAACTCAGGATTCTAATAACTGTACGATTTTTAGGACAGCATAAAAAAGAGGAGATCAGGCTATGACAGACAACAAGGTGATTGATGTTAGAAATGTTTATTTCAGCTACAGTAAAACTCCCTTTCTGAAGGACATTACTTTTTCTGTAGATAAGGGAGAAATTTTCGGATTCCTCGGACCCTCCGGTGCAGGTAAGAGCACCCTGCAGAAGGTGCTTACCGGAATATGCACAAACTATGAGGGGAGCGCCAGCATTCTAGGTACCGAGAGCAAAAATCACGGCAAGGATTTTTATGAGAAAATCGGTGTCGATTTTGAATTCCCGAGCCTTTTTGATAAGCTTTCCGCCAGGGAAAATCTCAAATACTTCGCGTCACTCTACAGCGGAAACAAAAGGGATATCGATGAACTTCTAAAGGAAGTCGGCTTGTATGAGCACGCAGATAAGAAGGTTTCAGCTTTTTCCAAGGGCATGAAATCCAGACTGAACTTCATCAAGTCGCTGATCCACGATCCGGACGTGCTGTTTCTGGATGAGCCCACCAGCGGCCTTGATCCCAATAACGCCAAGATTATGAAGGACCTTATCCGGAATGAGAAGGAGAAGGGGAAGACCATCATTCTCACTACGCACGACATGCAGGATGCGACCGAGCTTTGTGACAGAGTTGTGTTTATCGTGGACGGCCAGATGAAGGCGGTGGATACTCCGCATAATTTCATTATGAGTCGCGGTGCAGCCAGAGTGACCTACACCTATATGGAGAACGGACAGGAGCGAATGGTGAGCACGATTCTTTCGGACATCAGTGGCGACGAGACTTTAAAGCAGCTTATTGATGAAAACCGGATAACCTCGATTCACAGCGGGGAGCCCACACTCAATGATATTTTTATTGAGATAACCGGCACACATTTGGACTAACGGGTGACTACTATGAGACAAGCGAATGTAATAAAAGGTGACATCATCTTTCAGTGGAAGTACGGCTTTTATTTTCTGTACGTCCTCGTAATTCTGGTTTACATGATAATCTTCTCATTCTTTGAAGGAAATATCAGGAACATCATTGTGTCCTGCTGCGTATATTCGGATCCGGCTGCAATGGGGATGTTCTTTATGGGAGCGTTGATCCTGCTTGAAAAGAGCCAGCATATCACAAGCTCAATAGTAATTTCGCCGGTTACACCCACAGAGTATATCTTCGGAAAAGTGATTTCCTTTGCGATAATCTCTCTGGTTGTGGGGCTTGTGTTGATCCTTTTTGGATCTACCTATAACCTGTTTTTGTGTATGGCGGGGATACTCGCAGGATCGATTCTCTTTAGCCTGTGCGGAGTTATAGTTGGAACAAAGGTCAGTAACCTCAATCAATACATACTGGGTACCGTGCCCTTTGAAGTTATAGGTTTTGCGCCTGTTATCGTGTATAGAGCAGGGATTATGTGGGACAATCCGCTGATGCTGATTCACCCCGGATGCGCAGCTATGAGGCTGATTGAGGGAAATACCGATATGTTGCCATTTTCACTGATAAGCCTTGCTGCGTGGATTGGAGTTCTGTATCTTATCGCACAAAGATGCGTCATTAGAATGTATAAGAATGTTGGAGAATAAACTATGAGTGCTACATGTAAGATGTTTGGATTTATGGTAAAACAGATAACCCGCGATATGATGATGATCATGCTGGTCATCGCACCCTTTTTGGTGGGGAGTATCTTCAGATTCGGAGTACCGATTTTTGAGGAAAAGATTCTTGCAGGGTTTGGTTATGGCAGCTTTCTTGTGCCCTACTATGATTTTTTCAGTTGGCTCCTTGCAATTCTCACGGGTATGATGTTTGCCTTCATAGGAGGACTTGTGGTTCTTGGAGAAATCGACGACGGGATCGCAAAATATATACTGGTGACACCGCCCGGAGAAAACGGGTATCTTCTATCAAGAATCCTTCTTCCAGGAGTGATATCGGGAGCCATGACAGCGGTTATTCTTCCTGTATTTGCCCTTACAAAGTTGAGTATTCCCGTAATTTTTGTTATGGTTATTTCATCATCACTTTGCGGAATAATCACATCCTTTCTTGTTGTGGCCATATCTTCCAACAAGGTAGAGGGCATGGCAGTTGGCAAGTTGTCCGGCCTGTTTGGCATCACCTTTTTTGTTCCGTTTTTCATAAAGGGAGCAGTCAGATATGTGTTTATCCCATTTCCCATGTATCATGTGGGTGTGTGGTCGAAGGATGAGACGCCCGTAAGCCTTTTTATTGCAGCTGTTCTTTTTGCAATATGGGGCGCGGTGTTGCTTAAGCTTTTCAGAAGAAAATTTCAATAATGCCTTCCCCCTATGAAAGGGGGAAGGTGTCAGCGTAGCTGACGGATGAGGGGTAAAAGGAGATAATTATGTACAGCAGAGAACCGCTGAAAATTTACGTAGATTTTGATGATTGTCTATGCGAGACGGCACTATCTTTTGTCGAGATCGCATCCAGACTTTTTGGGAAAAATGTCCCCTACGAAGAGCTCCATTCCTTTAATCTTCAGGAGTCCTTTTCACTGAATGATGAAGAATACGCTGAGCTGATGAAGGAGGGACATCGCCCCGAGATTCTTCTTTCCTATGAAGAGACGCCCGGAGCATCAAGGGTTCTTAATGAACTAATTGATGAGGGACATGAAGTTTTTGTAATTACAGGCCGTCCTTTCGCAGCTTATGAGGCATCAAAACAGTGGCTTGAGGAGCATGATTTAAGTCGCCCGAAGCTATTTTTTCTTAATAAATACGGAAGAGACTTTTTCTATAAAGGCGGTGAGTTCAACCTGGAACTCGAGGACTATTACAAGATGCATTTTGATTATGCGGTGGAGGATTCACCCATGGCTTTCGGATTCTTCGATCATCTGCCGGATCTAAATGTCCTGGTGTTTGACAGACCCTGGAACAGCAAAGCAGAATTTCCCGGTGCAAACTATCATCGCTGCACCGACTGGGATATAATTCGTGACCGGATCAGAAAAGGAGGAATAAAATGATTCTTTACATTGATGCGTGTGTTCGTGAAAATTCCAGAACTAAGAGACTTGCGGATGCTCTTATGGAAAAACTCTCAGGAGAGGTCAAGTATGTAAAGCTGGAAGATATCAGTTTTGAGACCACAAGCGAAGAATATCTGACTAAGAGAGAAAATCTCATTGAGCAGTGCGCTTTCGATGATAAGATGTTTGATCTTGCAAGACAGTTTGCCAAGGCGGATACGATAGTTATCGCTGCGCCTTATTGGGATCTGTCTTTTCCTGCAAAATTGAAGCAGTATATTGAAGCCATAAATGTACTTGGAATCACCTTTTTATATACCCCGGAGGGCATGCCCAAGGGAATGTGTAAGGCTGACAAACTATACTATGTTACGACAGCCGGCGGCCCTGTGGTTCCCGATGAATACGGCTATGGCTATATAAAAGCGCTCGCTGAGAGTTACTACGGAATTAAGGACGTGAGCCTTATAAAGGCCAGCGGACTCGACGTTCTGGGAGCAGACGTCGATGCAATTATGAACGAAGCGATTGCTTCCATTTCAGTGTGAAAAGTTTGAACTATACTAATAAGAATGCCGTAAGGTTGAGAAAGAGGTTTTGATGTGGAGGTAATAAAGTGGGGGAAATTGAACTCGCAACAAAGAACGACAGAGAGCAGATACTGGCTTTATATGAGATGCAAAAGGGCAGGGAGTTTTGTGCGTGGGATGAGGATTATCCGTCGAATGAAACGATTGACTTTGATCTGTCCAGAGATGCTCTGTTTATTATAAAGGAAGATGATAAGGTAATTGCTGCAATTTCTCTTGAAGTAGACGAAGCTGTGGATAGCCTGGAATGTTGGAATAAAGAACTTTTTCCCGGGGGAGAGCTTGCACGTGTTGCGGTGGATCCGTCCATGCAGGGTAAGGGAATTGCAAGAAAACTTATGCAGCGCGGTATGGATGAACTCAAAGCGCGCGGCTACAAGAGCATCCATTTTCTTGTGAATAAGTACAATGTAAAAGCTATACGTTGCTACTCGGTTTTTGATTTTAATGTTGTCGGCGAATGCTTCATGTACGATCAGGACTTCCTGTGCTACGAGAAGGCGCTGTAATAGGAGGCTTAGAAGTTTCGGGATGTGTATGAAAAAAGGAGAACGGATGGCTTACAAGCAGAACAGTGAAAAAATCATAACTCTTGAAAATGCGACTAAAATATATGCCGGAAACACGGTGCTGGATGGCATTTCACTTTCGTTTGTCAGGGGGGAGTCTGTCGCTTTTATTGGACACAACGGCTGCGGGAAAAGCACGATGTTCTTTTGCTTGATGAGCCTCTTTCGGACAACAATTTTTTCACAAGAAACATGACCGCTTTTGATGTGATATTCGGCGGCCTGATTA
This sequence comes from Butyrivibrio sp. AD3002, assembly GCF_000420905.1. Classification (NCBI taxonomy): domain Bacteria; kingdom Bacillati; phylum Bacillota; class Clostridia; order Lachnospirales; family Lachnospiraceae; genus Butyrivibrio; species Butyrivibrio sp. AD3002. The sequence continues at coordinate 92,791 of NZ_ATVV01000016.1, read as the reverse complement.
TCTTTGTGAGCGGACTTGCAGGTATGCTACTGATCTGCATTCATATGGTGGGCTATTTTCTGGTGGTTATGCTATTGAAAATCAAGTTATTGGGAATTAAGAAGTTCAGATTTTAATGATATAGGAGGAAAAAGTCATGCCATTTATTTCAACAAAAACAAATGTAACAGTATCAAAAGAAAAAGAAGTTCAGCTCAAAGAGCGTCTTGGAAAGGCAATCTCAATCATCCCCGGAAAGAGCGAGAGCTGGCTCATGCTGGCCATTGAAGGTGATATTCCAATGTACTTCAGGGGAGATGATTCTGCGCCTACCGCATTCATTGAGGTTAAGATTTACGGTAATGCATCTCCGGATACCTATGGGAAGATGACAAAGGAACTGACCGGAATATACGGCGACATTCTTGGGGTAGCGCCTGATCATATGTATATCCGCTATTTCGGATCTGATGATTGGGGATGGAACGGAAACAATTTCTGATAGATAGTGAGGATGCTTAAGGAGCGCATTGTGCATGCGCTCCTTTTATTTTATTATAGTATCTATGTGAAAAAAGACTTTTGCGGAGGAGATGAAATGGGCGATATTGCAGCTATGAAAAAATTTGAGGCGGTAGTTTTTGATATGGACGGAGTCATCTTCGACTCCGAGAGAGCAACAATGTATTGCTGGATAGAGCTGGCTGAGAAGTACGGGATTGAAGGGATTGAGAAGCCTTATCTTGAGTGCACCGGCACAAATGATGCAAAGACAAGAGAAATCATGATGAACGCCTATGGACCGGATTTTCCTTATGATGAGTACGCGAAGGAAGCTTCGAAGATGTACCATGAAAAATATGATGGCGGAAGACTCCCGATGAAAAGCGGAGTTTTTGAGATTTTGGATTTTTTGAAGAATAATGGGAAAAAGATTGCCCTTGCATCATCAACCAGAAGGCAGACCGTAGTTAACCAGCTAAGGGATGCGAAAATTCTGGACTATTTTGATGAGATAGTAACGGGAGATATGGTTTCAAAGAGTAAGCCTGAGCCTGACATTTTTCTGCTCGCCTGTGAGAAAATAGGCGTTGCACCGGAAAATGCCTATGCGATCGAGGACTCCTTCAACGGCATAAGAGCCGCTCACAGAGGCGGGCTTCGGCCGATAATGGTTCCGGATCTTCTGCCTGCGGACGATGAGATGAAACAGCTTTCGGAAGCAGTGCTCGATAGTTTGAACGACGTGATTATTTATTTTTCTCAGAATTAGCCTTCCCCCTGGGGGAAGGTGGCGCGAAGCGCCGGATGAGGGGAAGGAGGTTCCCATGAAAATCGGAATCCTATCCGATATACACAGCAATATAGTGGCCTTTAAGGAATGCATAAAGTATTTGGAGAAGGAAGGCTGCGATGAATATATTTTCCTTGGCGACTATGTGTCTGACACACCCTACACCAGGGAAACAATGGACTGTCTCTACGAGTTTATCGGCTCGCATACATGCCACCTTCTAAGGGGGAACAGAGAAGAGTACATGCTCGGGCAGCAGAAGGTACTAAAAGAAGGCAGGCGAGATCAGTTTTGGAGATACAATTCCGCAAGTGGGAATCTGCTTTTTACCTATGAACAATTGACTGATGAGGACCTGGATTTTTTCAGTAAATTACCAATTACTTTCGATTATGAAAAAAACGGCTATCCCACAATTAGGTGCTGTCACGGATCGCCGGTAAGTTCCAGGGAACTCATACAGCTTGGAAGTGATGAAGCAAGGTCCTGGCTCGATAAGATTCCGTGCGATTACATGATATGTGCGCACACCCATTTCCCCGGAGAATATGTTTACAAAGACAAGCATTATATGAACTCGGGATGCATCGGAATATCCATAAATGATGCAGGATTTGCTCAGTGCATGATCCTGGAGGACGAGCTATCTGATGGCAAAGTTGTATGGAAGCCGACATTTCTGAAGATACCTTATGACAATAAAAAAGTGGTTCACGACATGGTTTCATTTGGACTTCTTGAGAAAGGAAAATGGTTCATCAATTGCAACATCAAAATCCTTTTAACCGGAGAGGACCGCGCAGCGGAGATGGTAGCGCTGGCAGCAAAGCTCTCGGAGGAAGCCGGAGAACAGACCGTGTGGCCGGAGATTGACGAGAAGTATTTTGCACTTGCGGCAGAGGAATTTAATATTCCGGATTACCGGGAGGAGGCTTTATGAAAATAGTGACAGCCATAGATTCCTTTAAAGGGAGCATGTCCTCAATCGAGGCAGGAAATGCCTTTGCAAAAGGAGCGAGGAAAGTTGATCCAGACATAGAAGTTATAGTCAGACCTCTTGCGGATGGCGGCGAAGGAACTGTGGACGCCCTTATAGAAGGCATGAACGGACAGCGGATATCAGTGACTGTGTCAGGACCTTTAGGTAAACCAGTCATTTGCGATTACGGAATTATAAGTGAGAAAAAGCTGGCAGTAATTGAAATGAGCGGAGCAGCAGGCATTACGCTGCTTTCAGAGAGTGAGCTGAGTCCGCTTGATACTACGACCTACGGCGTCGGAGAAGTGATAAGAGATGCAATCGGCAAGGGATGCAGGAGATTCATAGTCGGAATCGGCGGAAGCGCCACAAACGACGGAGGAACAGGAATGCTTTCAGCCCTTGGCTACGAATTTCTTGATAAAAAAGGAGAGCCGATAGCCCTCGGAGCAAAGGGCCTTAAAGACCTTGCAGAAATTTCGGATGAGCATGTACTTCCGGAGCTTAAGGACTGCGAATTTCTGGTTGCCTGTGATGTGAAAAATCCGCTATGCGGACCAAACGGCTGCAGTGCAATATACGGACCTCAGAAGGGTGCAACCCCTGAGATGATAGGGGATATGGACAAGTGGCTTGAGAACTATGCAAGGTTGGCTATGGCAAAATACCCTGCAGATGCTAAGTGTCAGGGGACTAGTGCAGATGCTGAATATCCTGGGACCGGAGCAGCCGGCGGAATGGGCTTTGCCTTTCTTGTTTTTACAAATGCTACGCTGAAGCCCGGAATTGAGCTTGTTCTGGAGGAGACGAAGCTTGCGGAATATATAAAAGATGCAGACCTCGTCGTAACAGGTGAGGGCATGCTGGATGCGCAGACAGCGATGGGGAAGGCACCTGTCGGTGTAGCAGCACTTGCAAAAAAGTATGGCAAGACCGTAATCGCTTTCGCGGGCAGTGTTACAGAGGACGCCGGTGCCTGCAACAAAGCCGGAATTGATGCCTATTTTCCTATAGTCAGAGGTGTCACGACGCTTGAAGAAGCAATGCAGAAAGAGACTGCCATGAAGAATATGGAAGCTGCGGCTAAGCAGGTGATATCACTTTATGAGGTAAGTACGCGTTGCAAGGTGATTTGATGATTATTATGAGTGTATCTGTGTTTTGAAGGAAAATAAGGAAAACACAGATGATAATTTTGGCTGTATCTGTGTCTTGAAGGAAAATTAAGAAAACACAGACGATTATATGGGGTGATATCTGTGCTTAGATGAAAAATAGAAAAAACACAGATGACAACTTGGGAATCATCTGTGTTTTGAAGAAAACTGGGAAAAACACAGACGTTGCTCTAGAGGACTATCTGTGAAACAGAAAGAAATTTTAAAAACACAGAAGCTGTCCTATAAAGCATCTGTGAAATGGAAAGAAAAGTAAAAAACACAGATACTATCCCCAAAACGCATCTGTGAAATGAAAAGAAAAGCTAAAAGCACAGAAATCACCACTAAAGAAGAATAAGCACGCAAGGTGGGGAGGACATGAAAGCATCAGCATTTTGGCCGCTTATGCGGTTTGGAGTAAAGACAGTATTATTTAAGAAAAAGGATCCAATCCTGGGGACGGTTATAGTTACAGATAAGTGCAACTTAAAGTGCAAGCACTGCTCGGTAAACAACATAACGGCGGTGATGCATCCCTATGGACAGATAAAAGGTGAGATGAAGCAGCTCTTTGATATGGGCGTAAAAATTCTCTTTTTCTGCGGAGGCGAGACCTTTATCTGGAGAGATGGCGATAGGACTATAAAAGACCTTGTTCATGAAGCTAAAGCCATGGGTTTTCTCATAGTAAATGTGGTTACGAATGGGACATTTCCGATTGATCTTCCGGAGGCGGACCTGATACTGCTAAGTCTTGACGGAGACAGGGAGAGACATAACGCGGTCAGAGGCGACACCTACGATACCATCATGGAGAATATTAAAAATGCGACTTCGGACAACATCTGTTTTTACATGGCGGTCAATCAGATAAATAAGGATGCTATTCGAGACGTCTGCTATACAGCAAGAGACATGAAAAATGTCCGTGCAGTGTCCTTCAATTTCCATACGCCTTATCCCGATACGAGGGAGCTTGCGCTGTCTAAGGAAGAGAAGGCTCAGTGCTGTGAGGTTATATCGCAGATGATGGATGAGGGAGTTCCGGTCTTTAATTTAAAGAGCGCATTTCCGTACCTCATAAACAACAGCTTTCCCACACCCTGTGCGCAGTGCCTTGTAATCGAAAACGGCAAGATATCAGTGTGCGGACGATGCATCGATGTGCCCGGACTTTGCGATGAGTGCGGTTACTTCTTCGTTGCCGAGTACACACTTTTGTTTGGCGGCAACTTAAGAGTTATTTTTGAGATGTTTAGAACTTACTTGAAATACGTGTAATAGGATTTTATATGAGCTTTAAAACTGAACTTACAAGGATGTGGTTTACCAGAAGTCTTGAACCATTTACTTTTACCAATGAATACGACAACGAACTGGATTACGGAAAAGCCGAGCAATTGGGGCTCTACGTGCACATTCCGTTTTGCAGATCCATTTGCAACTTCTGTCCCTACTGCAAAGAGATTTATGATGAGAACAAAATGAGTGAGTACATAGATGCTCTCATCAAAGAGATACATCTTGTGGGCAGCAGGTATAAGGAAAAGAAGACAGTGACCAGCCTCTATTTCGGAGGTGGAACACCAGCGCTCGCAGCAGACAGAATTGGCGACATAGTAGGTGCTCTTAAGGAGCACTTCGTAATAACGGACGGAATTGGCTTAGAACTTCATCCGGATAATGTAGAACCTCAAACGCTAAGAAAACTGAAGGAAGCCGGTGTCACAAGAATCAGCATAGGAATACAATCCTTTCTGGAAAAATACGGCAGCGTACTTGGAAGAAAAAGCATTGATATAGATGCAATGAACAGGGCTTTGGACGAGGTGCCCTTTGATACTGTTTCCATGGACCTTATTTTTGCACTTCCCGGGCAGACAATAGAAGATTTGAAGTCAGATATAGATAAGGCCTTTGAGACCGGAGCCAATCATGTGGCAGTCTATCCCTTCATTGATTTTACCTTCACGAAAAGTCCGGTCAAGGCGATGCCTAAGCGGCAAAAGCGAGAACTCATGGATGAGATGACTGAGTATTTCGAGGAAAAGGGATTTTACAGGAGCTCTATCTGGACCTTTTCCACTAAGAAGGAAGAGAAGTATTCATCTATGACCAGGGAGAATTTCCTTGGCTTTGGATGCTCTGCAACAACTCTTCTAAAGGACAGCTTCAAGGTTAATACCTTTTCAACTAAAGAGTACTGCAAGCGCATAACAGAGGGAAAACTTCCGACTTCATTGACCATCCGTTTCAGGAAAAGACAGCGCATGGTCTATTACCTGTTCTGGACAGCATATAGCACAAGAGTGAATATAAGGGATTTTGAGGATTTCTTCGGAGTGCCTTTAAAGAAAATGTATGGCTTTGAAATTTTCATGGCGAAGCTATTCGGATATATTACTGAGGAAAATGGTATGCTGACGCTGACAAAAAAAGGCGCCTTCTATTTCCATTATTATGAAAACTACTACACGCTTTCCTACATCGATAAGATGTGGGGACTTATGCGAAAAGAGGCATTCCCTACGGGGATGAAGTTGTAAGCACTGATAAAATGCCGGGCAGGCTGTGCTTCCACAAAGAATAAATGAGGACAACAATATGGAACAACATAAGAGAAGAGTTCATTACTCCGGGAAGTATCCCAAGAAATTCGAAGAAAAATATAAGGAACAAAATCCGGAGAAGTATGCGGATACGGTTGCTCATGTAATTTCAAAGGGCTCGACTCCCGCGGGGATGCACATCTCCATCATGGTAAAAGAGATTCTTGATGTGCTGAAAATTCAGCCGGGTGAGCAAGGACTTGACTGCACTCTCGGGTATGGCGGTCACACCAGGAAGATGCTGGAGCAGCTTCAGGGAAAAGGTTGTGTGTATGGTCTGGATGTAGATCCTATTGAGTCGAAGAAGACTGTGGAGAGACTTCGCAAAGCCGGCTTTGATGAAAACCTGTTTAAATTCAAACTCACCAATTTTGCCAACATTGATGAAGTCTGCAAAGAAGCCGGGAAGTTTGACTTTGTACTGGCGGACCTCGGCGTTTCTTCCATGCAGATAGATGACCCCAAGAGGGGATTTTCCTACAAGATCGAAGGTCCGCTTGACCTGCGACTCGATCCGGAGCACGGACAATCCGCTGCAGAGAGACTTCACAGTATTACAAGAGATGAATTTGTGGGCATGCTCGCCACGAACTCCGACGAACCCTACGCGGAGGAGATTGCGGACAAGGTATTTAACCTTATGAAAAAAGGCGATCCCATGGATACGACTTCAGCCCTCAAAGCTGCGATAGAATCTGCTCTGTGGAAGGTACCAAAGGAAGAGAAAAACGATGCGATAAAAAAGAGCTGTGCCAGAGTATTTCAGGCGCTTCGAATAGATGTGAATTCGGAATTTGAGGTGCTTTATGCATTCCTGGAAAAGCTTCCGAATATCCTTAGTCCCGGTGGAAGAGTGGCGGTTCTGACTTTTCACTCAGGAGAGGACAGACTTGTGAAGCAGTCCTTCAAAGCTCTCTTCAAGGAAGGAGTCTACAGCGATATCTCCAGGGATGTCACAAGACCTTCACCCGAGGAACAAAGACTGAACCCACGCAGTAAATCCACAAAACTGAGGTGGGCTGTTAAGGCCTGAATTATTTCCCCCTGAACTCAATCGGGGTTACACCGAAACTCTTCTTGAACAGTCTCGTGAAATAAGAGTAATTGTCGTAGCCGACGTACTGTGCTATGTCGTGAATAGGATAGTCCGATTCGGTAAGCAGCTCCTTTGCAAGGGACAGGCGCTTTTCAATCACATAATTTTTGTAGCTCATGCCGGTCTCCTTCTTGAAGATTTTGGTTATGTAATCAGGATCGAAGAAGAACATGACTGAGAGCTGCTCGCGGCTTATTTCTTCACGAAAATGATCATCGACATACTTAAGAAGCGCCTTGATATTGGATTCGTTTTCGGAGGCATCGGTAGGAATCTCGGGAATTGTGGGACCGGCTTCGGAAAATGCTTCCCTGAGATCCCTGGTTTCCTGCAAGGATTCGGCTTCCTTCAGCGCTTTCTTTATGATCCTTGTGAGTTCTGCGTAGTCGATGGGCTTCAGGAAATAGTGGAAGCTCTTTAGCTCGATGGCTTTTTGCGCATAAGTAAAATCGGCATAATTTGTCAGGAAAATTGTGGGCACGGGATTTCCCTGCTCACGAAGAAAATTCAGCAGATCAAGACCTGAACCGTGTGGCATATCTATGTCACTAAGGAGCAGGTCTATATTATTATTCGCCATAATTTCTTTGGCGGTATTTATGTTGCCGGCGGTGAAAACCTCGGTTATTCCGAGGCTTTCCCAGGCTATTCCTTTTTGCAATGCCGCAATAACAAAGCGGTCATCGTCTACCAGCAGAACTTGCATTATTCATAATTCCTTTCAAAAACGGAAGCATCTTTATCCCAAAGAATATATTTTGTAGAGCTTAGAGCAATACTTTCCCAATCTTTCACTGTTTATGTTCATCCTTCGGAAGACCAACTTTCACGACACCTCCGCCTAATTCATCATTTTCCAAAGTGAACTCAAATCTATCCTCATAGAGAAGCTTAAGTCTTCTGATGCAGTTGGAGATTCCTATATGGGTGCCGTCATCTGTGGTCAGGTACTCACCTGCTCTGATTTTTTCTATAACTTCCGAAGGGAATCCCTGACCGTTATCTCTTATACAGATCTCAATGTAATCCTCATTGTTTCTGACATAGTCATGTCCCGTGATGGAGATCTTCAGAGAGTCGCCGGAGGGCTCCGCGTACTTGATGATATTTTCCACAAAAGTAATTAGAAGGAGCGGCGGAATCATCACGTCCATATCCTTTTCATCAATGTCGCAGCTATAATCGATGTCCTCCGAAAGGCGCATCATCTGGATATCAAGATAATCCTCAGCGTGCGCAATCTCACTGCTAAGCGGCACATAATCCTTGTCCGCCTGGAATAAATACCTGAAGTACTTAGATGTGAACTGCAGCATTTTCCTGGCTGCCGAGGTATCTCCGAGACTCAGCATACTGTCTATCGTCGTCAGGCAGTTTAAATAAAAGTGTGGTTTTATCTGTTGCTGCAGGAAAAGGATCCTGAATTTATTCTGATCAAGCTCAGCTTCGTATATGTTTATTCGAAGTCTTGTTATTTCGTGAACGAGGCTTTTAAACTGGTCATTTATCTGGTTGAGCTCCTGCATCTTGCTGTCTGTCAGATCGAGACTTGCGGACTCTGCGTCGGAGAGGGAATCCATTTTTGACAGATTACTTGAAAAAATCTTGATCGGAAGAATCACCCTCTTATAGGTTACAAGTATGTAGCCTCCCATAATTAAACTAAGAGCCAGAGCGGTCAGGACCACCAGGAACTGAAGAAGGAATATCTTACCGTAGTTGCCCAGCATGTCCGAATCGATAACCAGCGTGAAGGGAAGACCGGCGTCCTCGCCTCGAAAATAGAGCCTGTTGTAGTAATAACCGATAAGCCCTTCGGGGCTCTTTGCGCTCTGATAGTAAGTATTTCCCACAAGATCCTGGAAGGTGATATTGCCGTGTGATCCAAGATTGATTGTGAAGAGCGGAGACAATATATCATCAATGGAAACCAGCGAGATGAAGGTCCTATGTTTATAGGTGACCAGATAGTACAGATAAGTCTTTCCGTCTATAACACTTGGAATCCATGAAAAGCGGTCGCCGCTGGACGGTTTTTCGACATCATCAATTACCTTCTTTTTTATCTTCTTATAGGTCTCATAGTTTACTGTAAGTTCCGAGGCATTTATGAAAATATCGCCCTCATCCCAGTAGAAAAAGTACATATATTCCGAGCCTGTGGAATATTGCATATCACTTACTCGAAGGCGCAGATCATTACCCGCCTGCCTGAAGTCGCCCATGTGCTTCTCCGAAGAGAAGGCATCAAGAATGGGATCGTGCACGACTGTCCATTGGACGAAGTGCGCGATGGCATCAAGCCGGTGGCTTAGATCATTCTGATAAATTGTTATGGCATTTTCCAGTGCGAGATTGTTCTGTCTTCTTATTTCCCAAAAAGAGTAGCCGCTTATGAACACAAAAATAATGACTACAGGGATAGCTGTCCAAAGTGTTTTCCTTAAAATCTGCACCACCGGATAGCCCATATTTCTTCTTTTCGTTTTCATAGCTTAATTATAAGTAAAAGATTTAGATTGCACCACATTAAATCGTTTCCTGTTCGGAAAAGTGCTATCCATAAATCTGAAAAGTGCTATTTTTTGACTTTTGAAAAATATAACATTTAGCACGTAAGGAGAAACGACATGAAAGAAAAAACACTTAAGAATTTCAAAAAATACTATCAACTTTATCTGTTACTTGTGCCGTCGGCGATTTTGCTTTTTTGCTTTGCTTACCTTCCGATGGTCGGAATTGTAATCGCTTTTCAGAACTACTCGCCGGCACTCGGAATTTTACACAGCCCCTTCGTGGGAATGAAAAATTTTATACAGTACTTTAAGTCCTATCAGTTTGGGGTGACTATAAAGAACACGCTGTTGCTAAGTCTGTACAGCATAGCGGTGGGATTTCCCCTTCCGATTCTGCTGGCACTTATGTGTAACCAGATGAAGACAAAGATGTTCAAGAAGGTCTTCCAGGTAATCACCTACCTTCCGCACTTTATATCAACCATGGTTATGTGCGGATTGGTGCTGATCTTCTTATCACCCAGCAGCGGACTGTTCGCCAATCTGTGGAGGCTCTTCGGTCAGGAATTTCCGAATGTGATGTCAAGCGCGGCAAGCTTCAAGCACGTATATGTGTGGAGCGACATCTGGCAGCACCTTGGATGGGACAGCATCATATATCTGGCAGCTCTCGCAGGAATAGACCCCACTTATTACGAAGCTGCGACCGTGGATGGTGCGAGCACCCTTCAGAAAATCAGATACATCGATATTCCGATGATCATGCCGACAGCGATGGTGCTCCTTATCATGAGAGCTGGCAGTATCTTAGGCATAGGCTTTGAAAAGGTGTTCCTTCTTCAGAATGTTCAGAACATCATGAGCAGTGAGATCATCTCAACTTACGTATATAAGATGGGTATGCAGAGCATGCAGTATAGCCTCTCCACAGCGATCGGTCTGTTCAATACGGTAGTTAATGTGATAGTTCTCTTGCTCGTGAATTTCATGGCAAGGAAGTTGACAGACAGTAGTCTGTTTTGACAATGCCTTCTCCCAATGGGAGAAGGTGGCGCGAAGCGCCGGATGAGGGGAATGAAAAGGAGAAATAAATCTATGGAAAACATACTTAAATTCGAGACCTCCCGGATGGAAATAAAAAAGCGAAGCAAATTTTCCGGAGACAACATGGTAAACGTCATTTTTCATCTGATTGCGGTCCTCATGATAATCGCGGTAATGTATCCGCTCTGGTTTGTCATAATCGCATCCTTCAGTAATCCCGCGGATGTGGCAAACGGTAAGGTCTGGTTATGGCCAAAAGTTATAGATGTAAGGGGATACCAAAAGCTTTTCGAACAGAGCCAGATTTGGAAAAGTTATTGGAACACCATTATATATACCCTCACCGGTACTTTGGTTTCGTTGTTCGTTAATATAACGGCCGGTTACGCTATGTCAAGAAAAGACCTGCCCGGTAGAAAATGGATAAATACTTTCTACCTGATCCCTATGTTTGTAAGCGGCGGTCTGATTCCAACCTACCTTGTAGTGAAGCAGTTTGGACTTCTTGATTCATTCTTCGTAATGGTGATTCCATTTGCGGTATCCACTTACAACATAATAGTTGCGAGAACTTTCTTTCAAAACTCGTTGCCGGAATCCCTCTGGGAAGCGGCACAAATAGATGGCTGCAGCACCATGAGATATTTTGTTCAGTTTGCAGTGCCCCTTTCAAAAGCAGTGATTGCCGTAGTCGGACTTTGGACCGCGGTAGGACTTTGGAACTCATGGTTTAATGCACTGATTTATCTGCAAAATGAAGATCTCATACCGCTGCAGCTCCTCCTTCGAAGAATTCTCATTTCCAATGAGTCCTTGCTGGGAGCGGCGACGGGAACAATGGCTCAGGAGCTGAGGCAGCTCTCTGACATGATGAAATATGCTTCAATTGTGGTTTCTACATTGCCTATCATGGCCCTTTATCCTTTCTTGCAGAAATACTTCAACCAGGGCGTGATGATAGGAGCAGTGAAGGGATAAATAACTAATTACTTTAGCGACATTTGATCAGCAAAGTAATAAAATATTTTTAAGGAAAAAAGGAGAGAAATATGAAAAAGACGGCATTGATGACAGCAGGTATTCTTGCACTTAGTGCACTTGTATCGGCATGCGGACAAAGCAAGGCTGCAACTGACACTGCAGACATTGCACAGACTGAAACACCCAAGAGCGCAGAGGCCGGCTCTTATGAGGTTGCTACAGTAAGATGGGCAGACTGGGGAGAGGACTACCATACAGGTTTTCCGGATGAGGCTGCCAAAGAGGCAGGAATTTCCATAACCTGGGATACAATCCTCAATTCTGACTGGGCTGATAAGAAGGCTGTACTTCTTGCAGGCGGCGACCTTCCGGATGCGTTTATGGGATCCATCTGCTTTTCAGAGTCTGATGTCCTGACAAATACAGGATCCTTCATCGCACTTGACGACTATATCGATGAGTATATGCCTAACTTCAAGAGCATCATCGAGAGTGATCCTACCATGAAAGCTCTTGCAACTTCAGCAGACGGACATATCTACGGACTTCCTTCCAAGAAGCCCTGCAGACCTACTGTCGCAAACCAGATGTTTATAAATAAGAAGTGGCTTGATAACCTTGGACTCGAGGTTCCCACAACCTATGAGGAGTTTGAAAAGGTTCTTACAGCATTCAAGGAGCAGGATGCCAACGGCAACGGTGACCCTAACGATGAGATTCCTTTCGGTCAGGGTTATGCTGATTCGGTAATGTTCTTCTGCCTTCCCTTCGGTACAACAATCGGAGCAGACGGCACATACATGATGGCAATTCAGGATGGCGAGCCTGTATATCTTCCTGTGACAGAAGGCTACAAGGAAGGCATCGAGTGGATGCACAGCTGCTTTGAAAAAGGGCTCATTGACCCTGAGCTTTTCACTGAGGATTCTTCCATGCGTGACGCGAAGCTCATGAATGAGACCCCCATCGTAGGCGCAGCTCCCGGCTGGACAGCTGACTCTACCTTCGGCGCAAATTCCGATCAGTACGTTGCACTTCCCGCTCTTAAGGGACCTTCAGGTGAAAGCTACATCTCTGCTGATCCCGAGCACTGGAACTACAGCAGATACGAGTTTGTTGTAACATCATCCTGTGAAAATCCAGGAGCACTCCTTTCATGGGTGGATAAGTTCTACACAGAGGACGCTTCAATCCAGAACTTCTATGGCTCCTTCGGAGTTGGTGTTGAGAAGAATGACGCCGATGGAACATACACTGTTCTTGAGCCTCAGGACGGAAACTCTGCAGACACCTTCGCATGGATTCAGTCACTTCGCGACTTCGGTCCCAAGTATGTAGCAGACGGTTTCAACGATAAGGTTTCCTACGCGGCAGAAAACGGTGATGCAAGTAAGCTTGCACTTGATAAGGAACTCGGAAAATATGCTAAGGAAGCATTCCCTAACGTAAGCTACACAAATGACCAGCTCACCACACTTGCAACTCTTTTCACAGACCTTGATTCTTATGTTACATCCAACCAGGCAACCTGGGTAACAGAAGGCGGAATTGAAGAGCAGTGGGATAGTTACATCAAGACCCTTGAGACCATGGGCTATAACGACTTCATTCAGATTCAGAAGGACGCCTATAACACATATAACGCAAATAAATAATGCCTTCCCCTTGGGGGAAGGTGGCGCGAAGCGCCGGATGAGGGGAAACGAAAGAGGACATAATGAAAACATTTAATTTTAACCCACTTTGTCCGACCGAAAACATACTTCTTGGAGCAAGCTATCGCATTAGCATTTTGACGGATAGCTTGCTCCGTCTTGAGTATGAAAAAGACGGACATTTTACAGACAACGCAACGCAGGTTGTACTTAACAGAGACTTCCCGAAGGCAGAATTCGAAGTCCTTGAAGACAACGAAGAGAAGCTGATCTTCATAACGAAGAAACTGAAAGTCACATATGACAAAAAGGATTTCACACCTAGAGGTTTACAGATAGAGCTCCTTGGAACGATGAAATCCGGCTCTGATATCCCTGAAAAAAATGGTGATGACAGCAATCAGGAGAATAATTCTGAAGTAAATAACGTCATCTGGAACTACGGAGAAAACGGCAGAAATCTCTTCGGGACCGTGAGAACGTTGGATGAAACCAACGGAGTGGTTCTGTATGAAAAGGGCCTGTTTTCACGTGAAGGCTACGCCTGGTTCGATGATGGCGAAAGCTGCGAGCTGTCCGGCGAGGACATTTTCGATAGAGAGCATCCGGAGAAGGATGTCTACTTCTGGGGCTACGGCACGAGATTCAAGGAAGCTCTGAAGGACTTCTATCACCTTTGCGGAAAGGCGCCCATGATCCCCAGATATGCGCTTGGAAACTGGTGGAGCAAGTATGAGAAGTACACGGAGGAGAGCTACCTGGATCTCATGGATAAGTTCGATGAGGAGAATGTTCCGATCACAGTGGCCGTGATCGACATGGACTGGCATCTCACCGAGATTGATCCTAAGTACGGAACAGGCTGGACGGGTTATACCTGGAACAAGGAATACTTCCCGGATTACAGGAGATTCCTGTCAGAACTTCACAGAAGAGGAAAAGCTGTTACCTTGAACTTACATCCCGCAGACGGTATAAGAGCTTTCGAGTCGATGTACGAGAAGGTTGCAACCCGCATGGGCATTGATCCGGAATCAGAAAAACCGGTGGAGTTCGATCTTATGAACAAGGACTTCGTGGACGCCTATTTTGAGGATGTTATGCAGCCCTATGAAGAGGACGGCGTGGACTTCTGGTGGATTGACTGGCAGCAGGGTACAAAGGCTAAGTCTGGAAGTGTGGATCCTTTGTGGATTCTTAATCACTACCACTTCCTTGATCAGCTCCGCAGAGATAAAAGAGCTATGATCTTCTCTCGTTTTGCGGGAATCGGAAGCCACAGATATCCCATAGGATTCTCGGGAGATACCTGCGCAACCTGGGTTAGCCTTGATATTCAGCCGTTTTTCACATCAACTGCTTCAAACGTGGGCTATGGCTGGTGGAGTCATGATATAGGCGGACACATGCACGGTGAGGAGGACACGGAGAGGACCTGCAGATGGATTCAGTTCGGAGTCTTTTCACCAATAATGAGACTTCACAGCTCCTGCAATCCGTTCTTCTTCAAGGAGCCCTGGAACCTTCCTCAGCCCATGAGGAGCGTAGTCGGGGACTTCATGAGACTAAGGCACAGGATGATTCCGTATCTTTATACGGCGAACTACAACGCATATAAAAATGACGAACCGCTGATGCAGCCACTTTACTACGGAAGCCCCGAAAACGAAAAGGCGTATCGTTCCAGAAACGGTTACTACTTTGGAAGTGAACTGGCAGTTTATCCCATTACGAGCCCGCTTGATGACGAGCTTCAGATGGGTGAGGTACTTGCTTTTATCCCTGAGGGTAGATGGATAGATATTTTTAATGGCAATGTCTACGAGGGTGACAAGCTAAGAAAGCTCTACAGACCTATCGAGCAGATTCCTGTGCTTGTTAAAGCCGGCGGTATTGTTCCGATGGCGGATGAGATCACTTCGGACGTAAATAAGCTTCCCGAAAAGCTTAGAATTTACCTCGGCGTCGGCGCAGACGGAAGTTACACACTTTTTGAAGACGACGGACTCACTAACGGATACATGAAGGATGAGGGAGTTTTCACAAAGATAACTCAGACCTATGACCATGAAAAGAGAGAGCTCTGCGTCGAAATCAGCGGAGCTGAAGGGATGACAAGCTTCCTTCCCGAGCAGAGAGAATTTACGCTTGTGCTCTGCGGGGTAGAGGATGGCGTAATGCTTGAAGATTCTGGAGAAAATGGCGTAACACTTGAAGGCTCTGAAGGGAATAGCGCAACGCTTGAAAGCTCTGAAGAGAATAACGGAACTGATGCTCAGCAGACTTTGGACTATGATGAAGATAAAAAGCAGGCGATTGTTTCTCTCGGAAAAGTTATGGCTGCAGAGAGAACAAAGCTTGTTATAAAGAATGTTGTTCTAAGCTCCAACGCCAGAGAAAAAGAAGTGTTTAAGCTTCTTAAGAGATGCAAGTTCAGCTATGACATGAAACAGCGAATTTACGACAGTTTCTTGCAGGGTGGCCTCAGATTCGAGGAAGAGATAAGAAATATTGATATCTCTGAAAAGATGAAGGATGCACTTATAGAGATAATTGTTTAAGGTATTTATAGAGATAATTGTTTAAGGCACTTATAGGAGAAGATTTGTTGTTTGGGATTTTTTGTTGAACAACAAAAGAATAATAAAATGTCTGTTTTGTTGTCTGGGAATTTTAGGTAAACAATAAAAGTGCAAAAAGTTAGCTGATTTGTTGTGAGGATAATTTCAGAAGACAACAAATATAGCATAATTCACAGGATTTGTTGCAAGGATTAATTCTACGTACAATAAAATAAAAAGATTCCCAAGAATTTGTTGCAATACAATGCATCCCCAAACAACAAAAATAGTAGATCATGTAGAATTTATTGTATAGATATGTAATAGACATGTTTTAAGGCCGCTGCAAAACGCAGCGGCCTCAATATTATTATGCAGAAAGCTCTGTAGCTTCAACCTGCTCATCCTTTACGGAAAGCTTCTTGTAAGTGAAAACAGTAAGTGCCATAAATATTGCACAAACAACTACAGCTTCAACCATGCTGAGAGGTCTTCCGAGAACTGAAGGGATTGCAACAGCAACAGTATTGTTGATAATGTGAATAATAATTGCAGGAATTACTGAATTAAACTTATAAGCAACGAAAGCAAGTGCAAGGCCAATGGGAAGTGCATATAAGCTCTGCATGGGATTCATGTGCATGATAGCGAACATAAGCGCAGAGAGGATGACACATCCTACAATTGCAAAGGCCTTTTTAGAACTCTTGAGCATTACTCCTCTAAAGGCCAATTCCTCAGCGATAGGTGCAAACAGTGCGACTGTGAGTACTGCTACAATTTGATTTCCGCCTGTTACAAGCCCCATCAGCTGACTGAATAACTCAGAACTTCCGGGAATAAGAATTGTAGTAATTTTGGAAATGATTAAATCAAATGTATAGAAACCAAGTGAGATGCATACAAGAAATGCGATAGCATTTACATTTGAGATCTTTTTAAGACCTGATTCATAGGTTCCAAGCTTCTGATCTTTCTTAACGGATCCGAGATAGTACCAGAGACCGAATATTACGATGCATGCAATCTCACCAACGAACTGTAATACTGTTAAGATTCCGGAAATGTATTCCATGTATTCTTCATTAGTTGCAAAGGCTTCGCCGGTCTGTGCATAATGTAATGCAGATGCTCCAACAGTTCCGACAGCACCTATGATTGCCTGGATTCCTATAAAGAGCAGCATAATTCCGATTGCTGCCAATATTGCTTTTGCTTTACTTCCTTTTGTTGTTTTCATACTCTTTCTCCTTTTTTTACATAAAATTATTGTTTAATAAAATACATAAAAAAACTTCAATCGTACGGGCGATTCCGTATCGCGTTTTCTGTCGTTCCCTTGCCCGATGAAAACATGATAATTCGGAATCATTTCCGCAGATTGAAGTAAATCTTAACGTAACCTTATTTTTACATTATTTGTTTATTTATCAGATAATTCTATTCGCTTTGAGAAGGAATATCTGACTCATCCTTATGTGAAAAAGGCAATCTTCTGTAAAAGAAAATTGAAAGCCCAAGGAATATTACAACAAAGCATGCACTTATAGCAGGAGGAAGCTCCTTTTTTAGGATTTCATTCAGTATTACCGCGCCTGCATTGTTTATAATACCTATCATCATACCGGGGATTGCAGAACTGAATTTGTAGGAAACAAACATCATAACAAGGCTAAAGGGAATTCCATATATCGATTGCACAGGGTTGAGCATTATAATTGCAAGCAGTATGGAAGGTATGATTATGCATCCGGCTATTCCAAAAGTTTTCTTTAAATTCTGCATCATAATGCCCGGGAAGGCAAACGCAGTTCCCATAGAGGATAATAAAATCATTGAAATCAGATTTATGGGGGTTGGGTCAGAAACACCTGCCATTATACGGTGGAAATATTCACCGCTTTCGGGAGAAAGCATCATTACCAGATCAGCAACATGTCTGTCAAAAAGACCGATTGTAAGCGCTGAAAAAACAATAAAACCTATGGCATTGATATTGCAGATTTTATCAAGGCAAGGCACATAAGTTCCGGCAAGTTGATCTTTTTTTACATATCCCAGATAGTACCAAATTCCAAAAAGAATTGTACCTATCAGATTGGAAACAAATACCATTATTGGCTGATATGACATCACAAAAGCAGTCAGGGCTTCATTATCCATACTCTCACGTGGGACAGAAACGGAGATAATTATACTGGCAATTATTGATACCACCAATTGAATCAACAGGTAAAGGAGCGCTATACCTACTGCTCCAAATACTGTTTTTACCTTGTTTTCCTTTTTTGTTTCCATAATTCTTTTACCTCTCTAAATCCTTTTTCAAGGGTAAAGTTACTACAAAGCTTTTGTAGCCATCATCCGTGTTTTCAATGTATTCAAGACTTCCGCCATGAAGCTCGGCAATTCTTTTTGCTACTGATAATCCGAGTCCGCTGCCACCGCTTTTCCCCTTCTTGTAGGGTTCAAAGATATGGTCTTTTAAGTCATTCTGCAGGAATGGACCATTATCGGAAAAGCTGATAACAACATCGTTTTCTTCCTTTACCGATATCTTAAGGGTAGTATTCTCAGGGTTGTGTCTGATGGCGTTATTTATCAGATTTGTAAAGATACGTTTCATCTGTTCTGTGTCATAGCTGCAGATAACCTTGTCCGGAATATCGGGCTCAAGAATGATTTTTCTGTCCTCAAATCTGTAGAACATATCTGCAAGAATCCCGCGAAGGAGCCCTGAGATATTGCCTTCTTCGGGAAAAATCTTATAGTCGGTACTTCCGTATTTTGCGTACTCAAGCATGTCCTCCAATTGGACATTTGCTGCCTTTATCTGCTGCTCGATGATAGTCAGATAATGGTTTCGCTCATCCTCTGGAATATCCTTTTCCTTGAGGAGCCTGGCATAGCCCATTACCATAGTCATGGGAGTCTTCAGATCGTGAGCGATACCTGCATATAACTGCCTGTTTTGTTCCTCGTTTTGCTCTCTGATGTTCTGAGCCTCTTTTAATTTCAAAACCATGTGATTGAAGGCTTCTTCCATCTCCGCGAATTCAAAACTGTCCTTTACTTCCATCTGAACATCGAGATTCCCTGAACTTACCAGATTCATGTTGTCCGCAATTTTTCTGGCGGGATCCGAAATGTTTTTCTCCAGAATATTGGAGAGAAACCAGAAGAGAAGATAGGTCACAATCATACTGGCTAGAGTGATCTGAGTACTCAGATCATTAGGAACTCCCTGGTTATCGTATATATTGTTTATGACCCCTGTCAGGAAATCCTTGATTTTATCCAGAAATAATATAAGTAAAAAAACGTAAGCCAGAATAAGTATCAGAAATGTTTGCAGCTTTCTTTTGTATTTCAGTCTCATTTTTCTTCCATCCGATATCCAAGTCCTCTGATAGTGTGAATATAATCATTTTCCCCGTCAGAGATCTTAGCTCTAAGTTTACTTATGGCGACCATGATGCTGTTATCATCCGGGAACTTATCACTGTCCCATGCTGCCTCATATATCTGATCCTTGGTGAGAACCTGCCCGATATTACTCATGAAAAATTCGGTCATCCTGTATTCAAGAGCTGTAAGCTCCACGGATTCATCATTTTTATAAAGGCGTTTCAGACCGGGATTCAGTCTCAGAGATCCGCAAATAAGCTCTTTTCCTTCCTCCTGACGATCGTAGCCGTAGCATCTTCTGAGCGTAGACAGCACTCTTGCAGCAACCTCCATGGGATCGAAGGGCTTTACGATATAATCATCCGCTCCAAGATTAAGGCCCTTTATTCTGTCAAGAACATCGCCCTTGGCAGTGAGAAACAGAACCGGCACGTTGCTTTCTTTTCTGATCTTCTCAACCAGTTCATAGCCGTCCATAACGGGCATCATTATATCTGTGATAACAAGGTCAAACTGTTCTGATTTAAATAAATCAAAAGCTTTGCTGCCATCATATTCTTCCTTTACAGTCATTCCGTGCATTTCAAGGCAGACCTTGAGAAGACCTGCGATCTGCGGCTCGTCATCAACGACCAGCACTTTGTACTTTTTATCCGCCATAATAACTCCCTCTAACCCACTTTTTGTTTTTAAAATATCATATTAAACCACTTCTATTTCTGCAAATTGAAGTGAATCTTAACGTAACCTTAACACTCCCTGATATCTTTATACAATCTTAATACGAGAGAGCAATGTTTAATATAGTCTTATTTGATTCGGAGTTAATATCTAGATAAGTAATAAGACCTCACAGAAATTTTATGTAAAAAACAGAGGTCAACAGGAGTTTATATATGACATTAATAAAAAGTGTAAAGGAGAGACTTACTTCCTTTCAGATTATTATTATAGGATTTGCCGGCGTTATTTTGCTGGGTGCCTTTATGCTTATGCTGCCGATCGCTTCAAGAATTGGAGTGCTTACACCTTTTG
Organism: Butyrivibrio sp. AD3002; assembly: GCF_000420905.1. Classification (NCBI taxonomy): domain Bacteria; kingdom Bacillati; phylum Bacillota; class Clostridia; order Lachnospirales; family Lachnospiraceae; genus Butyrivibrio; species Butyrivibrio sp. AD3002. The sequence goes on along the minus strand of NZ_ATVV01000016.1, from coordinate 72,474 downwards.
ATAAGGCTCTTTTTACATCCGTATCAGCAGTTTGTGTAACGGGACTTGTTGTAGTTGATACAGCCACCTATTGGTCGTTTTTTGGGCAGCTTGTGATATTGATTCTTATTCAGATCGGAGGGCTGGGGGTTATTACAGTTGCATCTTTGATGGTGATGCTTGCAGGAAGAAAAATCAGTCTTATGCAGAGACAAACTATGCAGAATGCAATCTCTGCTCCGCAGGTAGGTGGAATTGTAAAGCTTACCAGATTTATTTTTAAGATATCTTTCCTGATTGAAATGGCAGGAACAGTTCTTCTGCTTCCGGTATTTGTGCCTGCGTATGGCATAAAAGGAATATGGATGTCGCTGTTTCATGCAGTTTCTGCCTTTTGTAATGCCGGCTTCGATCTGATGGGAAATAAAACGGGCGAATTTAGTTCTTTGACATCTTTTTCCGCTAACGGATATCTTAGTTTAGTTATTTCAATGCTGATAGTAATAGGTGGTATCGGCTTTGTTACTTGGAAGGATGTTATATCCAAAAAAAATGCTTTTAGTGAATACAGAATGCAGACAAAGGTGGTTATAGTGACTACCGCGATCCTTATAATCATTCCATCTATCATTTTCTTCTTTACGGAATTTTCAAGTGCTCCTATGGATGAGCGCATATATATGTCTGTTTTTCAGGCAATAACGCCCAGAACAGCCGGATTTAACACAGCTGATCTTACTAAAATAACAGATGTGGGGCAGGGGATAACAATGATTCTCATGTTGATCGGAGGAGCCCCGGGATCAACTGCCGGAGGCATGAAAACAACTACGGTGGCTATTCTTTATGCCAATGCCATTGCTGTATTTGGAAGTAAACCAAATGCAAACATTTTTGGTAGAAGAATTGAGGACTGCATTGTAAAAAGTGCATCTACTATTCTTTTTATGTATGTGACCTTTTCAATCGGTGCTGCAACAATTATTAGCATGACAGAAAATCTTCCTATGGAAACCTGCATGTTTGAGGCTTTTTCAGCTATCGGAACAGTAGGCCTCACACTTGGGGTTACACCGTCACTCTCGTTTTTTTCGCACATTTTGCTGATGTCACTTATGTTTTTTGGGAGAGTCGGGGGTCTGACCATTGTATTTGCCGCTTTTTCACACAAGGATAAGAGTATTCTCAGATATCCTACTGAGAACATAATGGCGGGATAAGGAGTAAGAAATGAAATCTATACTAATAATCGGGGTAGGCAATTTCGGAATGCTTATTGCCAAACAGGTTCATGAGCTTGGACATCAGGTCATGGCAATTGATAAGGATGAAGAGCGAATTAACGAGGTTCTTCCTTACGTTACAAATGCTCTTATAGGAGATAGTACAAATGAGAACTTTCTACGGTCTATAGGAATAAATAATTTTGATGTGTGTATCGAAACTATAGGAAATGATTTTCAGAGTTCACTTGAGACAACTTCACTCTTAAAGGAGCTTGGAGGGAAAAAAGTTGTTTCAAGAGCAAACAGGGAGGTTCAGGCAAAGTTCCTGCTAAGGAACGGAGCGGATGAAGTGGTTAATCCGGAAAAGGAGATAGCTAAGTGGACTGCCATAAGGTACACATCAAATCATATTCTGGATTATGTCAAACTGGACGATAATCACGCTATCTTTGAAGTGAAACTTCCAAGAGACTGGATAGGGAAAAGTATAAAAGAAATAAACATCAGACAAAAATTCGGAATAAATATTATGGCTATCAAAGAGAATGGTGACATGAATCTGACTATTTCGCCTGATGATGTAATTAAGGAGGGACAGACTTTACTGGTACTGGGAGAACATAAAGCGATACAAAGATGTTTTCACATCTGAGCGGAGGGTTATAATTATGATAGATGTTATAGCTTTTTTGGCAATGATTCCATTTTTCCTCGGGGCCTTTTATATTACAAATAAGGTTTTTTCCTATATTTGGGGTATTGAAGGGTCTAAGGGTGAACGAAAAAAGAAAGGGATAGTTCATGACTTACGAAACAAGAACCGAAGGCACAATCCCTACTGAGCATGTACTTGTCTGCCTATCACCTTCACCAACAAACAGAAAAATCATTGATGAGGCATCAAAACTGGCAAAAGCATTTCATGCAAATTTTACGGCACTTTATGTCTCCAAAACACAGGAGGATAATCTGCCTGATGAGGATTCCGTCCGACTTCAAAATAATATAAGGCATGCTGAGGATATAGGTGCGACGATAACCACAGTAATTGCAGAGAGTATACCCTTTGCAATTGCTGAGTTTGCCAGGGTTTCGGGAGTTACTAAAATTGTTATAGGACGAAGCAATACCAAGAGATACCATTTTTGGGAGAGACAGACTGTCACGGAGCAGCTTATTTCAATTGCTCCGGGTATCGATATATATATTATTCCCGATTCAAAGACTAACAGTAAAATTGAGCAAAGCAGCAGGTTTGCAGAACATATTGCTCCTACGGGAAAAGATTTTCTGATCACAACTGCTCTTTTGGTAGGAATGACCCTGGTGGGAATATGCTTCCGCAGGCTTGGGTTCACCGAATCCAATATTATAACGGTATACATCTTTGGGGCTCTGCTCAGTGCCATCCTTACGAGGAGCCATTTTTGCAGTCTGATCAGTTCATTCTGTAGTGTCCTTTTGTTTAATTTCTTTTTCACTGAACCAAGGCTCACTTTCCATGTATTTGAACCCGGATATTTTGTCACTTTCGTAATTATGCTGGTAGCTGCTTTGTTGACCGGATCGCTTGCTTACAGATTAAAGGATGTGGCCAGAGAATCTGCACAGTCTGCTTTTCATACCAAAGTGCTATTTGATACTAACCAACTTCTTCAAAAAAGGAGAACTGCTGATGATATTTTAAATGTTATGGCAAATCAGGTGATTCTGCTTCTTGATAAGGACGTAATCATATATCCTGTGGAAAACGACGAACTTGGGGAGGGGTACATTTATCTTAGCGATGGTGACGGTAATGGGACACCTTTCCGGAATCATGATGAAGACGAGGTTATAAAATGGGTTCTTGCAAATAAGAAAAGAGCCGGGGCTACGACCAAGGTTTTCAATAGCGCAAAATGCCTGTATCTTGCTATCAGAATAAATGGAACTGTTTATGGAATAATGGGAATACGTGTCGGGAAAAAGGTCCTGAGTTCGTTTGAATACAGTATTCTTCTATCTATACTTGGCGAATGCTCACTTGCTTTGGAAAACCTCAACAACGAGAAAGCTAAGGAAGAAGCAGCACTAATGGCTCAGAATGAAAAGCTGCGGGCAAATATATTAAGGACAATATCGCATGATCTACGGACTCCGCTGACATCAATATCCGGAAATGCAAGTAATCTCTGTAGCCATTATAAGTACCTTGATGATGAGACCAGAGAACAGATTTTTTCTGACATCTATGATGACTCCGAGTGGCTTATACAGCTGGTTGAGAATCTTTTATCCGTAACAAGGATAGAAAATGGCGAGATGCAGCTGAATAAATCACTGGAAGTTCTTGATGATATTGTTGATGAGGCTATTAAACACATTGACAGGAACAGGGTAGATCATGAGATAAAGATAAGTCGCGCTGAGGATCTTGTCGTTGCGGAAATGGATGCAAAACTAATTACGCAGGTTATAATTAATCTCGTAAACAATGCAATAAAGTATACCCAGAAAGGCTCCGAGATAGATATTTCATATGGAGTCAAGGACGATCTTGTTTATGTGAATGTTATAGATAATGGTCCCGGTATGGATGATAATATGAAGGAGCATGCCTATGACATGTTTTATACCGGGCATAACACTGTTGCGGATGGTAAGAGAAGTATGGGGCTTGGACTTGCCTTGTGCAGATCAATAGTGGAGGCTCATGGAGGAACTATTGAAATCAGGGATAACTATCCTTCGGGGTGTATTATAACTTTTTATCTGAAAAAGAAAGATGTGTGTATAAATGAATAAATTTCAGATTCTGGTTGTGGAGGATGATCCTCCGATCAGAAACCTAATAGCTACAACTTTAAAAACCCATGAGTATAAATACTTGTTGGCGAAGGACGCAGAAGAAGCAATTCTTCAAGCCTCAACACATAATCCTGACGTTGTTTTTCTTGACTTGGGACTTCCGGATTTTGATGGGGTTGAGGTGATAAAACGAATTCGTGAATGGTCAAATATGCCAATTATAGTGATCAGCGCAAGGAGTGAGGACGAAGATAAAATAGAAGCTCTTGATGCTGGCGCAGATGATTATCTCACAAAGCCTTTTTCTGTGGAGGAGCTTCTGGCAAGACTTCGTGTAATGCAAAGAAGAATAGCCATGCTACAGCCGGATAATGATGCTTCCGAGAGCTCTGTCTATGAAAACGGAAAACTGAAAATTGATCTGGCGGCAGGCTGCGCTTATAAAAACGGAGAAGAACTGAAGCTTACTCCTATTGAGTATAAACTTCTCTGTCTTCTTGCAAAGAACACCGGAAAAGTTCTTACGCACAAATATATAACACAAAAAATATGGGGTAGTGCCTGGGACAGTAATGTAGCATCGCTTCGTGTGTTTATGGCCACTCTCCGAAAAAAGCTTGAGGATAAAAATGATTCTTCTGCTTATATTCAGACACATGTCGGAATAGGCTATCGAATGCTTAAGGTGGATGGGAAGGAAGTAATTTAAAAGCTTTAGTGAGCAATGTTGTTGCAAAAAGGAAAAAATGTATTTCACCTAATGAAAAGTGCAACTCACCGCAGTTGCACTTTTTTTCTGTCAAAAATGCGTTAATATCGTTTTCAGAAAGAACACAGAAATAAATTTGAAAGAAAAAATATAAGCTTTGACGAAAGGGGTACGGTATGCAAAATGCAATTGAAGTAAAAGGACTGCAGAAAAAGTACGGAGCTATGACAGCTGTAAATAATATTTCTTTTTCGGTAAAACAGGGTGAGCTGTTCGCCTTCCTCGGAGAGAACGGCGCCGGAAAATCCACAACGATAAACATGCTAAGTACAATTCTTCCGAGAACTTCAGGACAGGCGATCCTCATGGGACATGAACTTGGAAAAGAGAATGATCTTATCAGAAAAGAAATCGGAATCGTTTTTCAGAATTCGGTTCTCGATGATAAGCTCACGGTAAAGCAGAATCTTATGACTAGGGGAGCCTACTACGGCTACACCAAGAGCGAGATAATGGAGAGGCTCAAGGATTTCTGGGAAGAATTCAATCTGGAAGAAATCTGGAACAGAAAATATGAAAGACTCTCAGGCGGACAGAGAAGACGAGTTGATATAGTAAGATCTCTCATCCACAAGCCTAACATCTTGTTCCTGGATGAGCCCACCACCGGACTTGATCCGATGTCACGCAAGATGGTTTGGGACTACATCAACCACTTAAGAAAGCATGAGAATCTAACAATTTTCCTCACAACTCATTACATGGAGGAGACGGCGGAAGCTGACAACGTGGTGATCATGGATAAGGGAAACATCATAGCCGAGGGGACACCTGCTGAACTTAAGAGCAGGTACACGGGCAAAAAGCTCATCTGGTACGCTGAGGAATCTGAGGAGAACAAGAGAATCCTGGAGAATCCTAATGTGCAGAAATATCGCTACGAAGCGGATCATTACAACATAGCGATGGATGAGGGAATATCCGAATTTGTTTGGAGAAACAAAGATTATATCAAGGATTTTGAAGTGATCAAGGGAACAATGGACGACGTATTTTTAACACTTACAGGAAAGGAAATGGTGGAGTGCAATGGCTAAATTCAGAGGACTTTTAGGACTTACAAAGAGAAATATGATGGTATTTTTTAATGATAAAGGAGCGATATTTTTCTCGATGCTGACACCTATTATCATACTTGCGCTTTACCTGCTTTTCCTTAAAAACACTTTTGTTTCATCACTTGAAGGAGCTGCGGCAGGGCTTTCGAATTTCATAAGCGCAGCGGATATGGATCAGTTTGTAAACGGACTTCTGCTCACGGGAATAATAAGCACCGCGCTTCTTACAATCCCTTATAACGCACTGGAGATCATCGTTAAGGACAGAGAGGATAAGGTTGACCTCGATATGATTTCAACTCCCGTTAAAAGATGGGAGATCATCCTTTCTTATTTTCTTGCAGCAGTGACGGCCGCTTTTTTACAGACAATGATAGTTCTGGCGTGCGGAATAGGAATCCTTGCGGTAAACGGCTCCATGTATCTTGTGGCATCCGACATCGTTAAACTCGTGGGAGTTATTTTCCTCGGAACGGTTTCTTCAACGGCAATTTTCATGCTGTTTATGATGTTCTTCAGAAACATGGGAACCTGCAGCGCCTTCATGGGAATTCTGTCTGCGGTATCGGGTTTTGTGATCGGTGCGTACATTCCGCTTTCGGAGTTTAACAAAACTATCCAGAATGTATGTAACCTCGTACCTGCTACAGGCATCTCAATTCTTATCAGAAATTATCTGACCGGAGGAGTGCTCCGTCACATGGATGAGAGCATAGGTGGAGTAGATAACGGTGCATTCATGGATGCCATGCGCGAAGTCTTTTCCTTCAATCAATGCGCACTCGGAAAAACCTTTTCATTGAATCAGTCGTGCATATATATAATAATAGTAACAGTTATATTCATTGCAGCCATAAGGCTCATATATCCCAAGGTTTACAACAAGAGATAAAGGGGAAAAGTTTTGAGGGTTACTTTTAATAAGATTCCGCAAGGGGAAACTGAATACGCGGTGATCAATGCTCACGAGCGCACATCTTCCATAGATACCGTGATAGGACTTCTTGAGAACGGAGAGCAGATGATTCTGGGGTACAAGGACGGCGAAAGTGTACCCTGTGCCATTTCGAAGATTTACTATTTTGAAACGGTTGATGACAAGTGCTTTGCCTACACAAAGGACGACTGTCTTGAGATAAAGAGCAGACTATATGAGGTGGAGGGACAGTTGGATTACAGATTTTTCAGGTGCTCCAAATCCATGATCTGCAATATCAGGAAGATCAAAAGTGTGAAGGCTGAATCCAATGCGAGGATGCGCGCAACACTGCTAAACGGTGAGCCCGTCATTATCACCAGAAGCTACGTCAAAGAGATGAAGAACAGATTGGGGTTATGATATGAAAAAGGTGAAAACTATAATTGAACAGACTATGATGGTAAGCTTCATGGTACTGTGCTATGTCGGTATCTACGGCCTTCTGGTAATGAGACCGCTTGATTATCATTTTGACTGGTATATTCCTGGATCCATTGTGGTTGCCAGCTTTATGTGCAGTCTCGTAACCGTGATGTTTTATTATGGCGACAACGACAGCGACAAGAATGAAAATGCGGATTTGAAATTTAAACTGAAAACGGTGGCGCATTTTATTCTGCTCTACGCGGTTATCATGTCGTTCGGGCGTATCTGCTACTGGTATCACGGAATCTTCGGCTTTATCGTTACCTCAATAATTTATGTGATTATCTACATCGGATCCTGGTTTGGAACCTACCTGATTTTCAGACATGATGAAAAGATTATATCTGAGGCGCTTGATAAAATAAGGGATGAGGACTAAGAGATTTTTTAGGGCTCACAGCATGAGAGTGCTGTGGGCACTTTTTTATTTTATACGAGGAAAAAACTATGGCAGAAAAACAAAAGTAATGGACAATCCCGGATGAAAATTCAGCCTATTGGATCCATAGCTAAACTGAATCTAATACATTAAAAAATGTCGGATTGTCAATAATAAAAACTGTTCAGTAATTATTTCCCAAATAATAGAATCATAATCATGAAATTGTTTAAGCGAGGCAAAATGCATAAGCATAGCAATAATGCCGAAAGATAGGAGCATGATTATGATCAATTACAAAGACAAACCCTTTAACTTAAGCGATGAGAAAATCAAATGGGTTGAGGATACATATGAAAAAATGACGCTTGATGAAAAAATCGGACAGCTTTTCTGTCCGGTTATTTTCAGCAAGGATGAGAACGAATTAAAGGAGACCCTCGATAAATATAAGATAGGTGGACTACTTTACAGAGAAGGACCGGGCGAGGAAATATGGAAGGCTCAGAGCTTTTTACAAAAGGAGAGCAATATACCACTCCTCATTGCTGCAAACCTCGAGTATGGCGGAAATGGTTCGGCAGTTGAAGGAACCTACTATGGCAGAGAGATGCTTGTTGGTGCTACAGGAAATGCCAGACGCGGTTATGAGCTGGGGAAGGTTAGCTGCTCAGAAGGCGCAGCTGTAGGAGATAACTGGTCCTTTGCACCTGTAGTTGATCTCGACAGAAACTACCATAATCCAATTATAAATGTTAGGGCATTTTCAGATGATGTGCAGACAGTCATCGATATGGGAAGAGGTTATCTTAAGGCAGCAGCCGAAGAGGGCGTTGCTACAGCAGTAAAGCACTTCCCGGGTGACGGAATAGACGAGAGAGACCAGCACCTTCTTACAAGTGTCAATTCACTCTCTGTTGAAGAGTGGGACGAAAGCTACGGAAAAATCTACGAGGCAATGATCGATGCCGGAACACTTAGCGTGATGGCGGGACATATCGCAATGCCTGCCTATGAGGAACTCTTTGATGGAAAAGCACCTGAAAAGATTATTCCTGCTACGCTGTCTAAAAATCTTCTCGGTAAACTTCTCAGGGAAAAGCTCGGGTTTAACGGTCTTATTGTGTCTGATGCCACGCCTATGGTGGGCTTTTGCAGTGCAATGGACAGAGAACATGCTGTTCCACTTTGCATAGAAAACGGCTGCGACATGTTCCTGTTTAACAGAAACATCGATGAAGATTACGAATACATGCACAAGGGCTATGAAAAGGGCATCCTGTCCGAAGAGAGATTAGAGGAGGCCGTTAAGCGAATTCTTGCGACCAAGGCAGCTCTTAATCTTCCTGAAAAGAAGGCAAACGGTACTCTGGTTCCTGCTAAGGAAGGGCTTAACATTCTCTCATCAGAGGAGCATGTGACCTGGGCAAAGGAGTGTGCTGATGAAGGAATTACCCTTGTAAAGGATACACAGAAGCTCCTTCCCATAAAGCCTGAAAATCATAAAAGACTTCTTCTTGAAATGATGGGAGGTTTTGAGTCTGACGAGCGCGTAACAAAATTTGTAATGGATAGACTTAAGGCTGAAGGTTTTGATGTGACGCTGTATGAAAAAGAAGGCTTTGAAGTAATGACCGATTCCGTTTCAAAGCTAAAATCCAGATACGATCTAATCATCTATGTTGGAAATGTGGAAACTGCATCCAACAAAACCACAGCAAGAATGAACTGGCACACAATGTTCGGACTTGGAAATAACATGCCCTGGATGGTACATGAGCTCCCGGTTATGTTTATAAGCTTCGGTAATCCGTATCATCTTCTCGATGCACCGATGATAAAGACCTTTATCAACTGTTACTGTAATTCTGAATTCGTTATGGATGCAGCAATTGACAAGATTTTAGGCAGAAGTGAATTTAAGGGAAAATCACCTGTTGATCCTTTCTGCGGAAAAATGGATTTGAGATTTTAAAGCGGGAGGATGACATATTATGAAAGCTTTTATATTTGATCTTGACGGGGTTCTTGTTTTTACTGATAAATATCACTATCAGGGATGGAAAATGATAGCGAATAAGCTGGGAATAGGCTTTGATGAAAAGAAGAATTCAAGACTTCGCGGTGTCAGCAGAATGGAATCTCTGGATATTATTCTGGAAGACAGTGTCAGAAAGTTTTCCGAAGAAGAAAAGGAAGATCTTGCTGCTGAGAAAAATGAATATTACAGGGAACTTCTGGGAACAATGACACCGGAAGACGTATCACCTGAAGTAAGGAATACACTTGCGGAACTTAGAAACAGAGGGCACAAGCTTGCGATAGGTTCTTCAAGTAAAAATACAAAGTACATCCTGGAAAGGGTGGGACTTACAGATTACTTTGACGCTATATCTGACGGAACAAATATTACAAAATCCAAGCCTGATCCGGAGGTGTTCTCAAAGGCAGCAGAATTTTTAAGTGAAAATCCCGATAACTGCGTAGTTGTTGAGGATGCTGTTGCCGGAGTTATCGCAGGTAAAAGAGCCGGCATGAGAGTTGCGGGAATAGGCGACGCAGCAGCATACGAAAAGACAGACTACAAAATAAGCGGATTTTGCGAACTTCTTAATATTTCTGTAAAGTGATGGCCCTTTTAAATGCCGGATTATCAAAAATAAAAACTGTTCAGTAATTATTCCCCAAATAATAGAATCTATAAAAAGAGAGCAAGATACCGCTTCTAATCGCTGCAAATATCAAGTCTTCCTCTTGAGGGGATAATTACTAAGGAGAATAACGTGAAAAAAATACTTTGCAATCCCATAAACATAGATTACCATTACCAATTCATAAAGGACGGAATGTCTGGCGAGCAGCACATTTCCAGAGAAGCAGCTGATCCCACATTTTTATTTTATAAGGGAAAATACTATATTTTTGCATCCATGAATATGTCAGTGTGGGTATCTGATGATCTCATCAATTGGAAGAGCGTGCGACTTCCCGATAATCTTCCTCTTCTTGACTATGCTCCGGATGTAAGAGTCATCGGAGACTATGTATATTTTAGTGCATCAAAAAGGGGAGAAATCTGCAACTTCTATCGCACCAGAGATATTGAGAACGGACCATATGAGGAGATAGAGGGAACCTTTGACTTCTGGGATCCCAACCTTTTTCAGGATGATGACGGAAGAGTTTATTTCTATTGGGGATGCTCTAATATGACACCAATCTGGGGAGTAGAACTTGAACCTGAGACTATGAAGCCTCTTTCAGAGAGAATAGAGCTTGTTCATGGACGCCCAAAGGAACTTGGCTATGAGAGATGCGGTGAGAACCATTCAAAGAGACTTATTGAAGGCGAGGAGCTGGACAGAGTATTTGAGGGATTTAAAAAGAATATGGGAGAAGAGGCATTTAGTAAGGCCTCTGATACAGACAAGGCTTTCTTTAGGAGTATGCTCAGCAACAATCCTTTCATTGAAGGTGCATACATGAATAAGCATGATGGAAAATATTATCTTCAGTATGCAGCGACAGGTGCTGAATATAATGTTTACAACGATGGGGTATATGTATCCGATTCACCCCTTGGACCTTTTGAGCTTGCAAAGAACAATCCCTATTCCTATCAGCCCGGAGGATTTATGCCTGGGGCAGGACATGGCTCAACTATGGAGGATAAAAACGGTAATTTCTGGCATACATCAACCATGAGAATAAGCCTTAATGATCCCATGGAGCGAAGAGTCGGTATATGGCCTGCAGGCTTTGATAATGATGGTGAGCTGTTCTGTAATACTGGCTACGGAGACTGGCCAAGGAGCATAAATGACGGGAAACCGGATCCATGGGCTGAGCCTGAATGGTTCCTTCTTAGCAGGAATGCAAAGATGAGTGCATCATCTGTAAGTAAAGAGGATACGGTTTCACCTGTAGGTGATAACAATCCTGAGAGAGCCTGTGAAGAGGATACCAGAACCTGGTGGAGAGCAGCAGACAACAAGCCCGGCGAATGGCTTCTCATGGATATGCGCGAAGTTAAGGACGTCAGATTTATTCAGATCAATTTCGCGGATGACAGTATTGACGCACTTCCGCCCGGAGAGATACCTGAAAACGGATTCGGTGCAAGACTCATTGATGAGAGAAAATATGTGACAAGATATGTGCTGGAAGGATCATCTGATGGCGAAAACTATGAGATTCTGAGCGATAAATCCAAGGCTGATACCAATCTTCCTCATGATACTTTGCTTATAGAAAATGGAAAAAGGTTACGTTTTATAAAGCTCACAATTCTGGAGCTTCCAATGAATCAAAAGGCAGCAGTATCAGGTATTCGCGTATTTGGAAAAGGTAACGGAAGGGCTCCCGGAGAGGTTACATTTACTGCTACTATTGAGAGCGAATTGGATATGAGTATAACAATGTCTTCCGAGGGCGCGGATGGTTATAACATTAAGTGGGGACATGCAGAGAATAAGCTCTATCACAGTTGCATGTACTACCCGGAGAAAGGCTCATCTAAGGGTACGAGATCTATCGGTGCACTTATAAAAGGTCAGGAGGTATACCTTCAGGTCGATGCCTTTAATGAAAACGGAATTACTCACGGGGAAGTACAGAGGCTGAGATAAGTTCAATATTATTGGATATTATCGAGGCTATTTAAATGATGATATAAAGCGAGGTTAAAAATGAGATTTAGTCCTGAAAAAGAGAAAGAGATAATTAAAATATGGGGTGAAAATATTCCGGGAAATACCGGAGAGTCCAAGCATGACAGAATGAACTGGGATGATTCGCTTTCTCCCGAGGATATGTTTGTTAAATATCCCGGAATATGGGATAAAACCACAGATAAAATTGGCGATATGCGTGGCAACGATACCATGGTATATCGTGAAGAAATAAAGGATGGTTATGCAAATGAGACTTATGTGGATGAGCCTTTCATTGTTCCATATCTTGTACCTGGAAGTAAGAAATGCGTGATTTCCTGTCCGGGAGGTGCATATCTTACCAAGAGTATTGATAGTGAGGGAGCAGATATAGCCGAGTTTTTAAATGCAGCAGGAATAAGCTGTTTTATTCTCTGGTACAGATCATATCCATACAAGGCTCCTTACATGTTTCTTGATCTTCAGCGTGCAATCAGATATGTAAGATTCCATGCAGATGAATATGGGATTGATCCTGACAAGATAGCTACAGTAGGTTTTTCAGCAGGAGGAAATCTTGTAGGTGTTCAGGCAGTTATCACTCAAAACGGGGCAGTAGGAATTAGCGATTATGTGGAAGATGAGATCGATAAGGTGGACGGAAAGCCCAATGCAGCAGGATTGATATATCCGGCTGTTACTGTTGCAAATGACAAAATCCAGGTGGTTATGGCTGATGCTGAAACCTATAATGATGCCGGGAGGAGAGCTGATTTTGCTGCCAGATACGAATTAAAGGATCATGTAAATGATGAGGTATGCCCAATATTTATGTGTAACGCAGCTGATGATGATGTGATTGATGCATACCATATGGTGGATTTTGCAAGGGCGCTCAGGAATAAGAAAATTTCTCACGAGCTGCATGTTTTCCCCTATGGAGGACATGGCTTTGGTGGCTGTAAGCCGAATGATACAATATATTATCCCGGCTTTGTACCTCCGGATCTTACAGCCGTTTCACAGTGGAAAGATCTGTTTGTGACCTGGCTGAATAAAGTGCTGTGATGAAATGACATAAAAATAGAAGAGGTATTTATGAAAATAACAAGAGCAAAACTTAATGGAATAATTAACCCAATCGGATATGATTTTAAAAATCTTATAGCATCCTGGAATGTGGAAGAGACAGATGCGAAGACATTAAAAAATGGCGTGCTGGAGGTGGCTGCAGACAGGGACTTTACTGAGATTCTCTGCAGAAAAGAGGCTGCTAACCTTGATCAGACAGGTGAAGTTATCAATGGAGATAAGGTAAATATTGACTTAAAGCCCCGCACCGGATATTTCTGGCGAGTGACGATTACAGGCGACAACGGAGATACCACAGTCTCAGATGTGCAATACTTTGAGACTGGAAAGATGGACGAAGCCTGGACAGGAAAATGGATTGCAGCAGAGGATGGTGCTAAATATCATCCGATTTTCAGAAAAGACATTGAGCTTAGGGAAAAGCCTGTGAAGGCCAGACTTTATGTGAGCTGTCTTGGCGTATTTGAGGCATATCTTGATGGTGAGAAAATCGGAGATGAGGTTCTGACTCCTTACATCAATGATTATGAAACAGGAATGCAGATTATTGCATTTGATGTGACAGATAAAATAGGTGAAAAAAGTCAGCTTGATATCCAGGTCGCTAAGGGCTGGTATATGAGTAACTTCGGTCTTGAGGGCGGTCATAATTTCGGTGACAGAATGGAGGCCATTGCTGAGCTCCATGTGGACTTTGCTGATGGAAGCCATGAAGTAATCGGAACGGACAATACCTGGAAGGTACTGAAAAATGATGTTATCGAATCCGGAATTTATTACGGAGAAGATCTGGATAGAACAGCAGGAACACCTGAAATCGGTAATGCTGTCGAAGTAAAGGCAGAGAGAGCACTTCTTGACAGATACAGTATTCCGGTAATTGTAAAAGAGATACTTCCCGCAAAAGAAATAATCCATACTCCTGCAGGTGAAACTGTAGTTGATTTTGGACAGAATCATGCAGGCGTAATGGAGTTTGATGCTGATTTTCCTGCAGGTACAAAGATAATAATTTCCTGCGGAGAGATACTTCAGAAAGGCAATTTCTTCAACAAGAATTACCGCGAAGCAAGATCTCAGTTCACTTATATATCTGATGGAAGGAAAGAGACAGTACATCCCAGGTTCACTTTTTTCGGATACCGCTATCTGAAGATTGAAGGTTGGCCGGAGGAGTGCGCACTTACAACTGACAAGATAAGATCCTGCGTTCTCTACTCCGATATGGAACGCACAGGTTATATTGAGACCAGTAACGAAAAAATCAACAGGCTCTATGAAAACTGCATATGGGGTCAAAAATCCAACTTCCTTGATATGCCCACAGACTGTCCGCAGAGAAATGAGAGACTTGGCTGGACAGGTGATGCGCAGGTATTTTCTCAGACAGCCAGCTACAACATGGATACCCGTGCCTTCTACAGGAAGTTCCTTCGCGATCTTGCACTTGATGCAAAGCGTCACGAGGGAGGCGTTGCAAGCTTCCTGCCCAATACAGCCAATAACCTTGCGGGAGTTGGAAGCATCTGGGCTGATGTAAGCACAATAGTTCCTAATGTACTTTATAATACCTTCGGTTCTCTGGAGGATACCAAAGAACACTATGAAATGATGAAGGGCTGGGTAGAGTACATGCATCGAAATGATGCAGAGCATGGCGACAAGGGGTTCTTCATTTTGCCTTTCCAATTTGGCGACTGGCTTGGTCTTGATGGAATAACTGAGCAGAGCTTCAAGGGAGGGACCAATGACGACTACCTTGCTGCAATCTATTACTATCGCTCAACAGTCATAACAGCACAGATGGCAGAGAGGCTTGGACTCAAAGAGGATAAGAAAAAATATGATGCCCTTGCAGAAAAGGTAAAGAGCGCAATTCTTGATGAGTACTTCTCAAAGACAGGACGTCTTGCCTGTGATACTCAGGCAGCATATATTGTTGCACTTGCCTTCGATGTATATGTGGACAGGGATAAGCTCATAGAGCAGTTCATTGACAGACTTAATAAGGACTGTTACCAGATAAAATGCGGTTTTGTGGGAGCACCTCTTCTTTGTACCACTCTTGCAAAAATCGGAAGAATGGATCTGGCATATCATTTCCTGTTTAATGAAGGGTTCCCAAGCTGGCTCTACTGCGTAAATCTTGGAGCTACCACAATCTGGGAGAGATGGAATTCGGTTATGCCTGATGGAACAATATGTGATGAGGGAATGAACTCCCTTAACCACTATTCATACGGAACGGTCGTGCAGTTTATGTATGAGTACATAGGAGGACTTCGTCCTGCCACTGAAGGCTTTAAGAGTGCAATAATTGCACCGCAGCCTTCCATGAAATTCAGACATTTTAATTCATCTATGGTAACTGCAGCAGGAAAATATGTATCCAATTGGAAGATCGGGGAGGACGGAATATTTACATTAAATATTGAAGTGCCGTTTAACGGAAGTGCTAAAGTAACTCTTCCCAGATTTAGCAGAAGTAAGCTTGCAGTTACAGGTTTTGATGCAGAAACTATTGATGAAAGCGGAGCAGTGGTACTTCCTGCAGGAAAGTATGAAATCAGCTACGTGCCTTCAAGAGATTATCGATGCGTGTACGGACCTGAAACCAGGCTCTCCGAGCTTGAGAAGGACGAAGAAGTGATGGCACTTCTTGAGAAGGAGCTTCCCCCTGCCTATGGAATAATCCGTAAGCATGATAAGGAAAACGGCAATCATACCTTGGGCGAGCTGCCATTCCTGTTCTTTATGGGCTTTACACCTGAAAATGTAGGTCCTGTTAATGAAAAGATATTCAATTTTAAGAGATGGTAAAACTATAGTATAAAGTGCCTCGTCACCATTAAAAGTATTCTGGTAACGAGGCACTTTTATGTTAAATAGGATATAAATCATTCTTATACTTTAAATACATTTATAAGGTTTTCTATTTCTTCTGAAGAATCACTTACAGCGGTAGCACTGTGATCAACACCTTTAGAATTCTCTGCAACCATCTCAGCGCTGGATGTGAGGTGTGTTGCGGTAGCACTTACTTCCTGAGTACTTGCTGACTGTTCCTCTGAAATGGCTGCCATAGAGGTTGCAATTTCATCTACACTGCCGACTTTGGATATCATTTCTCCAACAATATCGCTGGTTTCGTCAAGACTCTTGAAGATTTCTTCAAAGGTAGCGCCTGCAGTATCAACAGCATCCATGTTAGAGCGAATCTCATCCATGTTGGATTGAGATTTGCGTGAAAGCTCCTCAATCTGAATAGTGATATCCTTTATGATGGAAGATATCTGTTGGGTTGAATCAGCAGAGTTCTGCGCAAGCTGTCCAATTTCCTGTGCAACAACGGCAAAACCTTTTCCTGCTTCGCCTGCTCTAGCAGCTTCAATGGATGCATTAAGTGACAGGAGATTAGTCTGGCTGGAGATGGAATTGATCATATCTACGATTGAGTTAATCTTCTGGGCGGACTCTCCAACTACCGAAACAACCTCGTTCATATCTGACATTGATTGTGATATTCCGGTCATACCATTCTGGACAATTTCCATGTCTCGCTGTCCGTCTTTTGCCTTAGTAACAAGAGAATCCATGACATCTCTTGTCCGCTGGCTCTTGTCTGTGAGGTCTGATACCTCCTGAGCAAGGGTTGTTGCCTGATTGGCAAGCTCTGTTACAGCGTCTGCCATATCATCCATAGCACCCTGTATCTGTTGCATGGCCTTTGACTGTTCATCGGCCTGGTAATTCAGGTCGCTTGATGCACTCTTGGAATTATTCGCTTCTCCCGAGAGCTTCTCGGTTACATCTTTCATCTTTATCAGGGTATCACGCATCTGAGCAACATAATCAGCCATATTGTTGTTCATAAGGCCTATTTCATTTTCGCCTCCGCGTGTGCCTTTAGCTATCTCTACAGTGAAGTCACCCTGGGATATACGTGTGATATTATCTGTAAGTCTGCTGACAGGTTTTGCAATCATTGCGTTAAGTATGAAGAGCATAACAACGGAGCCGGTAAGTATTATTATTACCCCAATTACAGCAATGATGATAATAAATTTGTTTAATTCAGCCAGTACATCGCTCTCTTTTACGAAGGATGCCAGATACCAGTTTGTACCGCTTACCGCATCAATAGAAACGTAGTAATCAGCACCATCAGTTCCGTGAAGAACGAATACATCACTTCTTCCGCCGGAGGTTGTTATCTTGGAAATCTCCTGAATAAAGTTATCATTAGGATATTCTGAAACATCCTTACCTATCTGATCTGTTGTGGGTGATGCAACCATTATGGTTCCATCAAACATCATTGTTGAACCTGTTCCAAGTGGCTTATAGGCACTGGCAGTTTCGGAAATTCCGGATAATACGATATCTGTGGAGAGGACACCGGATCTTCCGTCAGTCAGTGTCACACCGCGAGACCCACAGACAACCATTTGCCCTGTTGTCAGATCTACCGAAGGATCTCCGAGTACTATGCTGGACTTTCCCTGTCCGTTCTGGTACCAGGCTCTGGTTGTCGGATCATAGCCTTCGTCAGGAACCCAACCGCCGCCATCATAGAAGTAATCTTTACCAAAGGCAAGGTATACATCGCTGACTACTCCGGGATAGGCTTTCATTCCGGGTTCCAAGGATTTTAAGATTGCAGCATCATCTGCGTAGTCTGAAACCTGAAGTGTATCGGCATACGCATTGTAATAGGAAACAATACCCTCCATCATTCCGGAGATGTCGGACGCATTTTTTTTTGCTTCCTGCTGTAGTCCGTTCTTCGCGCTATCAATAATGATATTTCTTGCATTAAAAGCCAGAAAAATAGTAACAAATGCAATTGCAGATATTACCATAGGCAGCAGGATTGCAAGTAGTTGCCCGGTAATATGCTTGCTCATTACTTTAGTGCCGTTTTCGTTATTCGCCATAGTATAATCCTCCATTGTAGATTGTAGTAACATGATTATATTTTAAGCGATATAGCGTAATGGAGGATAAATCGTGTATTAATTATTTGTTATTTTTATATTAATAAATGTCGGATTCTCCGCAAATTAAGAAGTGTTCCATCTAAACCTCAAATTATAGAATTGCTTATGAACAGACTAATTTGTGCATAACGCAGTATTTAAGAGGTGGAACATAATGAAAAAAACAAAATGGAACGATAACTGGCTTTTCTGGAACAGCAAGGATGCCTTTGCTCTAGTGTGGAGCATTCCTGAAAATGCGAGAAAAATTACACTTCCCCATGATGCGATGATAGAGACAGAGACCCATGCTGATTCGCTTAATGGTGGCAATACAGGATTCTATGATGGTGGTTCCTATACTTATGTGAAGTTTTTTGAATCAAAAAAGGGTGACAGAAGCAGGAATATAATGCTCTTATTTGAGGGTGCTTACATGAATACCTTTGTCTATGTTAACGGTCAGCTTGCTGCTAACAGACCTTATGGATATTCAGAGTTCACAGTTCCGATTTCTCAGTTTTTAAAGGAAGAGGGCGAGAATGAAATTCGCGTTCAGGTGAGAAACAATGCATGTCAGAACAGCCGCTGGTACACAGGCTCCGGAATCTACAGAGACGTATACCTTCTTGAAGCGGATAATACTTATATAAAGGAAAACAGCTTCCTGATAACTACTGAAGAATGTAATGAAGAAGAGGCAACAGTACTTCTTAAGGCATCTGTAAGGAATGCGGATATTGCTCCCAAAGACCTTGTTATCAGCTTTGGAATTTTGGACAGGAATGGAGAGCTTATTGCTTCCGATCAAAAGGTAATCAGCGCTAAGGCTAATTCTGAGATGACTGTTTTTTCAAGATTATATGTGGACAAGCCATCACTTTGGTCTGATGAAAATCCTGCACTTTATAAGGCTGAAGTTACGGTGTTCGAAGCAGTGGAAGAGAATGACGGGCAGACAGGCTGCGGAGAACCTCTGGATGATGAAGCGGAGATCTTCGGTATCAGAAAGCTGAGACTTGATGCAAAGCATGGCCTTAGAGTGAACGGAAAAAGTGTTAAGCTTCGTGGAGCCTGCATTCACCACGACAGTGGAATCTTAGGGGCAAAGACTTTTTATGAAGCTGAATACAGAAGAGTTGCTATATTAAAAAAAGCCGGCTTTAATGCCATAAGAATGTCTCATCACCCTGCGGCACCTGCACTTGTAAAGGCCTGTGATGAACTCGGAATGTATATCATGGATGAAGCCTTTGATATGTGGACCAGGGCAAAATCAGACTATGACTATAATCTGTATTTCATGGACTGGTGGGAGCGTGATGTGGAAGCGATGGTCATGAAGGACTACAACCATCCTTCCGTTATTCTGTATTCAATCGGTAATGAAATTCCTGAGATCGGAACAGATGAAGGCGCAAGGCTTGCTGCAGAAATCAGCGGACTTTGCCACAAGCTGGATCCTAACAGATATACCCTTGCTTCAATAAACGGAGTGTTTGCGGCAGGAGATGCTGTGCCTAAGATTACTGCAGATGTTGCTGCATCTGTAGAAGATGGTGATGATTCCATAAACGTAAATGATTTCATGACTATCATGGATAAGTACATGGATAAAATTGTCGTACATCCTGAGATCACAAAGCGTCTGGACAAGGCCTGTGCAGCAACTGACATAGCAGGTTATAACTACATGACAGCACGTTACAGCCTTGATGCCAAAAAGGCTCCTAACCGTGTTATTGTCGGTAGTGAAACCTATCCTCCTGAGATTGCTGTAAACTGGAGAGAGGTTACAAAATACCCTCAGGTTATCGGAGATTTCACCTGGACAGGCTGGGACTACCTGGGAGAAGCAGGCGTAGGAATTCCTGCATATAAATTCGGTGAGGGCGGCTTTGGCGCACAGTTCCCTGCTAAGCTTGCTTATACAGGAGATATTGATATCACAGGCTTTAGAAGACCTTTATCATATTACAGGGAGATTGTTTTCGGACTAAGAAAAGCTCCTTATATAGCAGTTCAGGATCCCGCACACTATGGCGAGAAACTGATAAAGACACCCTGGGTAATGAGTGATACTGTTTCAGGATGGACCTTTAGCGGATATGAAAATAAGCCGGTTGTGGTTGAGGTTTATTCTTCAGGGGATGAGGTGGAATTATTACTTGATGAAAAATCCATAGGAAAGAAAAAGGTTGTGGAAGAGGATAACTGCAGAACTCTTTTTGAAACAACTTATCAGCCGGGAACATTAAAAGCTGTGGCATACAAAGATGGCGAGAACATAGGCGAATATGAGCTAACTACTGCAGTGGGAGATATGAAGCTTTTTGCTGAGGTAGATGGAAATATATTGGAAGATAGTGAGATAGTATACGTGAATCTTTCTCTTCAGGACTCTGATGGAGATGTTTTCATAAACTCTGATCAGAGTATTACGCTTGAGCTTGAAGGTGACGCTGAGCTTTTAGGCTTTGGATCAGGTAATCCCAAAGAGCAGGAGCCTTATAGTAGCAATACTTCAAATACCTGGAATGGACGTGCCCTGGCTATTGTCCGTAAGATACCGGGAAAAAAAGTCGTTCTCAAGGCAGGTATAGATTCAGGTATTAAAACTGAAATAGTACTGTGATAGAAAATTAAATAATTCGAGATATCATGTAATATAATGGAGTTTCCCCGATAACTGTCCGGAATCTAAAATATTAGGCCGGATTATTATTGGGGATTTTTATTTATATTTATGCATCTTAAAAAATGTCGGATATCGATAAACATATTACATGGAGCAGGAAGTATTACCTTGCTATTATAATCTCACAAAGCAAAAAACATTGTTTACCACATTTAAAAAACATGAAAAGGAGAAGGACAATGGGGAACAATAGTAATTCTACAAATAAAGCAGAAGTCGGTGGTGCCTTTAGATGGTTCCATGCTACTTCCGTAAACGGCGGCGCGATGATGGTAGCTGCAGTACTGGCAAGTTATCTGTCTGTTTATATGACGGATACATTAGGGATTCCGGCAGCTATATGCTCAGTAATAATGTTTATAGCAACTCTCTGGGATGCGATAAACGATCCGATGATGGGTGTGATCGCTGACAGTACACATTCAAAGATGGGACGTTACAGGCCTTACTTCCTGTTTGCACCGGTTCTGCTTACATTCTTTGCAACTATGGTCTGGGTAGACTGGGGCTTTACAAATACTACGGCTAAGGCTGCATACATTCTTATTATGTACATCGGCTACGGAATGACAGTTACTATGTACACAATGCCTCAGATGGCAATTCTTCCTGCAGCTGTTAAGAATGACGGCGAGAGAAATAAGATAATCACAATGGGAGCAGGATGTTGTGCCGCAGCATTTACAGTAGGTAACACCTTTACTCCAAACATCACAGGCTTCTTTAACAGCCTTGGATTTTCAAATGGCTATGTGCCCTACATGATCATTTGCGGTATTCTTTCATTTATTTCCTTCTGGGGACTTTTTAAGGCTTCAAAGGGACAGGAGAGATATCTTGCAAAGCCTGAAAAGAATCCTCTTAAGGGAATTGGAATGGTATTAAAGCACAAGGAAGTATATCCTAACATCATTGCCTGGGTAATGGCTTCAATGGGATATGGACTTATGTTTTCATCATCAGTTTACTACATGATGTATTACTACCAGAGACCTGACCTTATAGGTGCATACATGGGTGTTATTTCAATCGGCGCACTTATTTCAATGGTTGTTGCAATGCCAATCGTTCTTAAGATATTCAAGAGTGGACAGAGAGCACTTTGCTTCTCTCAGGTGACAACAATAGCTTTATATGTAGTTCTTTTCTTCTTCGGAAAGACAAACTTTACTTTCCTTTGCGTGCTCACTTTCATCGCATCTGTAACAGGAGCTATGCAGAACGCACTGGTTAATATTCTTGTAAATGATACTATTGATTTCATCATGTACAAGGAAGGAAAAACAGCAAACGGACTTGTTTCATCAATCAAGGGATTTGCACAGAAGTGCGGTAATACAGCTACAAGCTCAGGCATACTTGCAATCCTTGCAGTATCAGGATATGTGGCAGGTGCCATTGGACAACAGCCCGAATCAGCTATGTTTGCTCTTAACTTCATCAAGTTCGGAGCACCCAGCATTACAGGAAGCATTGTTATTCTCTGTGTAGTATTTGGACCAATCAAGCACTACAAGAAAGAGATAGAAGAGATGAAGTCCAAAATGCATGCTGAGGACAGTGAGAATAGTCTGAAGAAGGCTGTTTGATAAGAAAAAAGGGAACTGAGTCCGCATACGGTCTCGGTTCCTTTTTCAGTGTGTGAAGTTTGATTTACATTACTCATGTGAGAATGGAATGAAGGGGCTGTCCTTTTTATTGGACTTTCTGAAATCGGCCGGTGAGCAGCCATAGGTTTTTCTGAATACCCTGGAAAAATGATCGGCGCTGTTATACCCTATTTCTTCAGCTATTTCATTTACCTTCTGGTCGGTATTTATAAGCAGATTTACTGCATCACGCATACGAAGATTCTTAATAAGATCCGTGAAGTTTTTTCCGGTATTCTGCTTTATGAGTGTGCAAAGATGCGGCTCCGAATAGTGAAAAAACTCGGCAAGAGAGGACAACGAAAGTGTCTGATAGTTGTGCTGAATATATTGCAGTACAAGTGAAAAATCAGAATCAATATCATAGTTGTAAAAGGATATTGTCTTGCTGTAGTTTCGGAGAAGATTAGCAAAAAATAAATTGATTATGTTAATACAGCAGTTGTTACTATACCCGTCAGGAGCCTCTGATTCGATCAGAAGCTTTCGAAGGAAAATTCTGCATTCCATATTGTTTTCAGTAAAGAGCATAAGGTAATTGGGCCTATCCTCATTTCTAAGGATGTGCCTGAAAAATCCTGACAAAAGATCCTGATGAAGCATAAGTGAAGTGAAGGTACTTTCGAAGGTACTTTTCCTGATGCAAACGGTATAAACTATGCTGGTTTCATCATCTATGATGTAGTCATGATTGGAGCCCGGAGCAACTATACATACTTCACCTTCGTGCATCTTATGGGCAGTTCCCTCAAAATACAGAGTGCCCGCACCCTTTATCACAAAATCCAGCTCAAAATAATTATGCCTGTGAGCATAATTTCTGGTAAATCGCGGATGACGAATAGTGTAGACATCATAAAACTGAGGAATGATTTTTTCCTCACCTACATAGGAATTTATTGCATGCTCTACATCATAATGAAGAGGTATATTATCCACAAGCTTATCAAATTCATCATCACTTACTGACAGGGCATCTGCAGGAAGCCTGAAAAAAGATGGCGATGTACTAAGAAGCCCCTTTTCATTCATGCGCTGCATCATTTCGGTAAACTGAAGCTTCATACCTGTGCGCTTGTAATATGAATTCATTTCATTTTGGAATTTTCCATAAGTCGTATATTTTTTCATGGCTATATCATAACATACTAAATTCTTTTGAAAAAATAATGCAGATATTCTTTCAAAGCACTTTTTATGCGGAACAGGTACAACGGCTCGTATGATAACTGATGCAACAAATCTTCCTGTACGCGGTTATAATTTAGGCCCCCTTGGCGGTGACCAGCAGATCGGCACTAAGATAGTAGAGGGGAAAATTGATTTTGTTATTTTCTTTTCAGACCCGCTTACAGCAGCACCTCATGATCCTGATGTAAAGGCACTTATGAGAATTGAAAATGCAATATGATATTAGCTACAGGCAGATGTATTTTGGGATATTTAATCACTGTATAAAACTGTGATTAGCCAGTCGGTAGTCTCTGGGACTGCAGCCATATATTCTGCGGAACAGACGATGGAAAAAGCTGGTGTTGTCATAGCCTACAGAGATAGCGATATCGGCAATAGGTGCATTTGAACGAACAAGAAGAGAGCAGGCCCTTTCAAGGCGCTTCTCCTGAAGGAAATCCTTGAAGGTGTGGCCTGTTTCTTTTTTTATTATGCGACTAATTGTGTATACATCTGCTTTTTCTGTTGCTGCAAAATCTTTAAGAGATGCGGTTTTGTAGGATGTATCAATATAGGAGAGGAGCTTAAGCGTTATCTCCTGTTCATAGGAATTCGAAGCAATATGAATAAGCTCAGAATGATTTGTGAGATTAAGGAAAAGAAGTCCCACAGTGGCCTGGTTTATGGTTCTGCTGTTTTTGTCGGAGTTCAGCATATTCCATATCAGGTTTTCCATTAAATTCTGAATGGGAAGAACATCCGAAACATTAAAATACATGTAGTTGCTGGTCAAATCCTTTCTGGTGAGGCAGCTTATTATGAAGTCTCTAAGGGCGCTTGGCTGAGCTCCCATCATAGGAAGCACCACATCAAAAAATTCCGGAAGTATCATGAAATTAACTGCAATATCATTCTCACCTGCCGGATATATTTCCTGAGTGGCATGCTGATTCAGGAAAAGAAGATCGCCTTCTTTCAGAATAATTTCCTTACCATCCACGATATGTCTTGTAGTACCATTGCACATATAAATGAACTCAACATAGTTGTGAGTATGCTTCGGAAAGTGAATAAAGCGCACATGCGGACGCATATCTATAAGGCGTCCGTTTTTTAATACCCTCGCAGAATCAATCTCATCTGATTTTTTGGACGCTTGAGGACTATAGTACAAGTCACGGTTTATATATTCTTTTCCATCCAGTATGGACTGCTCCTCATCTGTGATAATACTGAGCTTTTGCAGTAATTCTCTGTTCATTTAGGACCTCCGTGAAGGATTATGTCTTTAAATTAACATGTGTGTTTATTATTTGCAATAAAGGACCTATTTTTCTTCAATGTAGGACCTTAAATATTTCGTCTGGGAGTTTTAATATAATTTCAAGATGTTTAAGACGAGAGTTTTTCACGATTGATTTATCTTGGCCAATATTTTTTCGGATTATAAACGGATAGCAAAAAAAGAAAGGGAAGGTTACAAAAAATGATAGTTAAGGAAAGATATGAAGCAGCAAAAGAGCGTTATGCAAAGCTTGGCGTTGATACAGATAAGGCTATCAGCGAACTTGAAAAAATCAGTCTCTCAATGCATTGCTGGCAGGGTGATGATGTAGTCGGTTTTGATCAGAAGGGACCTCTTAGTGGAGGAATTCAGACCACAGGAAATTATCCGTATAAGGCTACAACACCTGAGCAGCTCATGCAGGATATTGATGAGGTATTTTCACTCGTTCCCGGCAAACACAAACTCAACCTCCACGCATGCTATGCAGTATTCGAAGGTGATGAGTGGGTTGACAGAGATAAGCTTGAGCCTAAGCATTTCAAGGCTTGGGTGGATTTTGCTAAGAAGCACGGCATCGGTCTTGATTTTAATCCCACAATGTTTTCACATCCCATGGCAGAGAATGCAACACTTTCATCAGAGGATGAGACAGTTAGAAAATTCTGGGTTGATCACTGTATCGCATGCCTTAAGATTTCTGAGTATTTTGCAACAGAGACAGGCGTACCCTGCATGATGAATATCTGGATTCCGGATGGTTTCAAGGATGTGATTCCGGATCGAATCTCACCGAGAAAGCGCCTGAAGGATTCACTTGATCAGATTCTTGCTACTCCTTATGACAAGAGCAAGGTTTACGTTGCGGTTGAATCCAAGGTATTCGGAATCGGAATGGAATCCGTTACTGTAGGTTCACAGGAATTCTACTTAAGTTATGCTGCTAAGAACGGAATCATGTGCCTCATCGATTCAGGCCATTTCCATCCCACAGAGAATGTTGCGGACAAGCTTTCATCAATGCTCCTTTTCAATGAAAAGATGGCACTTCACGTAACAAGGCCAGTTCGCTGGGATTCCGATCACGTTGTTATATACAATGACGACGCGAAGGAAATCGCGCAGGAAATCGTTAAGAACGGCCCCGACCGTTTCTTTATCGGGATGGATTATTTCGATGCCAGCATCAACCGCGTATCTGCATGGACAAATGGTATGAGAAACTTCCTGAAGGCACTTTTGAACGCAGAGCTTCAGCCTAATGAAAAGCTGTGTGCACTTCAGAATGAGCGTAACTTCACAGAGCTCATGTCACTTCAGGAGCGCATCAAAATGATGCCTGTCGGAGATGTCTGGGATTACTACTGCGAGAAGATGGGCGTTCCCACAGAAGACGAGTGGTTCGACGCCTGCAAGAAATACGAGGACGAAGTGCTCACGAAAAGAGCATAAAGAAAGGAAATATATCATGAAAGTACTTAATTCAGAATTTGCAAAAGGTTTCTGCCGCATGTGTGTAGACGGTTTCTACCAGGGCTGGCACGAGAGAAACGGCGGTAACCTTAGCTACAGAATAAAAGATGAAGAAATCGCATCAGTAAAGGAAGACCTTAAGGAAGACGGAGAGTGGAAAGAAATCGGAACCACCGTACCTGATCTTGCAGGTGAATACTTCATGGTCACAGGCTCAGGCAAATATTTCAGAAACGTGGAGATCGATCCCGCAGCAAATATCTGCATCATCAAAGTGGACGACAAGGGCGAGAAATACCAGATCCAGTGGGGACTTGTGAACGGTGGAAGACCTACTTCCGAACTTCCTTCACACCTCATGAATCTCGAAGTGTGCAAGAAGAGAAACGCAGATATCAGAGTTGTTTACCACTGCCATCCTGCAAATACCATTGCACTTACTTATGTACTCCCTCTTGACGGTGAAGTTTTCACAAGAGAGATATGGGAGATGGCTACAGAGTGCCCCGTTGTATTCCCTGACGGAATCGGCGTTGTACCGTGGATGGTACCCGGTGGCCGCGACATAGCAGTTGCAACCTCCGACATCATGAAAAAGCAGGACGTAGCTATCTGGGCACACCACGGCATGTTCGCCTGCGGAACTGATTTCGACATCACCTTCGGACTTATGCACACAGTAGAGAAGGCAGCAGAGGTCCTCGTCAAGGTTATGTCCATGACAAACACAAAGCGTCAGACTATCGAACCCGATGATTTCAGGGCTCTCAATGAACCCTTCGGAATCAAGGTAAACGAAGACTGCCTCTACGAGAAAAAGAGCAACATAATCGGGGAGCGCTAACATATAAGAGCCTTCTCCAGTGGAGAAGGTGGTGCGAAGCGCCGGATGAGGGCATTAAACAAAGGGTATAGCAACATGAATATAAAATATTACTTAGCCGTCGATATAGGCGCCTCCTCGGGACGCCATATCCTTTCATGGATCGAAGACGGCAAAATTAAATATGAAGAAATACACAGATTCTACAACGGTATGGATGACGAAGGCGGTCACAAGGTTTGGGACACAGGGAGGCTCTTTGAAGAGATCCTTACCGGCATGAAGAAGTGTCATGAGATGGGCAAAGCACCCGCCTCCATGGGAATCGATACCTGGGGCGTTGATTACGTTCTCCTTGATAAAAACGACAACATCATTGGAAGCACTTATGCCTACAGAGATAGCCGAACCGATGGGATGGACGACGAGCTCTATAAGATTATTTCCGAAAAAGATCTTTATGCGCGCACCGGAATTCAGAAAGCTATTTTCAACACAATTTACCAGCTTATGGCTTGCAAAACCAAGGAGCCCGAGAATCTTGAAAAGGCAGAATCGCTTTTGATGATTCCCGACTATCTGCACTTCCTGCTGACAGGGGTTAAAAGGCAGGAGTACACCAATGCAACCACCACGCAGCTTGTAAATCCGGAAACCAACGAGTGGGACATCGAACTTATTGAAAAACTCGGTTTTCCTAAAAAATTATTCGGAAAGCTCTCCATGCCCGGAACTGAAGTGGGTGACCTCTCAAAAGAGATTCAGGAAAAAGTGGGCTTTAACTGCAAGGTCATCCTACCTGCGACGCATGACACAGGCGCCGCAGTCATGAGTGTTCCGAATACCTCGGAGGATGTTCTATACATCTCCTCCGGAACGTGGTCGCTCTTTGGGTGTGAGCTGGAAAAAGCGAACACTTCGGAAACAGCGCGCAGCGCTAATTTTACCAACGAGGGAGGATACGATCACAGATACAGATTCCTAAAAAATATCATGGGCCTTTGGATGATACAGTCCGTGAAGAAGGAGTTTGAGGCAGGCTACAACTATACTTCCGGGGATGGTTGCAGTGATAACGCGGAGGCAGCAGATTATTCCTTTGCAAATCTCTGTGCAAGAGCTGAAAAGGAGACAATCGATTCCATAGTTGATGCCAACTCCGAACTTTTCCTTGCGCCTAAGTCCATGATAAGGGCGATTCAGGATGAGTGTTACAGAACTGGTCAACCGGTGCCTGTCACGCCTTGGGAGATTTCGCGCGTGATTTACAGATCTCTCGCAGCGTGCTACAAACAGGCAGCAGAAGAAATCGAAGAGATTACGGGGAAGCATTTTGACTCCATAAATATAGTAGGCGGCGGATCAAACGCAGAGTATCTGAATAAGCTGACAGCGGGGGCAACCGGCAAGACGATTTATGCAGGCCCTTCGGAAGCAACAGCCATCGGTAACATCGGAGCGCAGATGCTCTCAGACCGCACTTTTGCTGATCTTAATGCCTTCAGACAATGCGTCTTTTCATCCTTTGGGGTTAAAGAATTTAAGTAATTGTCTTGACGACTTTTTGTAGGACACGGGGTGATAAATTATAAGGGTAGCGATGCTTGAAAAAAGTGTTAATAGTAGGGGGATATCATGAAACACAATCGCATTCTATACTTCGCTCCGATACTTATGACTGCAACTATGATGACGTATTTCAGCGTTATGCTGATGCTTGTTCTGATGCTCGCAGAGTAAGGCGTTTAAAAGCAATAATTGGCATTATCATAACAATAATGCCCAAGAACACAGTAGCCGTATATGTTACATTAATATGTAGCATATATGGCTTTTTTATATCATAGGAAATTGCTTTCCTATGATATAAAAACACTCCGTGAGGATGCGCACTCGCGCGAAAGGAATATGTTGCATAAATGCAACCGCGCTCGGCGCGAGAATGCCGCAAGCGGCATTCTTTCTTATTTGGAATATGCTGCTATTATATAGAAAAAAGGAGAAGGAACTATGGCAAATATGATAATGCGCTTTCCCGGAGGCCTTCCGAAGGCGCTTACTTTAAGCTATGACGATGGTGTAGAGCAGGATGAAAAGTTTATTGAAATAGTAGAAAAGAACGGATTGAAGGGAACCTTTAACCTTAACAGCGGTTGTTTTCCTCCGGAGGATGTGAAGTACGAGCCCGGCACAATTCACAGACGCATGCCTCTTAACCGTGCGAAGCAGGTTTATGCTAAGAGTAAATGGGAGATTGCAGCGCATGCCTACACTCACGCATCGCTTGTGGGACTTCCCGGGAATATTGCGACAGAGGAGATTGCAAAGGACAGAAAGGAACTTGAGGAGATTTTCGGAACCTTCGTAAGAGGCTTTGCTTATCCTTATGGTGCTTATGATGATACAAGTGTGGAGATTCTTAAGAATTGCGGCATTTGCTATGCGAGAACGGTGGAGGCAACACATGATTTCCATCTTCCCAAGGATTGGATGAGACTGCCTGCAACCTGCCACCACGCTGATCCGGAGCTTATGAATCTTGCAAAGAGGTTTGTCGAGACCAAGGACTGGTGGGATCCGATGTTCTTCTATCTCTGGGGACACACCTATGAGTTCGAACAGTTCGACAACTGGAACGTGATTGAGGAGTTCGCTGAGTATATTGGCGGCCGCGACGATATCTGGTATTGTACCAACATCGAAGCATATGATTACTGCCATGCGTTCAGTCAGCTTATTTTCAACACTGATATGACTATGTGCAAGAATCCGACTTCCAAGGCACTGTGGTTCTCCTATGGCGAGAAAAATGTATATGTTCCTGCAGGAAATACTGTGACATTTTAAGATTAAAGCTTAATGAGGATTGGGGATCGTAGCTGTGTAATACATGAATTATCTTAAGGACTTGGTATTTATGATTTGCAAATTATAGATGCCTGGTCCTTTTTGTGTGGCATTGTTATGTGGAAATCTGCGGAAAAGCTTATTGGTCGGATTTCACAGATGTATTTTTGGTAGGAAATCTGTGTTAATGAATACTTTGATTATTTCACAGATAAAAAAATATTAGGAATCTGTGGAATGGATAATTTGTCTATTTTCACAGATGAATTATTCTTAGATATCTGTGAAAGGATGTCTTTCTTTGAAAACACAGATGTGCATGATAACAAGAATCTGCGGAATATGTAAAGAGGCCAAAAGCACAGATAGTGGTAGTTAAAGTCATCTGTGGAATATGTAAATGAGCACAAAACGCAGAATCCGGGAATAAAATCATCTGTGGAATAAGTGAAAAAGTCAAGAACACAGATGCCCGATAAAAAACTCTCTGTGAAGTCGTGTGAAGAAAATGCAAACAATGCAAAAAATATGATATTATTATGAAAAGAGGCAAAGACGCTTTCAGAACGAACGTGGTCTTTGCCTTTTGTTATATATAATAGGAAGTAAGACAGGACGGATTGATAAAGGGGATAATGAGATGATAGAAAAGAGAAAACCAATAATTGGCATATCACCGCTTTTTGATGATGAAAAAGATAGCTTATGGATGCTTCCGGGGTACATGGATGGAATAACGCAGGCAGGTGGAATACCGATAATGCTGCCGTTAACTTCAGATAAAGAGACGATTCGTCAGCTTCTTGATACCGTGGATGGAATTCTTCTGACGGGCGGACAGGATGTGTCCCCGGAGATTTATGGAGAAGAGAAGCTTGATAATTCTGTTGTCTGCTACGAGGCAAGAGATGGCATGGAAAAAGAGCTGTTGGGTCAGGCTCTGGAAAAGGACATTCCTATTCTCGGAATTTGCAGAGGTATTCAGTTTCTGAATGCATATCTGGGAGGGTCGCTCTATCAGGATTTGGGGAAACAGCATCCTTCAGAGACAGAGCATCACCAGAAACCACCTTATGATGTGCCTGTTCACGAAGTAAATATTATAGAAGGATCCGGGCTGCATAAGCTGATTCAGTCAGATAGAATCAGCGTAAACAGCTATCATCATCAGGCGGTAAAGAAAGTTGCAGATGCTTTAAATGTAATGGCAGTATCCGAGGACGGTCTGACAGAAGCTGTGGAACTACCGGGAAAACGCTTTGTGTGGGCATTGCAGTGGCACCCTGAATTTTCATATAAAAAGGATGACAACAGCAGACGGATATTCAAGGAGTTCGTGAGCCGCTGCTCTGATTGCTGAGTCTTATCTCTGTTATTAAATGAAACATATGTTGCTCATTTGTTGCATGCATTTTTTGCATGCACTTTTTTATTGCAATATTTGTGCCTTTTTTAGAAATCTGAACAAAGAGGAGCTCTTTTCAAAACGATAATATATAGACCATAAGATAACAAAAACGCAAGGAACAAAGCCTTGCATGTAACACATAAGATACCGCATCGAGGCGGTACCGGGAGAGTATTTTATAAGAAAAGAGAGGATATAAAAATGAGCAAACTTCCTGTTGCAATCCAGGTATACGGTCTTCGTGATCTTCTGGAGAACACACCTGAGAACTTCAAGAACGTAATGACAAAGATCAAGGAGTTCGGTTATGACGGCGTTGAGCTGGCTGGCCTTTACGGACTTGAGCCCGCTTTCGTAAGAGAGACTCTTAAAGAGGTTGGCCTTACCCCTGTAAGTGCACACGTTGCATTCGCAGACATGATGGATGATCTTGATAAGGTCATCGCAGACTACAAGGAGATCGGAGTTCAGTACCTTGTAATGCCTTACATGGCTGAGGAGTACAGACCGGTTAATCCCGAAGGATTTGAAAAGTTCCTTCCCCTTCTTAATGAAGTAGGAAAGAAAATCCATGATGCAGGAATGACATTCCTTTATCACAATCACGACTTCGAGTTTGTAAAGCTTCCTGATGGAAGATACGGATACGATGCAATGTTCGAGGCAATTGACCACGACAACCTCATGTGCGAGCTTGACACCTGCTGGTGCGATGTTGCAACAGGTCAGGCACCTGAGTTCATCGAGAAGTATTCAAACAGAATCCCGATCGTACACCTTAAGGACTACATCAAGAAGGGTGAAGTTAAGAACATGTACAAGCTCATCGGAATCGAGGAAGAGGAGTCAGAGGGAGATACAGGATACTTCGGATTCCGCCCCGTTGGATTCGGCCAGATGATCTGGGAGCCCGTTCTCGAGGCATCAGTTAAGGCTAATGCAAAATGGGTAATCGTTGAGCAGGATGAGCACTACGATGCAGACGTACTTGAGTGTGCAAGAAGAAGCCGCGAGTACCTCAGGATCTTCGGATGGTAAATCGAATTATATAAAACAATAAACAGTACATTCACGGAAAAAACAATTTCCATTTAAATAAGGGAGGAAAACAATGAACACACCTAAGGAATTAAGAATTGCAATCATCGGTTGCGGAATGATTTCACACCGTCACATGACAGTTATCGAGAACCTCAACAAGAGAGGACAGAATCTTCGCGTAGTAGCTGCTGCTGAAATTGACAAGGACAAGCTTATGGCTTGGGGCAAAAAGTATGGCCTTTCAGAGGATTGCCTCTACCAGGATTTCAGAGAAATGCTTAAGAGAGACGACATCGATGAAGTAGAAGTTTGTGTACACAACAACCTTCACACATCTGTTGCAACAGCTGTTATGGCAGCAGGCTTTGACTGCTATTCAGAGAAGCCCATGTCAGCAAGCTATGCTGATGCAAAGATTCTCTACGATGCACAGAAGAAGTATGGTAAGAAGCTCGCTATCCAGATCAGCTCAATCTACAACCCTCAGACAAGAATTGCAAAGGAAATGATCGCTGACGGAAAGCTTGGTAAGATTTACCATTGCAGATCAGTTGGACACAGACGTCAGGGACGTCCCGGCTATGATATGCCTTTCTTCAGCCGTGATTTTGTAGATCCTAACGTAGGCGTACACGGACCTCTTTTCGACCTTGGTATATATCACATCGCACAGATGCTCTATGTAATGGGCATGCCTGAGCTCGAAAGCGTATACGGCACAACAACCTGTGATTACTGGAGAGATAAGGCAATCGACGATGCAGTAGACTGCCACACACCTGTTGAAGATCTTTCAGTTGCAATCGCTCGCTTCAAGAACGGCCTTTCAATGGATATCTATGAAGACTGGGCTATCCATATGGATGAGATCGGAACAAGCTTCATCGCTGGTTCACTCGGCGGACTTAAGTTTACAGACGTTGACCAGACAGGTGGCCCCATGGCTGTTCCGGAAGGCGGACAGATTGTAGGCGGCGGTGCTCTTCAGAAGCCCAGACTTCAGTACTTCGGTGTTGATGAAAAGGGTCGCCTCTTTGATACAAAGCTTGAGTGTGCAATCGACGACGTTACAGGTATGCAGGAGCTCGCTCTTCACCCTGAGATGGCTATGTACAACGACAACCAGCTTCAGTGGTATTCATACCTCCGCGGAGATCTTACAGATGAGACAAGAATTGACTCACCCTATATCGCAATGCAGACAGCATTCCTGTCAGAGGGTGTTATGCTTTCAAATGAACTTGGCCGCAGCGTAACAGCTGAAGAGATCAAGAAGATGTCCAAGTCCATCGCTCTTCGTGAGCAGAAGACAGACTTCGGCGTAATCACATACGACTTCGACGAGTACAAGCCCGAATAAAAAACACCTTAAGCCTTCTCCCCAAGGGAGAAGGTGGCACGAAGTGCCGGATGAGGGGATATAACATTAAAGAAAGGAATATTCAAAATGTATCAGTATAACAAAAAAGGCCCCAAGCGCGGCGTAGCTCTTTACAGCTATTCAGCAGAGTTTGGCCTTACCAAAACACTTGAAGACTGCTTCGAAGATCTCTATGACATGGGAGCTCATGGTATTGAGATTCTTGCAAATACACATATCGAAAACTATCCTTATCCCACAGATGAGTGGGTTGAGAAATGGCATCATCTCTGCGAGAAGTATGAGATCGTTCCTGTTGAATATGGTAACTGGATCGACAGCCACGTTCTCGGTGACAGAGATCTTACAACAGAAGAGTCTGTTGAGATGCTTAAGAGAGACATCCGTCTCGCACACCGCCTTGGTTTTACAGTTATGAGAACCAAGATGCCCGTTATCAACGACCTTCTTGAGCCTGTTGATAACTGGAGAGAGATCATCAAGGGAGCACTTCCGCTTGCTGAGGAACTCGGAATCCAGATGTGCCCTGAGATTCACACACCTTCCAATCTGAAGGGCAAGCTTGTGACAGATTTCGTTGATTTCATAAAGGAGACAGGAACCAAGAACTTCGGACTTAACATTGACTTCTCTGTTTTCCGTACAGAGTTCAAGCCCGGTGAGTGGGTAGATCCCAACTTCACACCCAACAAGCCTGAGGATATCATCCCGCTTCTTCCTTACATTTACTGCTGCCACGCTAAGTTCATCAACATGAGTGATGACTTTGAGGAGACAACAATTCCTTACCGCGAGGTTATCAAGGTAATGGCAGAAAACGGCTACGAAGGATATCTCCTTAGTGAGTATGAAGGTGCTGACAAGTATGACGATGGCTACGAAGTAGGCCAGACACTCAGAAAACACCACATCTTACTTAAGGATGTGCTTGGTGACTAATACCGATTTGCAGAGAAGGAGAGAAATACAATGGAGAAACAGGTAATCCAGTCAGTTGGATTCAGAAATATAAAAGACGCAGAGGGCAATGTTACAGGCTTCCAGTTCAAGGTAAGACTGCCCTATTACAGAGGAATTTTCCTTTCACAGCTTCGTCCCGGCACACTTTTCGTTGACGGTGAGAAGATCGAGAAGGAAAACATCACCTGGAACATCAAGGGTGAGGATTTCACAAACGAAGAGATGGCTTCAGACTTCCATACACATTGGATGACAACAGTTCCCGCTGTTCTGAAGGTTAAGAAGGAAGGCGGCCTTGCACAGGGTTATCACGACCTCAAGTATGGTTTCTGCTGGACATCATCTTATATGCCGCCCATCATCCAGGACGGACTTGATCCCGACAAGGAGCCCATGGTTTACATGCCCGAGTTCGGTCATCACGTAAATGAGAGACGTCTTCTTATTGTTTAATCTGTAATATTTTGAGCGCTTCGATAGAGCTTACAGTAAGCTTTATCGGGGCGTTTTTTGCGTAAAAATCTTCAAAATGTTACAATTAATATTCACCAATAAATAAAAAAAGGATGTTTCTATGAATTTTGATACATGCTCTTATGAAATAGTAAGACCGGAAAAGAATGAAAAACACATTATTATGAGCCTGACGCTTCTTTTTGCAATTGAGGGAAGCGTTACCGTCAACGTGCTTGAGGATAGCTTCGTCCTTAACGAGGGTGATGTTGTCATGATTAATCCCGGCGTTGAGTACAGTTTTGGAGATGTGGGCGAGTCTATTGTGGGACGTGCTCTTTTTTCCATGAAGATGATCGGAAGTGTAATGAAGGGCAAAAATGTGCTCTTTTACTGCAACTCGGTGGCTGATAAGAGTAAGTCCTACGAGGATTTAAGAAACATTTTTTACCATATGACGGAGGAGTATCTCTACGGATCGCGCCAGTCGGACTGCCGTATTGACAGCAACCTGTACCTGATTCTTGATACTCTTATAGAGAACTATCAGACACAGAACCTCAATGAGGCGCAGGGTAATCCTGACAACGATGTGCGTATGCAGCAGATGATGCAGTATATCATCGGCAATCTGGATCAGGAAGTTAACCTCACCGAGCTTGCGGAGAGCATGTATGTATCCGCATCAACGCTTTCCAGAATTTTCAAGAAAAATACCGGCGTATACTTTGCTGATTATGTAACAAGATTAAGGCTTCAGCAGTCACTTCTTTTGCTGTCATCAACCGATCAGAACATGACGCAGATAGCGTTGTCCTGCGGTTTTACCAACTCTTCATCCTTCAACCGCGCCTTCAGAAAAGAGATGAATATGTCTCCTTCACAGTACCGTGAGCTTCACAGCGAGGATGCGAAGAAAGAGGAGGATGAGAAGAAGAAAATTGACGTTGAGATCAGGGAAAAGCTTGAGAACAACGTTGCTATTCACGGAAGCGTCGGAGTGTCTGACAGCATTTCGGTGGATTTATCCGAAAATGACGGTGAGGATTATGAAAAAATCTGGAACCGCATGCTTAATATAGGAAGTGTCAATGATCTTACACGTGCAAACATGCAGTATCACACTGAATATCTGCATGACAAGCTCCATTTTGATATGGCTCGTATCTGGACACTTTTTTCAACAAAACTGATGATAACGGATGGCAGCGGAAGGAAAGCCTGCAACTTTAACATGGTGGATATTGCGCTTGACTTCCTTGTAAGACATCACATCAAAGTATTTCTCAGCCTTGGCAGAAAGCCTGATATGGCGGCTATGTCCACGGGTGAGATATATAAAATGGACGACTATATTCCTTTTGTGTCCAGGAAGGCCTGGGAGACAGCCGTTTCGGAATTCTTCAATCATATAGTCGACAGATACGGACTTAAGGAAGTATCTGATTGGATTTTCGAGCTATCTACCATACCGATTCTTCAGGAGGACAATATCAGATTATGGCAGGGGGATTCCTATTCCGTACAAGAGGCATACGATTTTCTGTATAAGACTGTTAAAAGGAAGATACCGGATGCAATGGTCGGCGGTTTCGGTGGAACGGTTGAGAATGACTGGGAGCAGCTTCGATCACTGTATTTGAGTCTCGTTGCAAAGGATGAGACGCCGGATTTTGTGTCCTTCCTGCTGTTCCCCTATGTGAATTCAGTTGATGACGAAGGGAACTATGACAGACGTGTATGCAAGGATCCTGAGAATGAACTGCGGCAGGTACGCCAGATAAGAGAGTTGATGGAACAGTCCGGATTATCGGACAGCAAGCTTTTCATAACCGAGTGGAATATTTCTATTTCTAACAGAAACTATGTAAATGACAGCTGCTTCAGAGCTTCATATATAGCGGGCAGAGCTGAGAAGCTTCTCGGACATGTTGATGCGCTTTCAATAATGAGCTCTACGGACTGGATCAGTAATTATATGGATACCACCGGACTTTTAAACGGAAGTATCGGACTTATATCCACTGACAGAATTCTGAAACCTGCTTATTATTCCTTTGATTTTCTGAATGCGCTGGGACACAAGCTTTTGGCACACGGTGATCATTACATTATTACGAAAACAGATAGCGGCAGTATAAGGATGCTGCTTTTCAATGATTCCTGGTTTTCTGCGGGATATTTCCTCGGACCGGAGGAGGTGCCACTTGAAAGGATGGGTTCCGGATCATATACGGTAGGACAGGCGCTGGAGCTTTCAGTAACCATCAGGCATTTGCAGGGTACCGGTAACTGGTATATAAAAAGGCGCATTCTTAACAGAAATCATGGAAGCATACTTGATGAGTGGCAGAAGTTCCAGTATGAGACAAGACTTACAAGGAGCGATGTGAAATACCTTGAGTCAATAAGCGTCCCGAAGCTCACTTTGGAGAAGGCGGAGCTTGAGGATTCGGATCATTCGATTTTGGTTAATGCAAGCCTTGAGCCGCACGAAGTGTGCATGATTCATATCTTTTCAATGGATTAAAAGGGTGATGCAACGATGTTTATCATTTGTTGCATCACTCTTATTTTTTGGCCCAAAATATGAAACGTTTGCAGTAAATCGTGGAATGTATAGCAAGAGAGAATTGCATATAAAAGATAAAGTATATACATAACAAACGTGCACGTGTTTAACCCGTCCTTAAGGGTTAGGCAAAGAAAAAACTTTTAACGCAATACTATATTTTTAGGAAGGTATAAAGGTATGGGATCGAAATTTACATCCCATGACTTGGGAGGAAACGACAAAATGGTAAATCATGCTACGACAGAGGCATCTGATGAGAGGGTGTTAACACCGGTAAACAATGCTTCGAATAATGAAAAAAAAGAAAAGACTAACTGGGTCACCGGTGGTTTCTACGCAATGGGTGAGGTTGGCTGCCAGCTTTCATGGTATATGATCAATACCTACCTCACAATTTTCTACACAGATATCGTTGGATTATCAGCATCAGCTATATCACTGATCTTCGTAATAGCTCGTGTGTGGGATGCTATCAACGATCCTATGATGGGTGCTATATGTGATAAGACAAAGACACGCTTCGGTAAGTTCCGTCCTTACATCATGTTCTCACCTATTTTCCTGGCAATCTTTAACATACTGACATTTACAGTATTCCCGCTTCAGGGCGCTATGAAAGTTCTTGTATGCCTGATCTGCTACATCGGCGCAGGTATGGCTTACACAGCACTTTGCATCCCTTACCAGGGACTTGTAAACTTTATCGCAAGAGATTCACAGGTTCGTATGGACTATGCTTCTTGCAGAGGTATCGGTTCAGGTGCTATCAGCATGATTCTTTCAGCTGTTGCAATGCCTCTTATCCTTTACTTCGGCCACAGCGCAACGCCTACAGTTCAGGGTTATTTCAAGACAACAGTTCTTTTCTCACTGCTTCTTATCCCTGTTTGCCTCCTTTGCGCATGGAAGTGTAAGGAAGTTGCAGTTCCGAAGGAAGAGAACGTAAAGCCTACACCTATCAAGGAAGCTCTTCCTTATGTTATTAAGAACAAGAACATCATGATCACAGTTTTCTCTACATTCTCAGGTGCTATGGGATGTATGGCTCGTATGTCAATGCTTACATTCTATGTAATCTATGTAATTGGAAACCCGATGATGATTTCACCTATCTTCACAACAATGACAGTTTGCCAGCTTCTTGGTAACCTGACACTTCCTTGGGGAACAAAGACATTCTCTAAGAAGGGCTACATGCTTCTTACAACATTCATCCAGGTTGCAGCACTTGTATTGCTCTTCCTTGTACCTGTAAACAACATGGCATTCATTCTTGCAGTTTCAGCAGTTATCGGTCTTACAATGGCTAACGCAAACATTGCACCCGGTATGATGTGCGACTCTATCGAGTATGGCGACTGGAAGTATGGCGTACGTGAGGTTGGTCTTACATTCTCACTTGTAAGCTTCTCAGTTAAGCTTGCTACAGCAGTTACAGGTGTTGTAACAGTATCACTTCTTTCAGCTATCGGTTATGTTCCCAATGCAGAGCAGACTGAAGCAGTTAAGGTTGGTATCAACGCACTTGTTAACCTCTTCCCTGCAGCAGTAATCGCACTTTCAGGTATCTCTGTTCTCTTCTATGATCTTACACCTAAGAAGATGAAGCAGATCTACGCTGAGCTTGATGCAAGAAAGAACAAGTAATTTTTCAAAAAACTAATGGTAACGATTTTGGTATGTAATCGCGCCGGTATGTGAAAAGACATGCCGGCGCTTTTTACTTACTTTCCGACATAATAAAAGGAATCATTATGAAAATAGAAACAATAACACTTAATAAAGAAAGAAACGTAACTTTAACCGCAATGATCCAGGATGTAGGCGGAGAATTCAGAGGAGTGACCAAGCGCCCTGCAGTATTTGTAATCCCCGGCGGCGGCTATATGTTCTGCTCCGACAGGGAAGCAGATCCGGTGGCACTTCCGTATCTCAAGGCTGGATATGATGCCTTTATTTTGAGATATTCTGTTAAGGAGGATTCAGCTTGGCCCAATCCTTTGAATGACTACGATCAGGCTATGGATTATATCAAGGAAAAAGCTGATGAGTGGAACGTAATGACAGATAAGATTGCGGTTATCGGCTTTTCAGCAGGCGGACACCTCGCGGGCGCAGCAGCGACAATGTCAAAGAACCGTCCCGCAGCAGCAATTCTTGGATATGCAGTTTTAAGAGAAGATACTGCACATGAGATTACAGACGGTCCTTCAATTGTGGATGCTGTTGATGAGAAGACCTGTCCCTGCTTCTTGTTTGCAACAAGGACTGACAATGTGGTGCCGATCCAGAATACTATCGACATGATGAGTGCGCTGAATAAGTACAACACTTCCTTCGAGTGCCATGTCTATGACTATGGTCCGCACGGCTTTTCAACCTGCGATTCAAGTTTGGTATTTAAGAATGTGCTTATCACCGAGAGAGCAAAGAACTGGGTTGATGACAGTATCGGTTGGCTCCGCGATGTTCTTGGGGATTTTGATGAGACCGGTATTGTAAAGCCTGTATGCAAGGCGCATGTGACAGACGACGGTGAACAGTGGCTCTCACTTGACTGCACACTTCAGAGAATCTTTGGTAATCCCGAGGCCGTTAAAGTGCTCTCTGACACTATCGACAGAATGCGAAAGGAGATA
This sequence comes from Butyrivibrio sp. AD3002, assembly GCF_000420905.1. Taxonomy (NCBI): domain Bacteria; kingdom Bacillati; phylum Bacillota; class Clostridia; order Lachnospirales; family Lachnospiraceae; genus Butyrivibrio; species Butyrivibrio sp. AD3002. The sequence goes on along the minus strand of NZ_ATVV01000016.1, from coordinate 31,740 downwards.
CCTCCCTTTGCACCTGATCTCACCTTTGACGACATGATGATGGGAGTCCTTGGAAAAATGAAGATGAGAGATCTTCTCGCTGAAAGAAATATCGATGTTGATAAGTTTGACGAGATGGATGAGAAGCTTTCAAAGATACCTAATATTTGATGGGAGTAGTTACTATGGAGCATTTAATCAGAAATCCTATAATTCCGGGATTTTATCCGGACCCTTCCATATGCAGAGTGGGAGATGATTTTTATATAGCAAATTCAAGCTTCGAGCTGTGCCCGGGAATACCGATTTTTCACAGTAAGGACCTTGCGCACTGGAAGCAAATAGGCTATGCAATGACACCGGAGAACGGCTTCTATACTGACGCCAACCTGTTTTCCGGCGGAGTTATGGCACCTACAATACGCTATCACAAGGGAACATTCTATATTATAAATTGTAACTTTGGGGATAAGGGCAACTTTATAGTAACAGCGAAGGATCCCAAGGGACCGTGGTCACAGCCTCATTACATTACAGACATTCAGGATATTGACTGCTCCATATTCTTCGACGACGATGACAAGTGTTATCTGGTTAGCCCCGGTGAGGATAAAGAGCAGGATAACAACAGAGCTTTCTATTTAACACCTTATGATATTGAGAATTTCAAGGTATGCGGCGAGAGAAAGAAAATCTGGAACAGTGCGATGAGAGGAGCCTGGGCGCCTGAAGCTCCGCACATATACCATGTGGGCGATTACTACTATCTGATGATTGCTGAGGGAGGGACAGAGCACAACCATTCCGTAATGATTGCAAGAAGCCAGACCATAGACGGATGGTATGAGGGAAATCCTGCGAATCCGGTACTCACACACAGACATCTCGGCTGGGATTATCCTATTGAAAATGTCGGCCATGCAGATCTTGTGGAGACACCTCAGGGAAAATGGTACGCCGTTATGCTTGGTGTCAGAATAATCGAAGGCCAGCACATGAACATGGGACGCGAGTCCTTCATCTGTCCGGTGGAATGGCAGAGAGGATGGCCGGTTTTCAGTAAGGAGACAGGAAAAGTTGAGCTGAGCTATCCTGCGGATCCGGATCTTCCGTGGTGTGAGGATGGGGATGAAATATCCACAGACAGAGATGATTTTGATGGAAAAACACTTGGCATAGATTGGAGCTTCTGGGGAACACCTTCGGAGGACTACTACAAAATAGAAGACAGCGCATTACAGCTTAAGTGCCTTAAGAGAGGTATGACAAGAAAGCTTCAGCCTGTGAGCTTTGCACCGAAAACCGAAAAGGATGAGAACGTAGCCTTTGTAGGCAGAAGACAGAGACACATAGACTTTTCATTCGAAATCAGCATGGACTTCAAGGCAGGCACAAATGAAGGGACAAGTGAAAGCGCAGGCATGGTGATAATGCAGCAGTGCAATCACCAGTACCGCTTCGAGAAAAAAAGCAAGGACGGAAAACAGATTATTGCACTTGTACTCGTGACTACAAAGCAGAAGGGACTTCCTTTCATGCCCGGATATGAGAGCGAGTCAACTGAGACTATCTTAAAGGAATGCGAGGTGGAATTTGACGGACCTGTAATTCTAAGGCTTGAAGCAAAGGGACAGGACTACACTTTCTACATGGGACAGACTGCGGATAACCTGGAAGAGTTCTACGCACATGCAGACGGAAAGAAGATAAACCCCGAAGAGGTTGGCGGCATGGTCGGAACCATGCTGGGAATGTTTGCATCCGGTAACGGAAGTGAATCCGATAACGTTGCAAAGTTTGACTACGCTGAATATACAGGCAGATAAAAAAAGGCATAATAAGAGAGGGTAAAAATGGGTATAGCATTAACAAAAGAGCAGACAAATAGGGTGGAAGAGTTGCTCTCAAAAATGACATTAACTGAAAAGATCGGACAGATGAATCAGGAGTCCGTTTCGATTGTGGGAGGCTTTGATGTGCCTTTTGAACAGCTCATCGAGATGATGACTGACGGAAGACTCTCGAAAGAAGAGTTTGAAAACATCATGAAAACCGCAAAGACCGACTACCATGAGGATGCAATCAGAGAAGGAAAAGTGGGATCACTCATGGTGCAGGATCCCGAGAAGTGCAACGAACTTCAGAAAATTGCGGTGGAGGAGACACGACTCGGAATTCCGCTTATCTTCGGACTTGATGTAATTCACGGATTCAGATCGGTTTATCCGATTGCAATAGCGGAGGCAGGCTCCTTTGACACAGAGCTTATGGAGAAAACTGCTGCGATGGCGGCTAAGGAATCCAGATGCTCAGGCGTTGCCTGGCACTTTGCGCCTATGCTCGATGTTGCAAGGGATGCAAGATGGGGAAGAGTATCCGAGGGACCGGGAGAAGACCCGTATCTTGGCTCATGCTTTGCAAGGGCGAAGGTGAGAGGACTTCAGAATGACCACTCTGAAAATGAAAACTACGTGGCAGCATGTCTTAAACACTTTGTGGGATACGGAGCGGCAGAGGCCGGCAAGGACTACAACACCGTAAGCATGGCTAACCACATTTTATATAACAATTATCTCGTGCCCTTCAGGGCAGCAGTGGAGGAAGGCGCGCAGACAGCTATGGCGTCCTTCAACGATTTGAATGGTGTTCCCAGCACTGTGAATAAGTGGGCGCTCCGTGACATCCTTAAGGACAACATGGGACTTCCGGGATTTGTCGTAAGTGATGCCAATGCAATAAAAGAATGTGTGGTTCACGGCATCGCCGAGGACGAGAAGGATGCAGGCGAAAAGTCAGCAAATGCCGGACTCGACATGGACATGGGAACGGAAATATATATTCAGAACCTTGAGAAGTCCGTAGAGGAAGGCAAGGTTTCAATGGATGCTATAGACGATGCCTGCCGCAGAGTTCTGTCCGTAAAGATGTGGCTTGGTCTCTTTGATCATCCCTATGTGTCCGAAGAGGTGATGAAGAGATACGAAGAGATTCCGGAAGAGCACAAAGCACTTGCTCTTGCATCAGCAGAGAAGTCAGCAGTCCTTTTGAAAAATGAAGGTGGTTTACTGCCCCTTAAAAAGGACACTAAAATCAGTCTTGTAGGAAGTCTTGCCGACAACAGGTCTGAAGTAGTTGGAGCCTGGGCAATAAGCTGGAAGGAAAAGGACTGCGTTTCTATTTTAGATGGAATGAAGCAGGAATTTTCAAATGTAAATTACTATCCCTGCGGTGGTCCCGAGGGTGATATAAATGATGATGAAGTCAAGGCTGCCTGCGATAACGGCGATGTGATCGTTGCGGTTCTCGGAGAAACTGTTGCTATGTCAGGCGAAGCTTCCTCAAGAGCGGACATCACACTGCCCGGAAAACAAAGAGAGCTTCTGCAAAAGCTCATTGCTTCCGGAAAGCCGGTGGTTCTGGTTCTTATGAACGGAAGACCGCTTGCCCTTCAGTGGGAAGCAGAAAATGTTACTGCAATCCTTGAGGGCTGGCATCTTGGAATTCAGATGGGTAATGCAATAGCACATATTCTTTCGGGAAAAAAGAATCCTGAGGGAAGACTCTCATCTTCATTCCCTGCAGTTACGGGACAGTGCCCGATCTACTACAATCATCCAAACACGGGAAGACCTGCGGGCAACTTCAAGTTCACCTCGAGATATCTCGATGCACCGTTCACCGCGCTCTATCCGTTTGGATACGGACTTTCCTACACAAGCTTCGAGTATTCAGACCTTGCAGTAACCGAGGACAACGATGCACTCAAAATCTCTGTTAAGGTTAAAAACACCGGTGACAGAGAAGGCACCGAGACTGTTCAATTTTATATGCAGGATGTCGCAGCATCAATAGTAAGACCCGTTAAGGAGCTTAAGTGTTTTGAAAAGGCCACGCTGGCTTCAGGCGAGGAAAAAACTGTAGAGGTAAAACTTTTAAAGAAGCATATGGGCTTCTGGAACAATCAGGGTAAGTACTGCTTAGAGGACGGACTCTTCAGAATCTATGCAGGTGCAGACTCAGCTACAGAACTGTGCGAAGAAATAAGAGTAGGATTTGAAAGCGTCGAGAAGGAGCCGGATTATCCTACAGAATAAAGCCTTCCCCTCATCCGCCCTTCGGGCACCTTCCCCCCAAGGGGAAGGCACAAAAGATGAAGCCTTCCCCTTTGGGGGAAGGTGGCAGCGAAGCTGCCAGATGAGGGGAAAAATATAAAGGAGAACAATCATGAATAACTACATTTTCCCTTTCCTGTGGATGCGCGGCGAGGACGAAGCCACCATCCGCAAGGAAATGGAAAAAATAGACGAATGCGGCATAAAGGCCGTCTGCGTGGAAGCAAGACCGCACAAGGATTTCTGCGGGCCCGGCTGGTGGCATGACATGGACATTGTCATTGACGAAGCAAAGAAGCGTGACATGAAAATATGGATACTGGACGATAAACACTTTCCCACAGGCTATGCCAACGGACTTATCGAGGAAAAGTATCCCGAAAGGAAAAAGCAGTACCTTGCATGTACTGCCTGCGATGTATTCGGTTCTGTGAGACCGCGCACACTTAACGTCCGCCGCATGATGAAACCCACCATAGGCTTCTGGCAGATAGGACAGCCTGCAAACGATGCGGAGAGAGAAAAGAATAAGATACTCTCAATCGTGGCTGTGCCCTTCGCGGAGGGCAACCGTTTTCATGAAAAAGAGATAAACCTCATGGGCCAGTACCATGGACAGGATGAGATAACCTTCACTCTCCCCAAGGGACAGTGGAGGATACATGTGCTTTACACAACCTGCACCGACGGTGGTAACGAGAGCTACATCAACATGATAGACAGCGTTTCCGCGCATACTCAGATAGAGGGTGTCTACGAGGAGCACTATAAGCACTACGGTGATCTTTTCGGAAATGTGATCGCGGGCTTCTTTTCAGATGAACCGCAGCTTGGCAATACAATGGAGCAGGGCTATGATACGAAGCTCGGTAAGCCCGGTATGCAGCTTCCCTGGAGCGATGAGCTTGCACAGATGCTAAAGGAGCGCTGCGGAGAAGACTATCAGAGACTTCTTGCCTTCCTCTTTGCAGAGGGTGAGGAGAAAAAGGACGAGCCTCAGATCCGCTATGACTACATGGATTGTGTTTCCAGACTTTATCAGAAAAACTTTTCAGAGCCCATCGGCAGATGGTGCCATGAGCATGGGGTCGAATATATCGGACACGTGGTTGAGGACAACGGAGTTCATTCAAGACTTGGCCTGGGAGATGCCCACTGGTTCCGCGCAATCAGCGGCCAGGACATGGCAGGTATTGACGTAATCGGAGGCCAGGTGGTATTCGGCGCGCCGGTTCAGGAGAGAAAGGGCATGGGACCGCTTGTTCTCGATGGCGAGTTCTATCATTATGCCTTAGGAAAAATGGGTGCCTCAGCGGGTCACCTTGATCCGAAGAAAAAAGGCCGCACTATGTGTGAGCTTTTCGGAGCCTACGGATGGAACTTCGGAGTGCGCGATCAGAAGAGACTTCTTGATCACCTTCTTGTGAGAGGTATCAATCATCTTGTTCCGCATGCATTTTCCATGGCACAGTATCCGGATTTCGACTGCCCGCCACATTTCTATGCAGGTGGAAACAACCCGGAATTCCCATATTTTGCAGAACTCATGAAGTATGCAAACAGAATGTGCGACCTCTTAAACGGCGGTGTCCACAAGGCGAGAATAGCTGTGCTCTATGACGGCGAGGGCGACTGGAGCGGATCATGCATGCCGATGCAGAGAGTGTGCCGCGCGCTCACAACGAATCAGATAGAGTTCGACATCGTATGCCTCGATATGTTGTGTGATCTCAAGGCCTACAACGGCTATGCGGACGGAAACAAAATTTGCATTAACGGTGAGACCTTTGATGTGCTTCTTGTGCCATATGCGGAGTATCTCCCCGAGAGGCTCTATGAGTTTAAGAAGGAAAATCCTACCTTCCCCGTTTACTTTGTCGGCGGCTACCCGAAGTCCATGCTTATGGATGAAGTGAGAAAAGCGCCTGCGAAAGAGGAATGGAAGAAGCTTTTCAGCATGGTCAGCCTTGATGAAGTGTCGGGAGAGCTTGAGTGCAACGACTGGAGCAAGCCTTTCCTTGATGAGGAGTTTTCGGAGCTCACACTCTACCATTATGAAAAAGAAGGTAAGCAGATTATTATGCTTATGAACGAGTCTCCCGAGGAAGATTTTAACGGTGTGATAAATCTTCCGTTCGAGGGAAGTGCAGTATATGTCGACGCCTTCAGACAGAAAAAATGGGCGCTTAGCAGGATGGCAGATGGCAGAGTAAGGATCGAAGTACCTGCAGGAGAGAGCTGTCTATTAATAGAAGAGGACGGAGAGGGGCTAAAGCCCTATTGCTCACTTTCCGGAAGACTTCGCGCTGCGGATAAGATAGAAGATATCTCCCACGAGTGGAAGGTCTCTGCAACAAAAGCAAAAGATTATCCCACTTTTTCGGAGGAAGAGACCTACAGAGATCTGGAGCCCTATAGCGATGCGCACCCGGATTTCGCAGGTGTCCTTCGATATAGGAAAAATGTCACCATAGGCCGTCCTGTAAAGGAAGCTTACCTTGAGATGGAACAGGTTTATGATGTGGTTAAGCTTTTTGTAAACGGAAAGGAGTCTGAAGTAAGGCTCACTCCGCCCTACACGGTAAGCATCGGTGAACTTCTGAAGGAGGGTGAAAACGAGATTCTCTGCGAGGTTGCAACAACACCCGCCAGAGACCAGAGAAACTACCCCTCTGCACCTTTTGACTTTAATCATGAAACCACAGACCCGACAGGTATTTGCGGGAAGGTGAGACTATACCTCAAATAAAAAGCCTTCCCCCTCATATGCATGCAACGGATATTTGACTTCTGTTGCATGCTTTTTTTATGCCTTCAAACTTTTGCAATAAAAGGGCGGCTATATTCAATAGAGGGAAAAGCGGGCACCCTCCTCCCCGCGATATCATATGTACATCAAATGAAACACGCACATGTGCACAGCACTTGTGACGAGCATAATTTTTTTCACTTTAGGGAGGATTATCAAAATGAAAAAGAAACTATTAGCAGGACTTCTTGCAGGTGTTATGGCATTATCACTTACAGCATGCGGCGGCTCATCTGCAGAGTCTACATCAGAATCAGCAGATACAGCACAGAGCACAGAGGCAGCTGCAGCTGAAGGCGCATCACACATCTATGTTCTTACAGCACCCGAGGATCACGGCTGGACAGGTTCCGTTGCAACATTTGCAAAGGAGAAGGTTGCAGAAGTGAACGGTGGCGGAAAGTACTCAGCAGAGGTTATCACCTGTGAGGACGCTGCTTACCAGATCACACAGATCGAGGACATCATCGCTAAGGGCGAGAAGGACATCACAGTAGTTGTTCAGCCTATCGATGACACAGTACAGTCAGCTATCCAGGAACTTGTAGATGCAGGAATTCCTTACGTAGCATTTGACAGAATCATCGACGGCGTTGCATCAAGCGCAGTTTCAAACGTTAAGGGTGACAACGAAGGTATCGGCGCAGGTTCTGCAGCATACTTCGTATCACTTGGAATGAAGCCCGGTGAAAAGGTATATGTTTACGAGGGCGACACTTCTTCAGTTACAACTCTTCGTGACCAGGGATTCACAGAGTATCTTCTCGGCGAGATCGAATTCGACGGACAGAAGATCGCTGATGATGCAAAGTGGACACAGGATCAGATTGATGCAAACATCACATATTCAGGCGCTATGAACTGGAGCCGTTCCGATACCAAGGCTGCTTTCGAGACACTTATGGGTGATTCTTCAAACACAGATATCAAGTGGTTCTACGCTGAGGATGATGAACTTGCAATGGGTATCCTTGAGGCACTTAAGGGTGGCGGAATCGACGATGCAGCTAAGGAAGCTTTCCTTGGAAACCAGCCCGTTATCACAGGCTGCGGCGGTCTTGATGAGCTTTACGGCGTTCTTCGCGGTGAGGACTACACAGATATCACAGAGAAGCTTGGCGGCATCATGTCTGTAACATACAGCCCCAGCATGATCCAGACAGCAATCCAGGATATGGTTGATTCACTTGATGGCAAAGAGGTTACTCAGGACCACGTAATCGAGTGCCAGAACGTAACTTCTGACAACGTAGCTGACTTCGTAGGATTCAATTAAAGCCTTCCCCTTGGGGGGCGCTCGACGTCCGGGGGACGTCGGTTCAGCGCGGACCGAAGCGGAGCGAAGACAGGTGGCAGCGAAGCTGCCGGATGAGGGGTCAATAAACACAAATGTAGGATAGGTAAAAATCATGGCACTTCTTGAAATGAAAGGTATACGAAAGTCCTTCAGTGGTGTGCCGGTATTAAAGGGCGTGGATCTTACAGTTGAGAAGGGTGAGATTCATGCCCTTCTCGGTGAGAACGGTGCAGGAAAATCCACACTTATGAACGTACTTACCGGAACAATACCGTGTGACGGCGGCAGCATCAGATTTGACGGGCAGGACCTTAAGAACATCACAGTAAGAAAAAGTGAACAGCTTGGAATAGCCTTCGTTCACCAGGAACTTAATCTCTTTAACGATCTTCGAGTTTTTGAAAATGTTTTCATAAACAGAGAGATCACCGGAGCTTTTGGAAAACTGAATAAAAAAGAAATGATCAGACAGTCCGAGGAGCTCTTTGAGAGACTGGGAATAAAAATGGATCCGAAGGCTATGGTGTCCGACCTAAGGACAGGAGACAAGCAGCTTCTTGAGATCAGTAAGGCTCTTCTTACAGGGGCAAAGCTCCTCATACTTGATGAGCCCACCACCTCACTTAACAATGATGAGGTTGAGCACCTTTTCGGTATGGTAAAGGACCTGAAAAATAAAGGAATATCCTTCATCTTCATTTCACACAAGATGCCTGAGATTTTTGCCTACTGCGACTCTTATACCGTTTTCAGAAACGGAGAACTGATTGGAAGCGGTAAGATCGCGGACACTACTCCTCCGGAGGTGACAAAGCTTATGGTTGGTCACGCCGAGGAGGCAGGAAGCTACGAAAAGAGAAAGACCGGAGATACGGTTTTGAAGCTCGAAAACCTGTCGGGTAAGGGCTTTAAAAACATTTCTTTTGAGGTAAAAAAAGGGGAGATTATAGGGCTGACCGGACTTCAGGGGTGCGGCAGCAGTGAACTTTTACAGTGTCTTTTCGGAATAACAGCGCCAATAGAGGGAACTTTGGAGATAAACGGAAAGCCTGTAAAAAGCGGTAGCGTTCACAAAGCTATGAAAGCGGGAGTAGGACTTCTTCCCGCAAACAGAAAAGAAACATCGGTAATACCGGATATGAGCCTTGTGGAGAATATGTATCTTGCAGAGCAGACGCTGTCCGCAGGAAAATTCCACATAAATAAAAAGGCTGAAACAGAGAAATACAACCGCTACCAGAAGCAGCTTAACATCAAGGCGGAATCGGGGAATTCGCCTATTGTATCGCTGAGTGGCGGTAATCAGCAGAAGGTGTTCATAGCAAGATGGCTTAACACAGATGCTAATATCCTTTTGTTCGACAACCCGACTCAGGGTATAGACGTCGGCGCAAAGGAAGAGATATACAAGCTGATCCTGTCTCTTGCAAATGAGGGCAAGACAGTACTTGTAAACACGCTCGAAATACCTGAGCTTCAGAAGGTAGCGGACAAATGTCTGATTTTCTATGAGGGACAAATAGCAGGGACTCTTAGTCACGAGGAGATAGAAGAGCACACAGTGATGATGATGTCCACAGGACTTACGGAAACCGGAGCAAAGAAAAACGATAACGAGGTAACAGTGAAATGAACAACAAGTCAAAAACAAATATGATAGGAAAAATATGGCGAGGCTACAGCTTCATATTTGTATTTTTCATAATTTTTCTGGTTTACGCTCTGACCAGCAGCGGCTTTACCTGGAGTGCGACCATGAATATTTTCCGTCACTCAGCAGTTATCGGAATAGTAGCACTTGGCATGGGCCTTGTGTGCCTCACGGGAGAGATAGATCTGTCAGCCGGCTCAACACTGGCTTTCGTCAGCGGTTTTTCGGTAGTCATTTTTAATATGACAAATGGCAACATCGCAGCAACCCTCATCTTTTCCCTGGTAATGGGTGCGCTTCTCGGACTCATCAATGGAATACTGGTCGGTGTTGTGAAAATGCCTTCCTTTATCGTAACTCTTGCAACCATGCTTATCTACAGATCCTTTGCACAGTATTTTTGCCAGCACATTTCAAAGAAGCTTATCGGCGGAGGAAGCTCAGTATACAAGATGACCTCCGGCCTTGCGGGCTACGATTCAATGTACGGCTTTGGTAACGGCAAGCTTGCAACACTTCCTATTGTGGGAATCGTGCTTATCCTTTTCACTGCACTTTTCGTGTACATCACAAACGATACTAAGTTCGGTAAAAAGATCTATGCCGTTGGTTCCAGCGAAAAGGGTGCATTCATGAGCGGTATCAACGTAAGACTCATGAAAATGATGTCCTTCGTGATCATGGGAGTTATGATCGGTGCAGCAGCTTTCCTCTGGATCTGCATGAACGGTTCATCTGATCCCGCAACAACAGGTAACAGCTATGAGATGTATGCAATCGCAGCAGTAGTGCTCGGAGGCATTGCAATGTCAGGCGGTAAGGGAAAAATGATCGGTGTTCTTTTCGGATCACTTTCCTACACCGTAATCGACAAAATCATCATCGCTCTTAAGATGGATTCACTCATTAACAACGCAATCAAGGGAATAATCCTTATCCTTGTAATTCTTATCCAGGTTGCAGGCCCTCAGATCAAAGAGAAGTTTATGACATCCAAAGAATGATCATATAGTTTTGGCACAAAGCCATAGAGCTTCATGCCTGAATTATAAGAAACATAGACAAATCACAGATCCAATCAAACGGGTCTGTGATTTTTTATGTTTATTTAAGATTTTTGGATGAAATACCATAGTAAAATAGATGCATAAAGGTTAAATTGTACCTTTTTTTCTTATAGAGGAACCTGTGTTATGGGCATCGATATCATTGAAAACGTATGCACCCTGCTGGTCGTTATTTTCGGGACGTTGTATTCGCTTTTTAAATACGTCAAGACGCCGCTTCGTGGGTGGCTTTACATTTCCATCTTTTTCCTGACACATCTTCTCAGCGATTATTATTGGACCACATATTTTCTCGTAATCGGTGAGGACCCTGATGTCTCGGCTCTGATGGCTTACTTCGGCTGGAATGTAGGCTATCTTGTTATGGTGCTCATGGCAATTAAAATGAGGCCGGATTATGTAAAAGGGTCCTTTAATCTTCTGATGCTGCTTCCGATTCCGCTCAATATCTGGCAGTTTTTCATATATATTCAGTACGGCGGAATCTTCAACAATATCTGGGAGGGAGTCCTGGCTACCGGTATCGCGTGCATATGTCTGCAGGTGATTCTGCATTATTTCATGCACAGGGCGGAGAATGTAGCTTTCCCGTATTTCCATGTTGTTTTGGCTCTTTTTATACTATTCGAATATGGCATGTGGACCTCCTCATGTTACGATTGGAGCTGGGCACCGGTAGATCCCTATTATGTATTCAGCTTCCTTGAGTGTGGATCATTGCTCCTTCTGGCGCCTGCCACTGACAAGGAATATGCCCAGAGGGGCTGTGTAAAGCCTGAGAGAAGCGTTCAGGAGACTCGGTTTACAATTCTCTTGCAGGCAACGATAGCAGTAATTATCTTCTTCGGCGGTGTCGGTGGCTACTCTGTCGGTGTTATGATGAAAAATGCTCTGCCTAAAGGGGCATCGGATCCCGGAAACTATAAAAATATCGCAATTACTCTCTTTGTCATTTCAATTGTTCTTGTACTTTTCATAATGATGATAATCACGATGACAGCCATGCGCTATAAGGCCATAGAGCGCAATATGCCCGAAGATGCTGCTATAAAGCGCGGACGCTTCAACTTTGTGCTGACTATTGTGATCACGTTGTCGCTGATGATCATTTCCGTTATTTATACATCAAGGCTGTTTTACAAAGTGGCTGTTACGGGTGTAATAGAAAACGGGCAGAACAGGGTTTATTCCACCTCGGAAGAACTCGAGAATTATATAGGTGTTGCGAGGTCGATTCTATGGGTTACGGCGGATACGGTAGATATCATGCTGGAAACAGGCTCTTCACAGCAAAATGTCCTTGATTACATCACGGATCAGACAAAGAATCAGTCTGAGCAGTTTGATGAGAACTTCACCGGTCTCTACGCCTATGTGAACGGAGAGTATTTGGACGGCTCCGGATGGGTTCCGCCTGCGGATTACGACGTGGAAGTGCGTGACTGGTATAAGAATGCGGTGGATGCGAACGGCAACACCATCATTGTTAATCCCTATGTTGATATGCAGACGGGATCGCTTGTTATAACCATTTGTAAACTGATTGATAACAGAGATGAACCCGGAAATTATGAAAAACGCGATGTCGTTGCACTGGATCTTGTCGTCAATCATGTTCAGAAGGTTACCGAGGATATCAATATCGGCGGCAAGGGCTTCGGGTTCGTTGTAAACAAAGACGGGATGATAATAGCCCACCCCGATCGCTCCTTAAACGGCAGCAATATAGAGGATATATACGGAACCGGACTCATAGAAACTATTACCGAAAACTGCAACAGCTCTGTGAAAGCAAGATTGGAGAACCGTGATTGTACTCTTTTCATAGATTCCGTCATAAATCAGTGGTATGTGGTGATTGCCATAAGTGATAACGAGCTCTTTGCGGAATCCAACGGACAGCTGGCAGTGAATATAGTTGTGTCACTGCTGATTTTCCTGCTGATTTCCTTCTTCTACTATCTGGGTTATAAGAATGAACAGCTGAATGCCAGAAAGATGGAGGATATGCGAAGCGCGGATATGCGCCATGAGTATGAGGCCCAGGTGCTCAAGCAAAAAGAGACAGCTGCGAATGAGGCTAACAAGGCAAAGAGTCAGTTCCTTGCACAGATGTCTCATGAGATAAGAACGCCTATCAATGCAGTGCTTGGTATGAACGAGATGATCCTCCGCACCTCGAAGGATGAACAGACTCTTGAATATGCCAATAACATTGATTCTGCCGGAAATATTCTGCTTGCGCTTATCAATACCATCCTGGATTTTTCAAAGATCGAGGACGGTAAGATGGATATAATTCCTGTAAATTATGATACATCATCATTCATTCTAGATCTGATAAATTCCATCAAGAGAAGAGCGGAGACAAAGGGATTGGAGCTCATTCCGGAGATAGACGAGAGCATTCCCTGCAAGCTTTTCGGTGATGACGTGCGCCTTAAGCAGGTTATAGTTAATCTTCTTACTAATGCCGTGAAGTATACTGAGACCGGATCTGTCTGGCTCACCATGAAAAATGTTATTATTGACGGTGACAAGTTGAAGCTCTACGTCTCCGTGCGGGATACCGGTATTGGTATCAAGCCTGAAGATATAGACAGACTCAGCCTTTCGTTCCAGAGATTTGATGAAAAGAAAAACCGAAACATCGAGGGAACGGGCCTTGGAATGTCCATCGTTACAAACCTTCTGAATCTCATGGGCAGTAGGATCTGCGTTCAAAGTACCTATGGCGAAGGCTCAAATTTCTATTTTGTTATTGAACAGGGAATTGTGGACAGAACGCCTATAGGCGATTTTGCAAAGAATCTGGAGAACAGGAAAAAAGAGCGCACGAACGAGGACCTGATAAGCGCGCCTGGCGCCCGGGTCCTTGTGGTGGACGACAATAACCTGAACCTCATGGTTGCCAAGAGCCTTCTGAAGCTGTGCAATATTTTTCCTGATGCAGTGGCTTCCGGAAGAGAGGCAATAAACCTCATGGGGAAGAAGTCTTATGACATTGTTTTCCTTGATCATATGATGCCGGGTATGGATGGAATCGAGACTTTGCATGAACTTGAGGAATGCAGCCTCATTCCTACCGGGACGAAGATGATAGTCCTAACTGCCAATGCGGTTGTGGGAGCTAAGGAAAACTATTTGAGGGAGGGCTTTGATGATTATCTGTCCAAGCCCATAGAGCTCAAAAATCTTGTGGAGCAGCTTAAAAAGTATCTTCCGAAAACCGCATATGAACATGTGCGCGAAACCGAAGCTGTAACGGTGAATACTGAAAAAAACAAGCAGCCCGAGAAGCCTGAATATAAGCCGATAGTATTCGATGATGATGCACCTGTCTATGATATAGAAAGACTGAAGGAGGCAGGTATGGACACCGAGACAGGCCTTGCCTATTGTGCAGGTGATCCCGACACCTTCTTTGAAGTGCTCTCTGTTTTCACAAGTGATTATGAATCGAAGAGCAGCAATTTTAAGTCTTATTATGAGAGTGAAAACTGGCATGATTATGACATTCTGATCCATGCACTTAAGGGTAATCTTCGTGCAATCGGAATGCAGGAGCTTGCAGAGAAGGCCTTTGCTCTGGAAAAAGCGGCCAAGGAAGGTGATGCCGATTACATCAAGGCTAATCACGAGGCTATGATGGAGGAGTATCGCAAAATTAATGAAGTTATCTGTGAAGCTGCGCTGTGATATTGTCGTATGATTTTTCGCACCCTTCGGAAATTCTCCGGAGGGTGTTTCTAAGTCTTGACCTCGCCCTTGGGGCAAACTTTATAATTCTTTTCAGATGATAAAGTCAGGAGGAAATGGTATGAAGATAGCGGTAATGGCTGATATTCACAGCAATCATATAGCACTTGAAAAGTGTGTCAGGCAGGCACAAAGGCTTGGAGCTGATGAGTTCCTTTTTCTTGGAGATTACGTCGGAGATCTCGCCTATCCTCAGAAAACACTTAAGTACCTTGAAAAGCTTCGTTCTGAAGTTCCCTGCACATTTATCAGGGGGAATAAGGAGGATTACTGGATAGATTACCGACAGGCAGATCATGACGAGTGGGAGTGGAAGCCGGGGACCTCAAACACAGGAATGCTCAGGTACGGCTTTGACAGGATCACGGACAGTCAGATAGATGAGTTTGAAAAGATGCCGATTTCCATGGTGATAGAGCGAGAAGGGATGCCGCCTTTTACCATATGCCACGGCTCACCCTTCAGTGCCACAGAGAGCATGAGGGAAGGCAACGATTATATTGAAGAACTTACGGAAAAGCTTGAGAACGAGCTTACAATCTGCGCCCATTTTCATATTCAGATGCAGTATGTAAGAAACGGAAAGCGCGTAATAAATCCCGGCTCCGTAGGCCTGTCCTTCAGGTGCGGCGGAAAGGCCCAGTTCATGATGCTTCACGGAAATGACGAAAGATGGGAGCCTGAGTTCATATCGCTCCCCTATGAGGTGGAAGAGGTCATAAGAGAGATGGACGAGGAAAAATTGTGGAAGCACGCACCCGCCTGGTATCAGGTCACAAGATCCATAATCCTCGGTGGCGATGTCTCTCAGGGCAAGATCCTGAAGAAGGCTTTCGAACTTTGCGAAAAGGCAGAAGGCTTTGCCCAGTGGGGGAAGATTCCTGAGAAGTATTGGGACATGGCGCTTGATTCCTACAGTATTCAGAGAGCTGAACCGGTGATGGATTGATATTTCAGATATTAGATGAAGAATTCTGATTCAAAAGATAAAAATTCGCATAAGTCAAGTACGAAATATGAACTGACTTATTCATAATTCGTAGGCAAACCCTCAAGGATTTCGTGTATAATACTATTGGTGGTTTCTTTTCTGCAAATCCAGACAGCGTCATGGGTATGGGAAACGATTTTCTTTGAGGGATACAAAATATGAAACTGGAGACTGGACTACGAAGGCAGAGTAATAGTCAAATACGGTTTCGCATCTACTTAGTATATGACACATCCTAAGTTTACTTGGGGTGTGTTTTTTGTGTTCATACTTTATGTTTTGGAAAGGGAGAAATTTTAATGAAGACAAAGAGATTATTTAAAAACATTATGCCTTTAATTATGGCTGTGGCACTTTTTATTTCGGCGCTGCCGGTTTCGGGGATCAAGGCGAAGGCGGCTGAAGATTTCACCCCTGTTGTATCGGTGAAAGAAAAAAAGATAACTCTTCAAATTAATCAGCCTGTTGAAGGCAATAAAATGGGTGATGTCGGAATCGTAAAATATACGCATTATTTGGATGCCAAAAATACGATTACTTTTCAGGAAAGCTGGATTGAGCAAGGGTCGTCACTCTATTTTGGAAATAATGATACTTTTAAAGGAGGGCATTATTATCACTATGAAGTTGTAGTATATGCGCCTAAAGAAGACCTGAGCGATTTTACAATCGATAGTGAGCATAATAAAGACCGCGTAGTATGGCAGGCCGGAACAGTAAATAGTACTTACAAAGGTGCACATACAATTATGTTTGAAGGGTATGTTAAGGCGAGTTTTAAGCCTCCTTGCGATATGGGAGAATATACACTTGATCTGTCAAAAGGTAGTGTGAAGATGGATACCCTGTCGGGAGACATTGTCTATGACACTTTAAGGGCTTTAAGAGAATGGGATGGTAGTATATATAATAAAAAAGCGCATGTTGAAGGAGTTGATGAACCTCTGCTAGGATATGATTTGGATAAGGATGAATCCTGTGACATGTATTGTGACAGGGATTCTGACGGAAATTACATATTTGGTCCTTATGTTGATAATTCTGTCAAAGACCAGAAAAAGCTTTATCTAAGTATTTTGTCAAGGGATCGCTTTGATAACAACAAAACTCGTTATTATAGTGCAATTACAATAAAGCTTCCTGAGATTTCTGAAACACCAAGTTTAAATCAAGGTGCACCTACTATGGATTTATCCAAGGGCAGCTATTTTTCAAACGATACAAAAAATATAGGTTACTTTTGTGCTTATTATGAAGCGTGTGTTGAGGAGGGAAGTGTTAATGCTGTCGAAAAATCACTTACCGAGGTAGATGTTGATTTGGATAAGAACGGTACATGGGATATAACTATTGTTTTGACTTTAGATTCGGCCTATAAGTTTGTTGATATGACTATTACAGCACTTCCTACAAGCAGCATTAAGACTAGTATTACCAAGAGTCTAAGTGAGTCAAAGAGGCAAGAATTAGATAAGGCAAAATACGCATATTATGGAGAAGCTACATTTGTTTTCCCTGATGAAAAGCCATCCACACCACCGGAAGAAGGTAAGAAAGAAGAGACAGGAAAAGTAGAAAAGGAAGAAAAAGCGGTAAAGGTAGAAGAACCCGCACCTGCCCATACTGTAGGCGAAGCCATAGAGAACGGCGGAGCTTCCTACACAATCTCATCAGTAGATGAAGGGAAAGAAGCGGTTACATATGCTAAGCCTGAGTCCAATAAGGTTGCAAGCGCTACAATTCCGGACACTATAACCATCGATAACAAGGAATATAAGGTCACTGAGATTGCAGCAAATGCATTCAAAAACAATAAGAAGCTTAAGAAGATAACTATCGGTAAGAACATAAATAAGATCGGAGCAAATGCTTTCTTTGGTTGCAAGAATCTTAAGAACATAAAGTTCAAGACAGTTCTTCTGACCAAGAAGTCAGTTGGCAAGAATGCTTTCAAGGGCGTAAATGCCAAGGCAAAAGCAAAAGTTCCGAAGAAGGTACTTAAAGCTTACAAGAAATTCCTTCCGGGCAAAGGCTTAAACGGCAAGGGACAGAAGATCACGAAGTAAATAGCAGGCTAAATACAAAATAGCTAAGAAATCAGTAAGCTTACTGTGCGAAAGATAGCAAAGAGAATAGCAAGCTGATGAAGTGAATAAAAAGATAAAAAATACGGGGGAGTCCATATATAGATTCCTCCGTATTTTCAAAAGAAGGTTTATATAGAATCGATTCCACTTTTTTTATATGATTAAATATAGTTGCATGGGACTTGTTATGAGGGGAGCCATAATGAAATTTATGAAATTATTTGTCGCAGTTTCTATAACTTTACTTATGCTTTTTTCGCTTATAGGATGCTGGAGCAAGAAAACCATATCTCATGATGAAATGCTGAAATTGCAGAAAGAAAGCTACACCGTGGTGCTGGATAGCGAAGAAGATCCGGAATTAACGAACTTTGTCTTTTCTGTCGGTGGTGGGATGGCTGCTGTGCCGAATAGCTACAAGATTCAAGTGGTAAAGCTGGCTGACGGATATTACTTCTCGAATGATTGGGAGAAATATTACAAGGCGAGTGATGCTGAGGTCAAGCTTTTTCTCAATATTCTGGATAAGTACAATATCTATAAGATCAAAGAAATTAAGAGTGATGACTTCGTACTGGATGGCATGGATTTCTATTTGGAATACTGGCTGTCAGACGGAACCAGGGTCACCGACAGCGGACAATTCGACAATATTCCTTATGGGTATTCTTTCCTAGAAGAACTTGATGATCTTGTAGATATGGGATTTAAGGTGAAGTGATAGGTTACGGAAGTCTTGTTTATTATCTTGGAATCAGCAGAAAATCGGAAATTACCTACTTATGGCGGTAGTGAAGAATAAGAAATGTATTATGATTAATAAGGAAAACAACAAAAGAAGTAGTGTTGCTTGAATTTATTGTAAGGAAAAATGAGCAATACAATAAATGGAGCAGCTATGGATATATTTGTTGTAAGGGAAAAGGCACCTGTACAACAAATCCGTAAAGAATAGTTAGATTTGTTGTTGCGACTATTTTTGTAAACAACAAACCGGCTGATAGCAGCTCAATTTATTGCATAGAGAATTCTAAGGTGCAACAAACCGGCTGATACCAACACAATTTATTGTTTAGAGAATTCTTAGGTACAACAAATCCAGAAATGATAAGAAGAGTTGTTGCACTATGAAAATATACTAATACTGCTCACATGGAGGGATTATGAAAAATCATTATATAAAGGCATTTTCATTAACACTTGCGGCAGTGATTGCGTTGAATATGACTGCTTGCGGAAAAGCGGGTGACGACAAGGCTTCAAACACGCAGGATGAGAATAGCAGTACTCAGGAAACAGCTCAAGAAGACAGTGCTGTTTCCGAAGGCAAGGATGACACAGATAAAGATAATGCAGATGCGCAAGCTGATGCGGATTCCCAAAGCGAAGATGTCGCAGACGCTCAGAACGAAGCTGACGCAAATTCCCAAGAGGAGACCAATGCAGAATCCGAGAATAACAGCGATGATTCATTGTCCACACTTGATTCTGCTAAAAACGATGCCGGAACAGATGCGATTTCTATAGCAGCTTACGAAGAAGTTTACGCGCCTGTTCTCGATGCCTATCGTGACATTCTGAAAAACGGCTACGACTACGAAGGTCCGCTTTCCGACTATATTGCGATGGGAATGTTGGAAGACGTGAATTATGTTGAAAAAGATATCATGAATGATACCGTCGGTTATCTGATAAAAGACCTCAGCGGTGATGGTGTGCCGGAGCTTGTGGTTGGAAGAAACAGACAAAAAGATTTTGTAGGACCCGGGAATGAAGGAATTGTCTATTGCTGCTATACCTGCAAGGATAATAAGCCTGTTTTAGTCTTTGATGGCTTTAATCGAAGCTGCTATTACTGGGCAGGAGACGGAAAGTTCAGCTATCTGGGTTCAGGCGGCATTATGTACCAGTACTTTGGGTTATGCCATCTAAGCGATGATGGCACAAAGGAAGTATGGGAGGATTACTATTTTTCAGAAGATAATCATGACGGAACCGCCTCCTATTACCATAATACATTAGGAACGGATGATGTGGATAAATCAGAAAAACTGGACATCACCGATATGGATTTTTCAAATGAGGAAGACAGTTTGGTAAAGGAAGAGCTTCCACTCACACTTTTCAAAGACAGTGGCGATGGCGTGGAGGCAGATAGTGGGGAGCCCACGAAGGTATTTAAGAACAATATGTCAGCGGCCGAGCTTAGGGTAATTGAGAAAAAGCTGAACAGTATCGGTTACTATGGTTTCCTGCTAAGGTCTTTCACGGATCCTCACTACATTGACTGGAATGAAGTGTTCTATACAGGTGCCGGATTTGATCAGCACGGAGCTACGAAGGAGGTCAGGGATGCATTTTTGAAGGCAACCGGTGATGATGAGATATACACTGATCTCACGGTTGTTTCCGGTAAGGACGTCAGGGATTATGTGAAGAAGACCACCGGCTTTGACTACGATGAAATGGTAAACGACCTCGACTGGGTTTATCTTGAGAAATATGATCTTTTCATTTCTGAGCATGGCGATACCAATATGGCCTTTGTCACAGTTAACGAAGGAATGTTGGAGGATGGCGAGTATACTATTATTTACACCAACTATGAAGGCAAGGAGTACGGTGTAACTTTCACCGAGGAAAATGGCACATATTGTTTTAAATCCAATCTTCCTGACTATATTGCAAAGAATCCGTCATACGAGCCGGATATTGATCAGAGTACGATCACAGAGGGACAGCTCATTCCCGACAGCGACCAGAGATACATAACAGAGGATGACTTAAAGGGCTTCAGTGAGGAAGAACTCAGGATTGCAAGAAATGAGATATATGCCCGCTGTGGAAGAAAGTTCAAAGACAAGAAGCTTCAGGAATACTTTGAGACAATGGAATGGTATTTCCCTATGACCGAGCCGGACGATTTTGATGAGAGCCTTTTGAACGTATATGAAAAGGAAAATCTGGACTTTATCAGTAAGTATGAGAAGAAGATGAAGAAGTAAGTTCGATTTCTTTTTCTATGGAATGAAAGATTTGTGTGAAAGCACAGATGAGTAGATCGGTGGGAATCTGTGGAATAGAAGAATTGTGCTAAAACGCAGATTCCTGTCTACAATAGTTGTTGATACAAGAGGTGTCTTGGCATGGCTAAGTATAGGCACCGCCAAGATATTAGGAGAATCACTTATATCTTGGTACGGGAAAACCATTTCATTACCAATATAAAGTTGAAACAAGAAAAATCTTGGTACATGAAAGTTGTTTCATTACCAAGATAAAGGCGAAACGTGAAAAATCTTGGTATAGGAAAACATTTTTTTTACCAAGATATAGTTAAAACAAGAAAAATCTTGGTACAGGAGGAAGATTTTGTTACCAAGATAAAGTCAAAACAAGAAATATCTTGGTTCATGAGAACTATTTCATTGCCAAGATAAGGTTGAAACATGATATATCTTGGCACAACATGATATGAGGGAGATAGCATGAAAAAGAAATCTTTGTTGTCACTACTATCGATAACAATAGTCACTTTATCACTTGCTGCAACAGCATGCGGAAATAGTAATAATCCCGGTTCAGATAGCAATAGCAACGGTGGAGAAGTAGATTCCGCGCAGGCTGAGCAAGGTGACGACATCGAAGAAACAGGCACCGGAACAAACGATACAGAAAAGAACGACATCGATGAATCCACATCCTCCGATGAAGACGAGCCGGATTCAGACGGCCTGAAGGCACCTGTAGTGTCGCAGATTGAAATTGCAAAGATGACAGACACCTTCACTGCTAAGGTTGCAAAGGCAGCAGGCGTGTCGCCGGAAAAGGTATCCAAATATTTCCTTGTGGACGATTTCGATACCGATGGAAAAATCGAGGGCTTCTTCTATGTCGGTGATGGAGTCATGGATGAACTTGGCGCCTGTGAAGGAACCATCTGGTTTGTAAACGAGAACGAATGCAGACAGATTCATGATGAATTTGGCTTTGCAGCTGATAATGAAAATGTCTTTGGAATTATCGAAGGTGCGGATAAGCGATTTATTGCATTCAGCGATGTCTATGTGACAAGCAGGGTGACGAATCTCTACTATGTTGACGGGGATAAATTAAACGAGTCATCTGTTTCAAGAATGGGTTATGCAGAAGTGGATCAAAGCACAGGCGATCTGATAATAACCATTGATGCCTATGACAATTACTGCGACTATGAGAAAGGGTCAGACAAACCCATGTGGACAGGGCACACCTGGAAGCCGTATTACTATTATTACTCAAGAAGTGAAGGCGATTTCACCGAATACGAAGCAAGGTTTATAGATGAGGATATCTTGGATGAAAAGTACGGAATCAATGCGGAAAAAGAACTGAAGAGTCAGGGATATACACTGGATAGCATAATCGAAAGAGACAATGGCATAGTAAACATAAATTACTCAAAGACAACAGAGAATGAAGACGGTTCTAAATCAATTGAGTACAGAAACGCCACCTATGATTCCAGAACAAGCAAATACGACAATCCCTGGGACAATGAGAAGGCAGGATTTTTTGAATCGGATTACGGCGGAACCTTTAGCTGTTTCTTAGGCACTGCAGATAGCATAAAAGCCTACGCCGATTTTCTGGAAAATTACATGCAGCATCCGGTTATATCTACTATGTATGAAGAAGGTTTTGGGGAGGAAGACAGACCTGTAGACGCTAGCGATGTGGTTTTCGAACTCATCTATGTAAACGATGATGATATTCCGGACCTTGTGCTTGCAAATGGGGACTGTCCCTGGAATCCTGTGCACCTTTTCACAGTTGAAGAAGGAGAAGTGAAGCAGGTCGGAGAGTACTCAATGTACGGACTGATGTATTACTCACCAAAAACGGGAGAGATACTTCCAAATTATTATATACCGGCAGGAAATGCGGAAATAAACATATTTGGAAGTGACAAGACGAAACCTTATGACTTAGATAAGGATGCAACAAGGTTCCTGAAGTCTCCCGATATTCAGGGCATGAGGCTGAATGATGTCAAGGATTTTGAGCGCACTTTGGCACATATGAAAAGCGCTGCCCCTACAGGTTTAACACCGGTTGGAGCACCGATAATTGACGACTCCTATTTAAAAGAAGGCGAAGTTACTTTTGAAGGAAAACATGCCGCAGCTATTCCCGGAATTTGGTATCTCTACTACGATGACGGAATTGCACCGACCTGGATGGAATTCGATACGGTGGGAACATTCACTGCCCATGATGCGGATGGCTTTGTGGAGGCTACAGGCTACGTCGAATTCAGGGATAAGGATCCCATCTTAGAAGACGGCGAGATTTACAGACTCTTTTATTCCGACGGCACATTTTACAAGGACTTTGAATTTGCACCGGTTGATGATTTCGGATACATGATGGATTACGCTGGACAGCTTTATTACAAAGACCCCGATAACTGGCCCAAGGGATAAACACAATTATAAAAATATATGGATTACCTTAAGGAGATTCTGAAGGGTATATGATTTCAAGGGACTTTTGCCTGTTCATTTGGGGCATGAGTCCCTTTTCATATTTTATACTTGTTTAAGATTATCCTGGGACGAAATATAGTAAAATGAAAGGAGATTTACTAATGAGGAGGCAGTAACTATGGCAACACCGCATATAGGTGCAGAACCAGGTGATTTCGCGAAGACAGTTCTAATGTCGGGAGACCCGCTCAGGGCAAAATTCGTGGCGGAGAATTATCTTACGGATGTAAAGTGTGTAAATGAGATCAGAGGGATGCTTGGCTACACAGGAAAATATGAAGGCAAGGAAGTGTCCGTGATGGGGCATGGAATGGGAATCCCTTCAATTTGTATTTATACCTATGAACTCTACAATTTCTTTGATGTTGATAACATCATAAGAATCGGCACTGCGGGAGCACTGCAGGATAGCATAAGAGCCCGAGATCTGATATTTGCGGTGGGGGCTCATTACGATTCCTCTTACGGACAACAATATGGACTGGTGGGGTGCTTTTGTCCTACAGCTTCCTACAGCATTTTAGAGAGAGCTGTGAACAAAGCAAGAGAAAGAGGCGTAAGATATCATGTAGGAAATGTCTTTTCGACTGACATTTTCTACTCGGACACTCTGGACAGGTATGCGCGCTACAGAGATTTTGGCACACTTGCGACTGAAATGGAGACCTCCGGTCTTTACATGAATGCCGCTGATGCCGGGAAAAATGCGCTCTCTATCCTTTCCGTCTCGGATCATCTTTTCAGAAAGGATAATATAACTCCGGAGGAGAGGCAGACAACTCTCACGGATATGATTGAAATCGCACTTCAGACTGCTGTAGAACTATGAAAATAGGAGGCACAAGATGAAAAAAATTATAGCAATGTTACTTACTCTGTCACTTTTAATCAGCGTGACTGCCTGCGGCGCATCTTCGAAGAGCAAGGGCGGCGATAGCGGAGATTACAAGATAGCGATGATTACTACCTCCGGTGATGTCACGGACATGTCCTTTAACCAGACGACCTATGAGGCATCAAAAGAGTTTGCGGAGGAAAGAGGTGTGGATTTCCAGTACTACAAACCCACCGAGGACACTGATGATGCCAGAATTGCTGCTATTGATAATGCGGTAGCTGATGGCTTTAATGTAATAGTAGTGCCCGGGTATCTGTTTGCAGAAGTCCTTGCAAACTGGGCCGGCAGTAACGAAGATGTTCATGTTATCGTGGTTGACTGCAGTCAGGGCGATTTCGAAAGCGCAGGAGTCTACGAGCTTCCTCAGAACACCTGCTCTCTGACATATAACGAAGGGCTCGCGGGATATATGGCGGGCTATGCTGTAGTTAAGGAAGGATACAAAAAGCTTGGATTTCTCGGTGGAATGGCAGTTCCTGCGGTTATCAGATTCGGTTACGGTTTCATCCAGGGCGCCGACGATGCGGCAAAGGAACTTGGAAATACCTCGGAAGTTGAAGTAAACTATGTATACGGAGGGCAGTTCTTCGGCGATGAGTCGATTACCGCAGTTATGGATACCTGGTACCAGAATGGCACAGAGATAGTATTTTCTTGCGGCGGCGGAATTTTCACATCAGCAGGAGAAGCTGCAAAGAAGGCAGGCGGCAAGATCATAGGTGTTGATGTCGATCAGTCTGTATCTCTGGACGGTCTTTACGGAGACGGAATCTGTGTGACTTCTGCCATGAAGGGAATTGCTCCGTCAATAAAGGCAGCGCTTACAGATCTGTTCGACGGAAACTGGGACAACTACGCAGGCAAAATTATGAGTCTGGGAATTGTTTCGGGCGATGACCCTGAAGCGAATTATGTACAGCTTCCGATGGATACCTGGTCCATGAAAAACTTTACCATTGATGACTACAAGGCACTTGTTTCATCAATGTATGAGGGAAATGTTAATATTTCAAATGACATCGCAGCGATGCCGACTACTGAAATAAAAATTAAGGTATTTGACAATATACACTGATACTTAAGTCTATGTCTCAAAACGAAAAACAAAAAGCATATATTGCCATAGATTTGAAGTCCTTTTATGCCTCTGTCGAATGCCATGATATTGGCAGGAATCCGCTGACTACAAATCTCGTAGTTGCGGACAGAAGCAGAACTTCAAAAACAATTTGTCTGGCTGTTTCTCCCGCTCTCAAAAAATATGGGATCCCCGGGAGGGCCAGACTTTTTGAGGTTGAGCAGAAGGTTAAGGAGATAAATGCGAAGAGGCTGATGAACGCTCCGGGAAGAACTTTTACCGGAGAATCTGATGATGACAACGCGCTTTCTTCAAATCCATCTCTTAAGCTGGATTTCATTGCCGCCGTGCCGAGGATGGCAAGATACATGGAGATAAGCACTGAGATCTATAAAATCTACCTGAAGTATATTTCCCCCGAGGATATACATGTCTACTCG
This sequence comes from Butyrivibrio sp. AD3002, assembly GCF_000420905.1. Taxonomy (NCBI): domain Bacteria; kingdom Bacillati; phylum Bacillota; class Clostridia; order Lachnospirales; family Lachnospiraceae; genus Butyrivibrio; species Butyrivibrio sp. AD3002. The sequence goes on along the minus strand of NZ_ATVV01000016.1, from coordinate 6,044 downwards.
ATTGACGAGGTTTTCATAGATGCCACGGGCTACCTTGGGACTTATAACAGAACTCCGAAGGAGCTGGCAATGGACATGATAAAGGATGTTCAGGAGGCCACCGGAATTACGGCAACTGCGGGAATTGGTACAAATCTCTACCTTGCAAAGGTTGCGATGGATATCGTGGCTAAGCATGTTGAACCCGATGAAAACGGAGTCAGAATTGCAGGGCTCGATGAGATGAGCTATAGGGAAAAACTGTGGAATCATACTCCTCTCACGGACTTTTGGAGAGTCGGAAGAGGCTACGTGAAAAAGCTCTCCGAGGTCGGGCTTTATACGATGGGAGATATCGCAAGATGCAGTCTCGGAAAGGATATGGAATTCCATAACGAAGAGCTTCTTTACAAGCTTTTCGGAATTAACGCTGAGCTCCTCATTGATCATGCGTGGGGATACGAACCCTGTACGATGGAGATGATAAAGGCTTATAAGCCCGAGAACAGCAGCCTAAGTCAGGGTCAGGTTCTTCATTGTCCCTATGATTTTGATAAGGCTAGGATAATTGTAAGGGAGATGGCAGATGCCCTTGCCATGCAGCTTTTGGAGGAGAAAAAGGTCACCGACCAGATAGTTCTGACCATAGGCTATGACATGGAAAGTCTTAAGCTTCCCGGAATAGCTAAGAAATACAAGGGGAAAATCAAGAAGGACTATTATGGAAGAGAGGTTCCGGAGCATGCGCACGGAAGTTGTAACCTTGACGAATTCACGGCCCTCTCCGGACATATCATAGATGCAGCATTAAAGATTTATGATGAAAAAGTGGCTCCCGAACTTTTGATAAGAAGAGTGACAATCGTCGCATCGCATGTACTTGATGAAACCGCTTCACAAAAGATGGCAGAGGAATCTTACGAACAGCTTTCACTTTTTGATGTTATGAATCCGCAAAAAGCTGATGCCCGGCAGCAGGGCAGAGACGGTGAAAATGAGCAGACTAAGTCCGACGAAAAGCAGCTTGCCAAGTCCGATGAGAAGCAGCTTGCCCTTCAGAAGGCAACTCTTGAGATTCAGAAGAAATTCGGGAAAAACGCCATAGTAAAAGGCACTTCGCTTCAGGAAGGTGCCACCGGATTGGAGAGAGGAAAGCAAATCGGCGGGCATAAGGCATGAAGGTATGTAAGATTGCTATTCAGATGTGTTTAAGATTATCTAAGTTGTGAGACAGAAACAATAATTGTTGATTTTTCAAGGAGCTAGACGATGAAAAAAAGTAATATTGGTTTTACTGATGTGGCATCTGTAGAGGATTTGTTTGATATTGGCCAATATACTAAAGGGCTTACCGAGTTTATATCCGCATGCCGTACGCCAATGACAATTTCTATACAGGGGGCATGGGGGACAGGGAAAACTACAGTGATGAATATTGTTAGGGATTCCTTAAAACAGTGCGATGATATACAAATGATTTGGTTTAACACCTGGCAATTTTCTCAGTTCCATATGGATGATGAGCTGGCGTTGTCATTTTTGGAGTATTTATGCTCAGAGCTCGAGTTGTCTGAATCTGATAAAGATGAGATATCACGACTTACACAAGGTTTTAGGAAAGTTACATCTGCATCAAAGGAAATATTACTGTCTATAGTGGACTCTCAGCTTGGGGGAAGAATTGCGGATAATTTGGAACGGGGACTTAGCGGCGGTGAGAAGAACTTTAATCCGATAGAAGCAATGCGCAATATGCGTGAACGTTTCGAAAGTTATATACAGGAAACGCTGATAAAGAGAGAAAAAAGTCGGATTGTGATTTTTATTGATGATTTAGATCGGCTTGAACCTCGTAGAGCAGTAGAACTTCTTGAGGTTTTGAAATTATTTTTGGATTGTCCAAATTGCGTTTTTATTCTGGCTATTGATTATGATGTCGTTGTTAGTGGAGTGGAAGCTAAGTATGGATTTGATGATGAAGATAAAGGAAAAAACTTTTTTGATAAAATAATACAGGTACCATTTAGACTCCCTGTAGCAAATTATAATATAACTCGTTACGTGAAAAACTGTTTGGAGGAGATAGGAATACAAAGTGATGATAATGAGCTATCAAATTGTGAAAATTTGATTGAATGTTCTATTGGTGCAAATCCAAGGGCAATAAAGCGACTGTTTAATGCATATCTGCTTCTTCGGTACATAACACCAAAATCACTTTGGGATAATACAGCTACACGGAATCTTCTTTTTGCAACACTATGCCTGCAGTATGCTGATGAGAATTTGTATAATATTATTATAAGACAAATATCAGGATTGGAGATGAACGATATACGAGCGCTGGCAACTGAGGAAATAGTACCAGATGTTTTTTCTGAGTTTATTGATGAAGAGGAATTAACACAATGGAGACCATTCTTTCAAGTATTTGTTTCATTGATAGACGGAAGTGCAGGTAATGATGAAGAGCGAATAAAATTATTACATGAGACTACAGCACTTTCTACAGTTACTGCATCAGGAGAAAAGGATTCCAAAATGCAAGGTGAGAAAGTGCTTGATCATAACATGGAAAAAGTAAAAGTTTTAGGTGCTACTGATGTAAAATATAAGATATGTGTATTAGGAACGAATTTTAATATTGGACTTGGACAGTATGTGAAAGTGGAATACAACGGAAAAATTTATAATGCTAAAATGCACAATTCTATAAAAGGAAGAGTAGATAGGCTTGGAGCTTTGTTTAGTGATAATGATTTACATGAAGGTGATCGCATACATGTGTTTTACGATTATGCCGAAGGTCATTTGTTGTTTGAAAAAATAACTGAGGAATAAGGGGGAAATATGAAAGCTATAAAAAAGTTGGGACATACAGATGTTCAATATAAAATTATGACATTTGGAAAGGATTTTGATATAGGAGCGGGTACATCGGTTACGGTACAATATGAGCACAACCAGTATCAGGCGAAAATGCATTCTAAAGCAAAAGGAAGAATTGATGGACTTGCAAAACTATATCAGTATTCCAATTTTAGTGAAGGCGATGTTATTTCAGCAGAGTGGGATGAGAATACTAGGCTGATTATAATAACGAAATGTGGGAATGAATATGATGGCGATATTGTATCAGAAGGATCTCTTGATAATGTAGATTTAGACAATAATTATCAATATGATAGTTTGGAAAAAGCTAAATCAGAATTTGATTACGGGTGGAGGTTGCAAGAAGACCAGGATGCAATTCATAAACGCGAGTTGGAAGATATTTTTACAGACCTTGATTCCGTACCGGCTCATAAAGAGTTTTATTTTAATTCTGGGCACGAGGACTTTGTAGGGAGAATGCAAGTAAACAGAGATTGGATTTTGTATTGGGATCCATACAAAAATATGCTGCAATTTATGACAGAAACTGGAAATTTTCTGGTTAAGGAAAAGCTGCCGGATTGCAATAATTATTCATTTCTGCTTGGATTTAATAATGAAGGAGTTTGGTTCGCTGAATATGGCACAGGTTATACATGGGATGATAGTGAATGGATTAATCGTATAGTATGTTGCGATATAGTAAATAAAAAAGTAAAGGCATATAAGATTAATCAAAAGAAAGGTGTTCTGTTACTCAAGAATATTTACATATATGGAGATGAACTTTTCTATTTCTGCAGGGAATCAGAGACCATAGAAACAGCGTATAGAGTCAATGAAGGAGGAGAGCATAAAATTCTATCTCTGGCGCTCCATGAAGATGACAGTTCACATATATGCAGGGTTGTTTGTGGCCAGGATAAATATGCAGTAGTAATGAACACGGATTTCTATGACAAGGCCCAGGGGGTGCAAATATCATCTGTCTGTCGGATTTATCAAAAATCGTCAGGAGTCATGGAGGACGAAATAAAATCCGTGTCTCGTATAAAGACAATTGATTTTAATCGTAAATGCGCTATAACAGAGCTTTCTGTAATTGATAACATTAATTGTTCTTTTGCAATCCCTGTGTCACCGCCGCAAGGAATGGAGTGGTGGGTGTTAAAACCTTTGTACAACAATCCTGGACTTGAACGAATTGCAACATTTAAGCAAAGTGGAAAGCCAGCTGTTTTCCCTGTTTCAGAATGTAGTAGCCAGTTATTATATTTCGACTTTGAAAACTGTTATGTTGCTCCGCACTATTCAAAACTATGCAGATATGCACGAAATGGTAAAGAGTACTGTCTGTCTGGTGGAGGACATGGTGTCACTGAGTCAATTCTGGTTTCTTCAAAATATGTTTATTGTGATTATGATGCAAATGGTGTATCACAGTTACCTAGAAATTTTGACGATTTTGAAGGGCTGGCAAGAACTAATCCTCAAGCGACATTGATATTAAAGGAGCGCGTTGGAATAGATAAATGGAATTAGTGTCGATTGTATATCAATTTATTAGAAAAAGAACAAAATTATGAGAAAAAGAAAAATTATACTGTTATTAATAAGCGCTAATTTAGTATTTTTGATGGCGTGTTCAAATCGATATACAACTATTGATACAGAAAACACGATTGTGGATGAAAAGAATAATAATGAGGATATGTCTACGGTGGAAGAAACAGTATTAGAGGCTAAGAAAGATCCAGATTCTGAGCTCGTGGTTGCTGATAATGCTGATTCTTCTGACAATAATAACCTTGATAAACAGCAACTTCTAAGTGATGAAAGCATGGCAGCATACGAGAGATTTCTACATTTGGAAGAAGAGTTATATTTTGATAATTACGCGATGGATGGACTTGTTGCTGGTCAGGGGTATGTCTTCCGGGATGTTATAAAGGCTATTTCTGAGAATGGTGGATTTGAAGAACACAATTATCATGACTTTCAATATGCCTATATAGATTGTGGAAATGATGGTATTCCAGAGCTACTTATATCATTTTCTGATTCAACTGAAATGTCAGAATATGAGGGTGATACGGATTGTGCAATTGTTATCAAATATATTGATGGCAAACTTCAGTTTTGCACTGAGGAAATATGGCATTACAGAAATGCTGGGGCGATAAACAAATATGGAATTAGTTTTGGATCTATGACGGCATATGCCGGCTGTGGAATGGATACGGATTGCGCCGGTGTGGATAAAGATGGAAAGCGTTGCGATCTTTTCTATACAGATGAGTGTTATGCAGAGGCAATACCTTCGACCTATTGTGGTGGAGATAATGGTATTGATCTATCTTCAATGAGTGATAAGTGGAATGAATGGGGAGACAAGGTTTATTTGTACTCAACTACATTTTCATTTGGTCAGGATGATGGTAAAACCATCTATTCATATGAAATTTTTGATAGTGGCATTGACTCGCTTACTGTTGAGCAGATACTTACAGAAGGAGGTATGCCCTGGATTCCAAAGCAGGAATATGATTCTGAGGTAAAAAAATATATTGAAGAATTTGGGCTAAGCGTAGATGAATTTTATGCCGGAGAACCTGAATTTTCGCCTTTGGAAGCATTTAATGAAGCAGCTAAGAACTTTAATGAAGAGGATACTGCTAAGAGTGATAATACTTACAATCTAATCCTTAATGATGTTGTGGCAGATTCAAACTTAAATTCTGAAACAGCTCGCATGTTTTCAGCTTTTTTACATGGAGAGATTACGGCTGAAAATGGTGGAGAACAGATAAGTATTTATGAACTTTTGGCAGAAGATATAAGAAAGTATTTAAATATAGGTAATTGCGAAACTCAGTAAAAGTATATGCGCAACTTTAACATAAGCATTACGGAATGCATTTTTTGAAAGCCATGCTCTTAACTTAGAAAAAATCTGGTTTTAGGCGCACTTGAATAAAGCTAAAACATTATTAAGTTGGTAAGTCCTATGCTATAAGAGGCTTAAGGCTTCTGATGTATTCATGATGATGAATCTTGTCGGCAAGCACAACGGAGATAAGCTGTGTGATACCAGCAAGTATCAAGTCAGCATGCAGAGTTTTCTCGTTTCGTGTACGACGATTTGCTAAGCAAAAGTTATCCTTCATGTGATTGATTTCTCGCTCAACAGT
>NZ_ATVV01000015.1:0-111195 GCF_000420905.1 Butyrivibrio sp. AD3002 | reverse complement strand
TTACGAACAGACTCTCTTGATTCTATAACTGTCTTAAATTCCATCTATAAATCTCCTTTTTTGCTTTGTTAATACAACTCCTATAACAGATATAGAAATTCCCCCAAGAACCCAAAGGTCCAACATAACATAGCAAATTTCATAAATGGTTTCCTCCTTCATTTGAATCATAATTCATTATACGGGCTAATTTTTTTTAATGTCAGTAAAACTTTTTCATAACACAAAAAGACCAGCCGAAGCCAGTCTAATTGTTTTAGTATCTTTTATGATATGTTCAAACATGTCAGCATCTGTTATAGTGATCAGAGACAGTCGAGAGCCTGGGATCTATTCTAGATGTGATCCCCTAACCGAGCCACACGGCTGTCTTTTTAATTTGTTTTATCTATCCAGCACCTTCTTTGTATTGCCGTGATGCTTGCTGTAATATGCTATCGCTGTACCAGCTATTAAACTTTCTCCAATTCTGCAAATATTTCATCGCTAATATCTTCGACAATCACATTGTAATGATGTCTCAGCCCTGATATAGCCTTTGATATCAATGCATAAAACTGTCTCACGTTTTTGAGCTGAAGTTTTCCTGTACATTGAACTGCATTTCCAAATGCTATTACTTATATATGGCACCTGCACAATCAGCTGCATGATTGACAGCTTTATAGCTCATTCCGTAATACTCGATTGCCATAGTGATAGTGATGAATGACTTCTGAGCAAATAGAAGATCCTCATCATCTATCTGATCTGAGAACATCCATATTGTTCCAAACATAATCATCCCTGCCTTTCTTCCAGCTTCTTTTTCTCTCTGTTACCGTTTGTCTGGTACATTCCGGCAGGCTGATGGAAATTCTCTATCCAGAATAAGCTTAAGCGTATCACTATCAAATGAATCAAGATCCACGACAGCCTTCAGCTTTTTCTCCACTTCAATGCTGGCATTCAGGTTATACTCTCCTGTCGTTTTTCTTTTTTCAATTTCCGTAAGAATGCCTCGCAGCTCTTCCAGCTTGGAGGTAACATCCTTCATCTCTGATAAATATGTATCCTTGTCCATCTTCCCACGTTTGTACTGTTCATCCACGACCACATGGTCATCGTCAAGCTCCATCATTAGCTTCGCCGTCTCCTGGTCAATCTGTGTGTAACTATTCTTGTCATTCTTCGAAGCAAGAAAAACAGATGTTGGACCATCCGCACCACCGATAATTGTCACATCCGATTCAGTTTTAGCTCCGCAGCCCTCAAACACAAGGGCAAACATTAGCATAGCTACGATAAAAATCTCTTTTCGTCTCATTGTTTCTTTTTCTCAGCCATTCTCTCTTTTATTACCACCACAACAGTTCCAACCGCGACAACTACAAACGCTATAAAGCCATAAACCATCATGAGAGCCGCACCAAAAATCGGCGCTTCAGAATTAGCACTGACAAAATAGTAGTAATAATACGTGTAAAGAACCATTCCCACTACCGTGGATGCAACAAGCATCAGAGAAGAAATCACATACTCCTTCATGCTTTTTGCAAGAAACATATTCATAACTCCAAGTGCAACAATTATGATAAGTAAATACCTGCTGATAAGTGTTCCTCTCAGCTGATCTACTATGAAGAACATAATAAGCGGTATCAAATTCAGCCATTTCAGATATCTCATAATCCCATCCTCATGCTGACGATTCCGTCTTTCTCTCCAACCTCTTCGAAGCCCATACGCTTATACAGCTCGTATCCAACCTTCATCACTTCAGGCTTGGTAGTAAAAGTAACTTCCTTAAATCCAAGCTCTTTTGCCTTATCAAGCATGGTATTGAGCATTACTCTCGCATAGCCTTTACCGCGAAACTCAGGCTTGATGAATAATCTCTTGGCTTCACAGATAACATCATCAATCTTCCTGATAGCAATGCTTCCAACAGGAGTCCCGTCCTCGCTTCCAAGGAGCAGTGCTCCACCTTTGTAATATCCATCCAGATCAGCAAGCTCCTTGTCAAAAGAGACAAAGCAGCTCTCCGCACCTTTTATCTGGGAATACTCTTTGAAAATCTCTTTTATAACTTCGTTGTCGTTACAGACCCCAACATTAAACTCTGACATTTTTCATACACTCCTCTCGTTTATTATGCAGGATAAAATGGGCACTTCTCTCTTATACATTGCTGATTCCGGGAATAGAATTCGCATTCCTGCTCCTCGTACTCCAGCTTTACATCATAGTGCTCATTCACATATTTTATGCCATTCTTAAAGGCAATCATGGCGTCTCTTTTGCAGCAGCGAGGACCGTTTATCTCCCCAAGGTCGCTGAGAGCCGCCGATGTGAGCCGCATATGATTTCCCCAGGTACCATCAACAGACAAAGGCCCAGTTCCATCAATTATGGAAAGAGTTGCACCGATTGATGTTACAGCACCGCAGACTCCCCAAAGTCCACACATTGCTCCAGACATCCTAAGTCCTTCTCTGATCAGCTTTTCAAGGGCTTCATCAAGATCTATGTCGCCACCGGCATTCTTGAATGCCACCAAAAGACATGCTCCATCAAGTATGTGGTGTTCCGGTCCGTGGATACTCACATACTCCTTCTTTGCCATTCTCTTAAAAATGACAACAGGGCTTGTACCCTCTTCGTTCTTTATATCATCAACAATAAGTCGGGCTTTCATTTCCATTTCATTCATCAGTTTTCACCTTACTATCTTGCTAATAATTTTCCCAACTTCTTCATCAGCTGTCAGGTCATAGACCATCCTGCAACAGTCAAGAGCCTGCTGTGTGTCGCCTGCTTCATCGACCTCCTGTGCCGCTTTGTAGAGAAGCGCCAATGTAACTGGATTCGCCTCGGTTGGAATATCATTTTCTTTCCATCTATGCTCCTTGGCGCCGGGGCAAAGCTCTTAGCCTCAGCTTCAGACATTCCTAGCTTCTCTGCAAATGCCATGGCGAGCGATGCAGAACAGTTATTTCCGTTTCTGTGATTTGCTCTTGCTTTCATTTCCATTTCATTCATGTTCAAATCCTCATCAAAACTCGTTTTTATGCTTTTCAAAAAACTCAAAGTAAGTCCTTACTCCCTCAAGCTCCGTCCACTTTTTGATATCTACTGGCCTTTCATCAAGGTCATAAATCAGTGCACCTTTTAACGCCAACAAAAATGGGGAATGTGTTGCTATTATAAACTGGCATCCAAAGAACCTTGCTGAATTCTGGATAAACTCAAGCAATTCCAACTGCCTCTGAGGCGAGAGTGAGTTTTCAGGCTCATCCAACAGATAAAGTCCATTATCTTTAATCTTTTCGGAGAAATATTGCAGAGCACTTTCTCCATTGCTGTGCTCTATAATGTTATTTCCAATCGTATCTCTGACATACTTTGACTGTGTCTTGGATCTGGCATCCACAACTTTCTTGAGCAGCTCATAATCATCCAATGATTTCATCTGAAACTTTGAATGCTTATTCTCAATCCATTCATCAAAAGCCTGCTCTCTCTTCCGGTCAACGCCATCGTTCAGTGCTCTTAAGTTGAGCATAAAATCAAATACATCATCACTTGTAATCATCCTGATTTCTTCAGGTCTGCCTTCATGTGGCATCTCAAAATCACACATACCGATATAATCACCAAAGAAACTACTTCTGTTGAACAATGTATCTCTTTCGGCTTTCATTTTCTCTGCCATAAGGTTCAGGGCTGTGCTCTTTCCTGAGCCATTGTTTCCATACAAAATCGTTATTTCAGAAAAAGACAGCTCCCGCAGCTCATTCTCTGCGAACACCCCAAACGGATAGAACGAGGTATAGCACGTTCTTCTTATATAGTTTACAAACTGCTCTTCATTTTCCACTCCTGGAAACTTAAATGAGTCAATATATCTCATTTTAAACCTCAAAATCCAGGCAGCTTCTGATCTTGGTATAAGGTCTTACCTTGGAATCAGCTACAGCTACGTGCTCAGGATGAACTGAATATCCCTTAAGTGCCTCTACGTTCTCAAAAGTTGAATCCAACATAAGGTCTGCATTTGAAGACTCAAGGCCGTTGATATTAACCTTGATATCAACGATTCCAGGGATCTTGCCCTTTAATCCTTCAAGGCCTTCCTTGATTCCCTGCTTAATTGTCATCTTTTCTTCTGCAGAAAGTTCATCCTTAAGTGTCCATAAAATCACATGTTTAACCATTCTCGTTCCCCTTATCCTTTCCATCAATTCCTTGTTCCGCTCAAGCGCATCATAAATTCCATCCTCAGAGAGCACTCCGCGCTTCAGATCTTTTGGCAAAAGCCCCTCTTCATCCAGGGCATAATCATCTTTCCAATCCTGGCTGGAATAATATTCATCAAGTTTCTTGATCTCTGTCTGATATTCCAAGAGATCTTGTGGTGCTTCCTCAGCGTTATCCATTCTTCTCAAAGCTTCATCCAAGATAGATTCCATTTCATTTATACGCTTTATAGCATTCTCAACCTTATCCATCATGAGTCACCTAAGCATACGCTCTACTATTTCTTTAGTCTCGTCACTGATTCCCTCGAGGTCCTTCATAGAGATAACCTCATATCCCACCAATGATGCCAGATGCATATGAAAGTTGGATCTTCTGACATCCTGCAACAGAACTCCTGGATTCTTCTTATCTTTTTTGATCTTCTTTTCAAGCTCCCAGAACTTGTCAGATGCAAGTCCGTCACCGCTAAGAAACTCGATATATTCTTTAATCAACTTTTCCATGTAGTTTTCCTGCCAGTCAGGAAGGTTCTTTCTGAAAAGCTTCCAATCTTTTTCATTTACATCCATGCTCATCACCAAATATCCCCATCTCTGCATTCGCAGGCATAATCAAAAACCGGAAACCACTGAAACTCAGAGTCTCCTTTCAAATACAACGGATGTCTGGGATTCCCCCATCTGGTCGTACTTCCAAGGTGGTACCACTCAGCCTCTTTTATAATGTCCTGAATGTCATAAAGCGTGTTGCCAAGATAATCCCTTGAATCAATGAGATCTCCCCAGGCAGCCCAAACCTTGTCAATGAAGTAAGATTTCTGAAGAGCATCCAGAACTTTGAGATTTTTCTCGATAAGTTTTTTGTCCGCCTTGGCAGGCAGATCGTCGGGGTTCGTTGCCCTTAGCGGGTAAAGATTCGCCATGATCCATCCATCACAGGTAGGATCCTTTTGAACAAACTTCCGCACTCTTTTAATAGTGGGATCCAAATTATTTTCTCCCGCTGATGCCGTGCTTGGATTAACGCCAAACACAAGCATGTTCCTTCTCCCAGGTTGCCCCAGAAGATATCTTTCCTTCTCATCTCCAATATATAGCCATCCGCCAGGAATATCATCCTGCCTAGCAAGCCATGCCGGAATATCTTCAAGCATTCTCTTATCTATTCTCATCTATGATCAGTCTCCCCTACCCCAATACTTCTTGTTAAGCTTATGCCATCCTTTTCTTGATCTCATATCCAAGAAATTCCCACCAGCCTTTATAATTCCCATATCCTCTGGCTGTGGCAAAGACTCTTTTACCATCTCTAATCAGCGCAGCTACTACATTTATTGTCTTTCTGGAAGTCTCCATATATGCCTCTTTTTCCCAAATAATCACTCTTTCAATTATATAGAAAAAAGGAATCTAGCGCTATATGAGTCGCTATCATCTCTGTTTTATGTCCCGCCTCTTTGGCACCTTTTTCAAACTGCCGGCAAAGGATATCCGAATTACCCTCTTTTCTTGGACTTGCAGATAATATCAATACATTTTTCATTGTTCACAAGTTCCTTCCCAGCCTGTATGCATCCTCCGGATATCTGCTTCTTTTTGTCATAGATGGAGTGCCACATCCATATCCCAGAATCATCCCTTTATCCTCGAAATTGATATAGCGGACAAGAGTTTTATAGTGCGATACCAGGGCTTCAAAAGTCCAGTCATCCGCATTCCATGCCACTGTAAGAAGTGCTGATTTTAAATGCCTGCTGTTTAAGCTGCTGTTATAAGCACAGAACCTGTCCACTACAGTTTTTAACTGCGCACTCATGCCATAGTAATATAGAGGAGTTGCAAACACTACCATATCTGATGACAGAAGCTTTTCCTTAATATCTTCAACATCATCTTTCTGTACACAGGGTCCTTCATAACCGCAGGCTACACATCCAATGCAGGGATGTATATTGGCATGGCACACATCTATGACTTCACATGTATGACCTGCCTCCTCTGCTCCTCTATTAAATTCATCCACAAGAATACTTGTTGATCCTTTTCTGTTTGGGCTTCCCATAAGTATAGTTATCTTCATAAAAATCACCCTACCTTCTTATTTGTTGATACCATTAACTTCCAACCACTTCTGAATATCATCCGAGAGAGTAGAGCCACCTGAATAGTGTACCGATAATCCTTCGCCCATGTCTGCATCAGGCTCAAGCTTTGCTATCGCCGTAAGGCTCTGTTCCATCCATCTTCGTCAAAATTCTGCCCGGATGTGCTGCCAGATATCATATTGATCACAAGTCCTATGATTATTGCCCCCATAATGAATACCACAGGCAATAGCGGATTCTTTTTATCTTCTGTTTTCATCTGAGAGTTTCTACATAAGACCGCAGCTTCGGTTCCAATAAATCCCCAGAATAAAAGCATTAGGACATTTTCAACAAATACCAATATTCCTGCCTTCTCATAATCAAGGAAAGCAAAGGGAACACGGAAAAAAAGATAATCCGGCATTCCGTTCCTAATGAATAAAAACAATCCAATGCCAGCCACAACACATAATGCTGCAGATATCACCGTCTTCAGTTTGTCTGTAAGGTGTAGCCTTGCAAACATTACCGGAATATGCATTCCAAGATGCAGTCCCATAAGTACAAATGCCCAGTGTGACATGGACAGATGCATCCTTCTGGCAAAGGAAACCTTCGTCATTCCATACAGAAAAGGTACTGCATGACCACTCATGGACATACCACAGAAAGCAGTCAAGGCAAAGGATAAAAGAAGGGCTATGTTCACTACTGTCGTTATTATTCTGTATGGATTGTATTTACCTTTGAATAACGCACCATACCACTTCCTGTTAAGGAGCTGATGGATAATGACGAGTGCAGTCATGCCAATTCCGATCCACTCATGCAATGCTTCGCCTGTAACCTGATAAGCCATCAGACATAATAAGAGGACGGTCATACAGACATCCACTATTCTTTTTAACATGATATTTTGTTTTCTCTGCATGTTCCCGTCCTCACTTCCTCACTCTTTCTTTACTGCATGCCATCTATCCAGGATCTGATCTCATCCTCAGATGCTCCTGCGCCAAAACGCTTTCCATCAATCCATGTACCACTTCCTGCATTATCTGCAAGATTCTGACCACTTCTTCCTATTCCACTGCTGCTTGAGGTGCAGAAAGGTATCATTGTAATGCCATCAAAGCTGTAGCTCTCCACAAATGTATCCATGATGCGCGGCTCTTCTCCCCACCAGATAGGGTATCCAATATAGATTGTTGTATATCCATCCAGCGATACTGCATCACTTCCAATCTCAGGTCTTGCCGCTGAATCATTCTGTTCCTTAGTTGAGCGGCTGTTTGAATCGTTCCAGTTTAGATCTGCATCTGTATATTCCTGTGCAGCCTTTATCTCATAGGTATCTGCATCTGTGATTCCTGCAATCTTTTCCGCAACACCCTTTGTGGTTCCGGTTGCTGAGAAATATACTACAAGAACACCACTGTTTTCCTTGGAGCTACCAGTCTCTTCCGAAGAAGTATCATCCGCACTTTCATCATTTGTGTTTGAAGCAGCTTCACTTGTCACGACCTGCTGTGCTTCCTCTTCAGTATTATTCGCAGTTTCTGTTTCCTGTGAACTCTCAGCCTGTATAGTCTGAGCTGTATCACTCGCCGCCTGACCCTCGCTATTCCCACATGCCGTAAGACCAATAGCTAACAAAACAGCTGCAAGTACTGCCATCTTTTTCTTCATTTTGCGTCACCTTTCTATTTCAGTTTGCCATACTTCCTTTGCAAGACGAAATACCGCCCATCCCTTTGGCCATCCTACATACATGGTGGCATGGGTTATGATGGCTGCAATCTCTTCCTTTGTGACTCCGTGATCCTTCGCATTCTGAAGGTGATATGAAAGCGATGAGTCTGTGATGCCTGATGCCATAAGTGAAACCACTGTAATAATGCATTTGGTCTTAACATCAATCGCTTCCTCATTCCACACTTCACCAAAGAGTACATCATCATTTAAGTGTGCAAACATCGGAGCAAACTCACCAAGCTGATCTCTTCCTGCTGTCTGTACAATTTTCTCGCTCATTGCGTTTTACCTCACTTTCCAATTTTCTGGTCTCCGGTAGACCATACATGTTTCTTTGAAGCATCACTTCTCTTATTCTGTGCCATAACACCTGCAAGCGGATGTGGCACATATGGCTCTTCGAGATACTTCAGTTCATCATCCGTAAGTTCAATGTCCACAGCCTTTGCTGCCCCTTCTATATGATGCAGCTTGGTCGCACCTACCACAGGAGACGTCACCCTGGTAAGGAGCCATGCAAGGGATACCTCTGTCATGGTCACACCATGTTTCTCGGCAAGTTCTGCCACACGGTTTATTATCACAGCATCCTGATCCGCTGTAGCATCATACTTAAACTTCGCATATACATCCTCAACAGCTCTTTTGGTATCCCCTTCGCCCGCCTTTCTGGAAAGCCTTCCGCTTGCCAATGCGCTATAAGGAGTCAGTGCGATATTCTCTTCTTCACAATAAGGCACCATCTCACGCTCTTCTTCACGGAAGATCAGATTATAATGCCCCTGGATCGAAACAAACTTTGCAAAGTCCTCTTTTTCCGCCAGAGCATTAGCCTTTGCAATCTGCCATGCGAAGCAGTTTGAAATGCCAATATATCTTGCCTTGCCTGCTTTCACGATACGGTTCAGTCCATCCATGATATCGTAAATATCCGTATTCCAGTCCCACATGTGATAGATATACAGATCCACATAGTCCATCCCAAGATTTTGAAGGCTCGTATTTATCATGTTTTCAATATGCTGCTGACCACTAACTCCTTTTTCAATCTCTTCCGGCGTCCTTGGAAGAAATTTAGTCGCAACAACCACATCCTCGCGCTTTGCAAAATCTCTAAGTGCACGTCCTACGTACTGCTCACTGGTTCCGCTCTGATATGCTATCGCCGTATCATAGAAATTAACTCCAAGATCAAGCCCTCTTTTTATGATTTCCCTAGAATGCTCTTCGTCAATCGTCCAGCTATGCTGCCCTCTCGTTGCATCGCCAAACCCCATGCAGCCCATGCATATACGGGATACATTTAAATCTGAATTTCCAAGCTTTGTATATTTCATTATCTGACTCCTTTCCGTTTAAAGTACTTCATCAAGCCACTTTTTAATCACAGCTTCATCCGAGCGATTGATCTGTGTGCCTTTTTCCCACTTCACATCACCCTTTACATTCTTATGAAGTTCTTCGTCGCTTCTTCCTACACCGCTTGCTGAAAAAACAGCCACTAAAGTTTTTCCTGTCATTTTTTGTCCTTTCTTCTTATATAAAACAAGCCTCTGACCATAAAAGGTCAGAGACTTGAAAAATCAGTTCATCTTTCCACAGTTTCCGGCCTTTTCTCCGGTAACGAAATACTCATAGGTCGGGAATTCAAACAATACCGGCTTAAAGGTATGATAGTTGATCTTGCCCTGCTCGTTTAAAACTGCTTCATCAGCATAGGTGGCAAGGATCTTGCAGATAAAGTGGTCGAAGTTTTCAAGTTCATAGTTCCCATCAACTTCACATTCAATGGAAACCTTGGCTTCATCAATAAGAGGTGCTCCGTTTTCGCCCATTGTCCATGCAAAAGCCTCAGACTTATCTTCTTTATTTCCGCTGATTGTTCCCATCTTATCCGCTTTTGAAAGCCATGATTCATCTACCACATTTACGGAAAGCTTTTTATTCTCACGGATTCCCTTATTGATATAGTGTGCCTGTACCAGGGATACCATCAGATGACTGTGTGCCACAGTTCCTGCATGTGCAACAAGAGTCCATGTGGGTTTATCATTTACCATTGCTCCAACCACGATCACAGGACATGGATATAACGCAAGTGTTGCTCCAATATTTTTCTTTGCCATATTATTTCATCTCCTTTTCCCAAAAGCGGATCACATTAAGTTCCAGACTATCAGCTACATTTTCAAGTGAGGATACTTCCTCATCTGTAAGGGTGATATTTGCAGCCTTCACTGCATCAAGCACCTGGTTTTCTTTTGTCACACCGATAATAGGAAGGGTTCCCTTTGCTATTGCCCATGCAACCGGGATCTGAGCTATTCCTACACCATATTTGTCTGCAAGTTTCTTAAGCTCTTCATTAAGGATCTCCAGCTTATCAAGTACAGGATTATAGATCTCTGCCCTTGCAGAGCCTTCCGGCATAGGATGCCATAAGCATAGGCTGTATCCCAAAGGTTAAGTCAATTTTCAATTGCCGTGTCAAAAATAGGCTTAAGGCTCTCTGCTGTAAGATTGTTTCCAAATGTTCCGTCGTTGCCCCATGCCCATGCACCAAGAGCGATCTTAGGTAAACTTGCCATTTTAGTTTTCCTCCTTGAAATTAGTGTTTTTATTAGTCTGCCTCGCTTTATAAAAGCTTCAGCAGGCAGTTATTTGTTATCTCAAAAATGGACTGATATACATAGTCCACATTTGCCTGTTTCATGGCTTCCCTCTGTTTATCCGTTACTGCGGTATAAGGATAAATACCAAACATAAAAGGGAAGAATACATATATAAAATCCTGAATCTCCTGCACCGATTTCTCCGGACAGAACTTTGTGATTATCCTGCATACATTTTTCATAGACTCGCCATAAGCTACCTTAAAAGATGTAAGAAGTTCAGGTCTGCTGTTTTCCTCCATATCATAGTTATTCATGGAGAGAAGTTTTAGCAGTTGCTGCCTGTTTGCTATGGATGATGCAAGCTTGTTTGCAAGCTGCTCCTTGGAAAGCTTCTCATTTTCCTGAAGAATAGATTGTAATTCTTCATTCCAGCGAATGTACTCCCTCTCAAAAAGGGCCAAAAATATTTCCTCTTTTGTCTGGTAGTAGTTATATATTGTCGGTCTTGAGAAGGATGTTTCATTCCCGATCTCTTTAAGGGTGATATCTTTAAAGCTCATGGTCTGATACAGCTTCTCGCAGGCACTTATGATTTCTTCTTTTCTTGCTGCGGTTCTTTCCGGTGATCCTTTTGGCATATATCTGTCTCCTGATTTTTTATTCTGACTTTGTGTCAATATGAATTATAATCATTTTCTGACACCGTGTCAATATATTTTAAAAATAAAAAAAGGACGCATAAACATTAGTGTTTATACGCCCTGTGTTATAACATTCATCTTAGAAATATCCGAGCCCGGATATCCATGCATTTACAGATTCCCTTACGCTGTCCTGATCATTCTGTGCATCAGTATTGGGTCTTTCATCCTCTGATTTCCTTAACAACTTTAACGGCTTCTTTTGTCATATCCTCAATCTTATCAAAGGCGCATGATTTAATAAGATCACCTTTGACCATCCAGCTACCACCACAACATGCAATTCTGTCATAAGAAAGATAATCTCTCATGTTCTTTTCATTGATTCCACCTGTTGGCATGAACTTAATGCCTGTGTAAGGTGCTGCCATAGCCTTGATCATTGCAAGACCGCCTGCCTGTTCAGCGGGAAAAAATTTAAGAACCTTGAGGCCTCTTTTTACGCCCTGCGCTGCCTCTGAAGGAGTAGCTACTCCGGGAAGCACTGGATACCCTTTCTCAAGACAGTAATCCACAACCTCAGGATCAAATCCCGGGCTAACAATGAACTTTGCTCCTGCCTCAATGGCCTCATCCACCTGTTTTGTTGATAAAACAGTTCCTGCTCCAACCAGCATATCCGGAAAATTATCTGTCATTATTTTAATTGCATCAGCTGCAGCAGCTGTTCTGAATGTCACTTCAGCACATTTTAAACCACCTTTAACGAGTGCCTCTCCAAGAGGTTTTGCATCATCTGTGGAATCATTGATACTATTGCAAGTAACCACACATATTTGTTTGTTTTTAACGCATTTACGATATCCTTTAATCCAACTCGTTCCTCTTCGCTGTTTTCATTTGGATTAAATTCCTCTTTTATAAAAATAAATCTAAGCAAGCCAAGAATCAGTAGTGGCACTGCAAGCATTAATACTATCTTTTGCCAACCTCCTGGAACTGGCGCATATTTTCCAATTAGCATTGGAAGAATAATAGAAACAACCATGCAGCCTAAAGTGATAAATACACCACCATATGCAGATACCTTTGTGATAGCCATAGGATCACCAAAAGCTCTTATGATATATGGTGCCTCAGCTGCATTCATCATTGTTCCAAAAATTGACCATACTAATGTGTACATAACTAAAAGCCAAATTGATTTTGCTGTCGTACTCCAATTAACATTCGAAGCAAACAAAGCATATGTACAAACCCAAGTTCCAATCAAACACAGTTCATAAGGGCGTCCTTTGCCCAATTTAGTGTTTGTATTATCTACAATCCACCCAGCAATCAAGTCAGTCAAGCCATCGAAGATTTTGCTTGCCATTAATAATGTTCCGACTAAAACCGGAGACATTTTCAAACTATCTGTGCAAAACATGCTCAGATACCCCATAAGAATAGTTACTGTTCCGAATGAAATTGGTCTTATATTCCAAGCCAACAGTCTCCCCACTGAAACCTTTTGCGATTTTTCCACCATAATATCCTCCTCCAAATGGTTTATTGATAAATAAACTTTACAGGTTTATTTTTGTTGCAACAATAGCACTTTTAAACGTAATAAGTTATAATACTAACATAAATGAACTTTTGAGTGAGGGAAAATTTTGGCAAGCTACGTTGGAGATACTACAAATGCATCTCAATACCAATTCAATTTCAAATTAGACAATCAGAATACTCGCATTCTTTCAAGAAATTTGGCGGAAGGTTCTGCAGATAGCCCTGATATTATTTTAGAGACGCTCCATCCTGATAATATGGAGGAAAATTTCGTATGGTGTTTTATATCGCCGGGCAATTTTTTCAATGCGTCTTTTTCTTATGAGGATGAATACAGCCCAAATAAGTTTAACCAGCTCCATTACCACGATTATTTTGAGCTGGTATATCTGATTTCCGGCACAATGTATCAACAGATAGAATCTGAAAGGCACCTCTACACTGCTGGCAGTCTTTGCCTTTTGAACTGCAATGTTCGCCATCAGGAAGAGTTCTCCACAGAATATAGAGCTTTATTTTTACGTCTACCTATAGGATTAATAAAAGAGTTATACGAAGATATGGGTAAAATGTACTTTCAGGTGGAGAATAAGCATCGAAATCAAGTTCTAGAAAGATTTTTGGGCGATAGTTTAGGTCTTTCAAAAGATAAAACAAACAAAAAAGAATACATAGATTTTATCCCATCAGATAGCGATGCCTCTGTGAGAGAAAACATGTACAAACTATTTGATAAACTGACAAAACAACTTGTGCATCCAGAAGTGGGTTCTACCTACATTATAAAGGCTATAATCGTTCAAATTTTTAATGAGTTATCTATAAAGAATCATTATAAAATGGTTCCTCTGACAATAGGTACCTCTGCAGAGGCCCAGCTTTTCGAATCTGTCAGAAATCAAATTTTGGCAAAGCACGGTAGAATCACTAGGGAAGATTTAAACGAATCATTGTCCTACAATGCTACTTATCTTAATCGCATTGTAAAAAAATACACCGGCTACAGCATAAAGCAATACGCCCTACAAATTGCCATGAAAGAGGCTGCTGAAATGCTTGAACACACAGATATGCAGATTTCAGAGATATGCAAAAAGCTTTCCTTTAAAAATGAAACTTATTTTTATAATTCTTTTCAAAAAATTTATGGGATGACCCCTAAGAAATATAGGCAGGAAATGCAAATCGAGTAGGAGGGAGTGATGCTACTTCCTCTGAAAGCTTTTTAGCGGAAAGGCTATCTCTTGTACATTTTAACTCTATCGCAATGTCAAACTCATCAATACATATGTCTTTTCTAACAGCACACGCTCCTGCATCCTGATACTCTTCTATTCTGGCAAGCGGAAACACTGCTCTTAGCAGAGCATTTCTTCTATATGAATTAATGAAAAAAACAGCAGACCACAAGAATCATGATCTGCTGTTATGAACGCTTCGAATTATTTCTGTTATTCTGTTTTAAGGATTATCCCTTGGTGGCTGTTTGTCAGACATCTGAAACAGACCTCCCTCAGGAATTCTTCATCAGTTCATCGAGCATGGCTGCCGCTTCTCCGACAATATCGTTGCAGGTTCTCAAGCATTGCCACGACACTAAGATACCCGCCGCATTTACCGTCAATGCTTCTTGGAGCAGGCACGCTCTTCTTTGCCTCCTCAGGTGTCACACCTAGTTTTTCAGCAAACGTCATAGCAAGCGAGGCTGAACAGTTATTTCCGTTACGGTGATTCTCTCTGGCTATCTTTTCCATTTCATTCATATATATATCCCGTCACTTTCTCTTTTCAAAAACGATTTCAGTATCACATGATAGGTCATCTCTGTAAATATATCCAAGCCGGTCAAACTTCTTTATCTCATTAGGATCTTCAATCTGGTTTTCAGCCATGTATTTCACCATCTCTCCTCTGGCCATCTTGGCATATGTCCCCTTTGTCACAAGCTTCCCATTTACCATCTCGCCAAATGTGATGGTGATGTAACAGTCATCCGGTTTCAGGTATTTTTCAATGCACTTTGAATACTCCTTCGATGCAAGATTTATTATAACACCGGTACCATCACTTACTTCATCATAGAGCCTGGATCCCCACAGATCATATAAATCCTTATGTCCATTAATTGATGCCTTAGCCTGCATCTCAAGCCTGTATGGCGTAACTCCGTCCATAGGTTTCAGCACACCATAAAAACCAGAAAGAATGCGAAGATGCTCCTGCACATAATCATAGCTTCTGTCTTCAAACACCGCAGGAGCCATATATTGAAATGCAATCCCTTCATATGAAAATATGGCAGGTGTCAGTCTGTTACGGATATCCATCTCTTTAATGCGTTTGTAATTCTGCTCAGCAATTGTATCATTGCAGCCCCACAGTTTCTGTAATTCAGAATGCGCCTTCTTACGGAGCCACTCAAGTATTTCCTCTGTCTGATCAAGGAATACCGGGACCCCCTGGCACTCAAGTTTATCCGTATCCACATTCATCTTCTTTGCAGGTGATAAAATAATTCTCATCACAGTTCTCCATGCATCTTTTCAGAATCATCGTCTGCTTTTGCTTTATACTTTGCATCACATAGCTGGTATATATGCGGCTATAACTGCTATCACTAAAGCTGGCAGCATATTAGCTACTCTTACCTTTTTACCCCAAACAAGGTTAACACCAACACAGAAGATCAGTATGCTTCCGATAAGCGACAGATACGAAACAGCCATATCTGTCATGATAGGTGATACCAGTCTCGCAAGTAAAGTTATTGTTCCCTCAAGCAAAAACACCGGTATTACAGAAAAAGCACACCCTTTTCCCATAGATGCTGTCATAATGGCTACTATTATAAAATCCAGCACAGCCTTTACAGCAAGCGTTGAATAATCTCCGCTGATTCCATCCTGTATTGAGCCTACAATAGCCATAGCCCCTATGCATACCGTAAGCGATGCAGTCACAAAAGCGTTTACAAATTCCGAATCCTTGCCATTACCACTTTTTATTTTAAGCCATTCCCCAAAACGCTCAAAGGCTCTTTCTATTCCAATCAGTTCCCCTATAGCTGTTCCTATGGCAAGGCATAGAACCACAAGCATGGATCTGCCACCCACGAGTGCATTGTTCTCAACTTTCATCATACCCTCCATAGCACCTGAAATTGCTATAAAAAGGGTACTTATACCACATACCTTGCAAAGTGCATCCTGCTGATCTTCTTTAAATAACTTCCCTGTTATATTTCCGAGGAAACCGGCAGCAACTATAGCTGCACTGTTTATTATTGTCCCCAACATTATCATGTTCTTATATTTCCTTTTTTCATTTTTCTCCTGATATTTTATGGATAATTATACTCATGAAAAAGGCAGGACACAATTCAAAGGAAACTGCATCCTGCCGCTTGTTATTATTATCTATTAGATGCATCTAACTTCTCTTCCGATGCCTTTTTCCTATAACTTGCTATACATCCAACTGCAACTCCTATACCCATCCCCCAGCTCTGTCCAAGTACCATGTATCTGTGCCTGGCTCTGTTCTTTTCAAGCTCTTCTTTATTCTTTTCCGACATCTCCTTGACGTTTTTGGAAGTTGCTACACCAAACAAAAGGTATACAGGCGCAAGTACTCCGATCAATACAATGAATAGCCAGATTTTAGGTGTCATATTTTCAAGTCTCCTCCTTTAAGTTATCCTTACAAGCTAGATTATAATCAGGGTTCCTTCCAAAAAACAGAGAAAAAGTGGTGAAATATCCTCTTAATATCCATCATAATCTATAGTCTCTTTCCCATCTCAATTCTCATGTTGTGCTCTTCCGGTCCTTCATTAGAATAGGCATATCTGTCAAATCCTATAAGCTCGAAGCCATTCTTTTTATAGAACAAAATCGCTTTTGAATTGTAGCTCTGTGTTTCCAGGACAGCCATTCTCGCACCGCTATCTACAGCCACTTTCAAAATTGTTTCAAGAAGTGCAGTCCCTACACCTTGGCTACGAAGTCCCACATCAAACACACAGATATTTGATATTCTGTATCTGTTATTCCACGCTTCCAGAAATCCTTCTACAAAGCCTATAAGAACATCTCCTTCAAATGCTCCATAAGCTACCGGATTGTCTAGCCATTCCGACAGCATATCATCTTCAAGCGGCTCCACAATCTCGTTATCCGCTTCTATCCATTCCACAGAAAAGCCGTCATCTGCAGGCTCTATAGACAGGTACTTGTTTGACCGGACTTCTACTTTATATCGTTTTCCGTTGTATTCATCATAGCCAAGTTGTCTTATTGTCATCTATTCTCCCAGTCTTCTTTCCTCTCTTTATCCATCAATCCTGTCAGATCTAAGAATTGCATACCAGCTGGAATCATTGATCCCCTGATTGTTGATATCTGAGCTGCGTAGCGTGCCCTCATATTGCATTCCACATTTCTTCATGACCATACCGGAGTGAGGGTTATTAACATCATGCCTTGATTCAATACGATTTGCTTCCACCTTATCAAAAAAGAAATCTATAACAGCATTTAAAGCTTCAGATGTAATCCCCTGATGCCACCATGCTCTTCCAATGCAGTAACCAATGTGGATCATATTTATGTTTTCTTTCATACCGACGGCGGAGATACTGCCTATTGGCTCATCTATTTCTTTCAAGACAATAGCCCACTGATAGTACTTTTTATCCTTATATGAATCCACCCACTGCCTCAGTAGATTCCTTGTTACATCAACAGTTCCATGAGGCGGCCACGTTAGAAACTTCGTGACTTCTTCATCATTTGCCCAGTTCAAGAACATAGCATCAGCATCTTCAACTTTGAATTTCCTCAGTATCAGTCTCTCGGTCTCAATTGTCTGTGTCCCGCAATGCCGCATTTTCATACATCCTCCGTCAACAAAACATAGTTCCACTATATCAGAAAAAAAGCCTTTTTACAGTAAATAATACCGTCAAAAGGCTTTTTCAGATAATTTTAAAAACCACTTGTCTTATAAGTCTGCTACAGTGTTTTTGCAAATTCCCTTATCTCGTTCATCTTGGCTTCGGATTTGTTCTCGTCCCCATTAGCAGTAATTACGCCTGCTGCCTCAATACCTGCATATCCCATGTATGCCTTATATTGGGCAATCGCAGCATCATATACACCGGGAGATCCTGAACTGAGCAGAAGAACTGTCTTCTTTGCTGCAGGCTTGCCAATACAGTAAACTCTCTGGATAGCAGCCTCCATCTGCGCTGTCATGGTGAAGTAATAGATTGGAGATGCAAAAACTATGACATCTGCCTCTTTGTATGCTGGCATAATCTTCTCAAGATCATCTTTCTGCACACATGTACCCTCACCCTTTGTGTGGCAGTACTCACAGCCAAGGCATCCGGCAATCTTCATTCTGCCAACCTGGTATTCCTCTACTTCATTGACCAAAATCGATCAACGTCTCCGGGGATATATTATTCTATTCCGTTTCATTTAAGTTTCATCTATCCTTTGAAGAATCAGAGAGTGAATGTTGCTCCAAAAGCTATTGTCATCTTCTCTTTATTGTAAAATGCTGAAAGCTTCTCAAGGCAATCATCATACATTTTATGGAATGCTTCGTTTCTCTGCTCTCTCTTAACTTCTGCTTTTCTTGTATCCTGAACATCGTTAAATCTCATAATATTTACCTCTTTCTTTGTTGTGGTATTTGTTAGCCGTTTGGCTGTTTCTTTTCTCTTTCTGAGCTTATAATATTACTTCCCGGGTTATGGGAACACCAAATTTATTTGTTTTCATTTCTATTTATCGGTTATTTATTCCTTATATGTTATACATCACCCAGCAATATCCACATATCAATTTCATTGGATTTTTATAATTATTATCATGTATTTTTTGATTGGCTCATTGTTACTAAGGATGACTAAAAAAAGAATAAGGGAGTATTTATCAAGATTTCAGGATTTAATGGAATCTAAATAGACAGTTGATGTACCAATTATGACAGAAATGGACTTTCATAAGACAGTTATGGAATTCAAGTAGTCAGTCTGAAATTATATGCCGCACCTTGGCATTTCTTCAAAATCATGTATAATTTGCATGGATGAACAAAAGATTGCAAAAGGACGTAATTATGCCTATTTCAAATAAAGCTAACAACAAAGAAGGCTTCTTACCCTATAGCTTGATCGCAATGGATATGGATGGCACCCTTCTTACATCGGATAAAAAGATTCTCCCTGAGACGCTTGATGATCTTTCATTGGTAGCTGATAAAGGAGTACATCTCTCTTACGCAACCGGCAGAGCGCTTGTTGAAATGAAGGAGTACTTTGAGATAACTCCCATGATCCGCTATGCCATCTGCTACAGTGGCGCAATAATATATGACTGCATGGCCAAGAAGGTCATTTACAGAAAAGAAGTACCTTCTGCCTGCTTTGAAAAGATAGTTGAAGTAGCCGATAAATACAACGGAATGCTCGCTTTCCTCACAGAAAAAGAATCCATTGTATCTTCAGCTGATATCAACCACATGGACGATTTCCATATGGGAGTTTACCAACCCATGTACCTTAAAGTAACCAGACAGGTTGATGACATGGCTGCTGAAAGCCGAAAGCACAATTTCATCACCAAGATAAACATATACTTCCGGAATCAGGAAGACCGTCACCGCGGTTATGAGGAATTAAAAGATCTCCCCCTTACATTTGCACTTGCAGAAGAAACAAGCCTTGAAATGAATGCTGAGGGAGTATCAAAAGGTACCGCCCTTAAGACTCTGTCTTCTCTCCTGGATATCTCCATAGAAGAAACAATGGCTATCGGAGATGCCGACAATGACCGCGATATGTTAAGCACCGCAGGAATTTCTGTCGTCATGATGAATGCACGCAGTGATATAAAGAAGCTTGCAAACTATATTACAAAGGACAGCGACCATAACGGTGTTGGCTTTGCTATCAGAGACTATTTTGATCTTTAATTGGAGATAACAATGGAAATAAACAAGAATACTCTAACTGAGTTCCGTAGAGACTTTAAAGAAGCTGTCGCAAGCCTTGAAGAAAAATATGGTGTGACCATCTCTCTTGGCAGCATCTCATATTCCGAAAATGACTTCACCAGCAAACTTACCGTAAATAACGGTCATGACAAGGATGATATCGCTCAAAGGGAATTTGACCGTGATGTATGGAAGTATGCCCACCTTGGTCTTGGGAAAGGCATGTATAAAAGGATCTTCGTTGGTCTCGACGGCAACAAATATGCCCTTCTCGGATTTAACACAAAAGCCCCCAAGTATCCGCTCATCATCCGGAACATATGTGAAAGTACCGTTGTCAGAGCACCTGAGGGCTTTATAAAAGAGCTTACAAACGAGTATTACGCTGAAAACTTCCTGCTATAAATTGCATCCATGCTTTTATAATCAGTCCTGCAATAATACTGCAGGTTCCTCAGGAATCCATGTGATCTTGTCAAACCAGGCATCCTCATCTTTATAAACATGTGTAAAATCTATGATATCACCATATTCATCAGTGAAAAGATCTGAACAGTATCTAGTATACATACTCTTTATCTTTCGATAACATCCAATTATTCACCTCAGCAAACACATTTTTCCAAATCCTAAAAACTATATTTTAAGTAATTGTTTGGCATTGTTACTAAATATATTATTTCGATCTTGCTCTAGTTCAGTCGCTCGTAAAACTGACACAATAGAAAATGCCTGTGAAACAAATGGGTAATCTGTACCAAACAGAAGTCTACTACTTCCAACACTATCAATAAGCTTCCTAATATTCTTTGAAGGCTGAACACTTATATCAGTGTATGTGTTTGGAAACTCTTTTAAAATACTTGTCATATAATCAAAGTCAAAGCATCCACTGTGAGCTAAGATAAATGTTGCATTTGGAATACACGCTAGTACTTTTTTGAATTTCTCCAGTGACTGGGTAGTCACTTCCTTTTTAGTTTGTTTTGTTGGTATTGATGAATCAAGCATTTCTTTGGGTAATCCCTTACCGCTGCAGCTCAAAATAGGAAGTCCAGTTTTTTCTAACTCTTTAAGAAGTTCAATTGTTTTATCGCAATCGATTGGTACATTCCAAATATGAGGATTCAGTTTCCACCCCTTAATATCTAGCTTCATATAGTCATCAATTTTGGATAGAATATTTTCATCAAAAGGGTGAATCGACGCAAATGTAAGCAGGCGATTATTACGCGCTACCATCTCGTTCATAGTTGATGCACAACTTTTATTTGCCGGATTAATTTGTTGAACAACCGATTTAGAAATATGATTAGAATTCATATCCATTATAATTCGTTCTTCGGTTGCATAATTCAAAACCAAAGCACCTGAAAAAAGTTTTATCCGAGACTTAATTCCATCTGAAGATAATAATGTAGTCGGACATTTTGTGAAATATATTTCATCTAAATCAAACAGTTTCATGGAAAATGGAAAGCAACTCATATCCATTAATGATTTTTCTTTATTCCATTTTTCTTTCTGTAAAAAAGAAGGAAAAAGCTGAGATAAGCCTGCAAATAAATGACAATGCATATCAATAATTTCATAGTTATCAACTAAATCAACATCTATCTTAAAATCACCATTGTCGCATAATTGCAATTCTGGATTCTCTTCTAGTATTTTTATTTTTTCTCTACAGTATTTCATCTCCACAAGTCCCGTTTGGTTTTCTCAATTAAACCGCAAGTTATATTCTCGAAATAATACTACTCGTCTTTTCATGTTTCCCTCATTACTCACTGTTCAAAACAAGCTATAGACTAAAGTTTAATCACATCTGCTAAGAGAAGCGCCGCCACTGTACTTCTCTGAAAACTCATCCTCGTTCCATGTCTCATAGTATTCCAGGATATCCGCATCTTCTTCAGAAGACTGATACGTGTACTGTACTCCGTTATCAGACTCTGCCTTAATCTTGTATCCTCCAGTCTCCAGTTCCTCGAATAGCGATATACTATCAAAATGATCCGGAACAAAATCATTATTTTCCATATGACCATAGATTATCTCTGCATCGCCAAACTGCACATAGTATTCAGGCTGCATATCTCCATCAGCCTCATAGCCTATGGATGCTGTCTGCCAGGTTCCTGATACCACAGGATCACTCACTTTTGATGCCAGAAAAATAGATGTTGGACCGTCAGCTCCACCGATTATCGCTGCATCTTCTTTTTTCGCACCACATCCTACTGTTCCTATTACCATTATCAGCACAAACGCTGTCACTACTATTTTCTTCATCTTAGTCTCTCTTCTTTTTCCTTAAGATACTTCATTACTATCTCAAGCCCTTCCATCGGAACACAAAACGTGCCATCCCTGTGTATGCATCCCTCATGGACTTTATCGATATCAAACCACCTGACTTCTTCCACTTCCTCTGTCTGAAGCTTCAGCTTGGATATATCCACAGGCTTTTCATACACGTAAACAAAAGCAACTTCATTGTCCTTAAACATTTTTCCATGGAATTCCATCTCATACTTAATATGAAACTTCCCGGCAAAAGTAAGATCTCCGGCAACAGTCTTTATTCCAAGTTCCTCAAACAGTTCTCTCTGTGCAGACTCAAGTGGCTCATCACCAGCCTGGATATGTCCTGCCGATGATGTATCATACATCCCGGGAAAAGACTCTTTTTCAGCACTCCTCTTCTGAAGAAGGACCTGATATTTTCCTCCCTCTTTTCTCACGATCCATATATGCGCTGTCCTGTGAGGAATCCCATTGTCATGTGCATCACTTCTGCTTACAGTCTCCCCGGTCGGAAAGCCGTTATCGTCAGTTATATCAAATATCTCCATTTTTCACTGCCTCTTTTCTGTTCCTGATGGCAAAAACAGCTGTACCAACTCCCGCCAGTACAAGCACGAATATTCCATAGACCATCGCAATGAAAGCTCCGACAATAGGTGTCTCAAAATCAGAACTAACAAAATAGTAGTAATAATATGTACTTAGTATCATTCCGGCAACGCATGATATCAGCAATAATAACGAAGACAGGAGATACTCCTTCATGCTTTTAGCCATAAAAACATTCATTATGACAAATGCCGCAATAACTATCATCCATATGGGATTAATATCAGCCATTCCGAGCATATCCCTAATCACAAACATTACAAGGGGAATTAGATTTAACCACTTCAAGAACTTCACTTTTTTCCTCCGCCAACAATTATTCTTTAACAAAATATATCTCTACCATTTTACACCATTGCTATCATTACAAAAACTTACTTTTGATGACATGAGAGAAACTATTCTGACCTTTGCGTCCGTATAGATTTTCATAAAACACAAAGATATGCCGTTAAAAAGGTGGACAGTCACTTCAGCGATGTCCACCTTATCTTATATTTATTATTTCAGCTTCATGCCATCTTTATCGGCATTTATCAGATAGTGAATGTTGCTCCATATAAAAACAGCTGCGGATTTTTAACTCCACAGCTGCCCATCTTATAATTCCTTGCCGCCTCTTATAACAACCTGGGTACAATATAGAACAACAGAACAATCAGCACTCCCAGTAACATATATTTCAGTCTGCTGTTATCCACTTTACTTGGGCTGTTTATCATTTCCGTTCTAATAATATATCCGGGATAGTTTACCGGTTTGTTTTCCGGAACAAAGTTCTCCCTAACAGCCTGTCCATACCATGTAGTTCCGGCATTATCCATCACATATCTTTTGAATCTCTCTGCGCTTTCTAAATCATTCAGCACTATTGCTGCGCGGTACAGATAGTATTGCCTTTCAACTTCATTCCTTTATGTTTCCTTTACTGATATGTTCCCTTATTATCTGATCTGTAAGCTCATATAGCTTTTCCGAACCTTCTCTTGTCTTTGACTGCCTGCCATATACCTGTTCCTTGGTAACCCCATGCTCTCTCCAGTCACCTCCACCGTTACTGTTGTTCAGCATAAGTGGCTGGAGGTTATCCATTGCATGCGCAAACTTCGATTCAGGAGTCTTATTTTCCTCAAACTCATCAAAAAGAGCTGTCAGTTCCTTTTTCTGATCCTCCGGTAAAATCGAGAATATCCTTTCCTTGGCTGCATCCTCGCGTTCCTTTTGGGTAGCAAGCCCCTCTTTGTCGTATGCATATGTATCACCGGCATCAATCTCAACTATGTCATGAATAAGGCACATTATCATGACCCTTGAAATATCAATATCCTTATTCGAGTATTCCTTAAGCAGATACGCCATAATAGCCATATGCCAGGCGTGCTCCGCATCATTTTCATTTCTGCCTTTTCCTGATAGATGAGTCTGCCTGAATACATTCTTTTCTTTATCTATCTCCAAGGCAAACTCCATTTGCTTTCTCAGTCTGTCATCCATTACTTATTCCCATTTCTTCCACACATATGGCTGATATCCCAGTGTAGACTGCTTACCATTTCTCACTACCGGCGTCTTTATTATCTGCTGATTCTCAAGCAGTTTTTCCAGCTTATCTTTGATTTTATACCCTGAGCTATTGTATCTGCTTCATAAGAATAGACCCTGTAATCCTGTGAAGCTTTATATGTTCCTTCAGGATCCAATTGATTGAAGAATGCCATAATCTTTTCTGCTTTCGAAAGTGACATACTAAATTTCACAGTCCTATCTCCATAATAATTTTGTCCCAGTATCCATCAATATGCTTTTCTGCTGTCACAATACCTTCCATATCTTTCCAGGCATCATACCATTCGTCTGGAATAAGATCATCCAACACTATCGGCCCTACACCATCCACGTACGGGCCCAATTGTTCAAGTGTCTTTCTCAATTTTGTCCTGGCTTTTGTTTTCTCATTATCCCTGAGAAGATCCAGAATATCATTAGCCTGCTCAACCTTAACACCATCATAAAGGCCATAATAACCGCCATCATCAAAAGAATCATCCTCATCGGCAATACGCGAGATCACGATTGGATATTCCGCTACATCTGACGCTGCTATAATGTACCGCTCACTTCTTTTATTAGCAACTATTACACCATATCTGACATGTATAATAGGCCATCTGTCCCCAACTTCAAGTTCATTCTCTGTTAGCCACTTATCCTCTACAGAGACATACTTTTCATTTCCATCATCATCTACAAGTGTGACCGAAACCATTGGCTTTTCTCCAGGCTTCAATTCTTCACATCCATAGTCTCCATCAAAAATCTGCTTGATTTTCCACTGTATCATCTATATGTCTTATTGCCTTCCTACTCTTACAAGTGTTCTGTAAAACTCCACTGCATCCTTAAGATCATTCTCATCAGGACGTCCCTTAGCGGTACCACCTATCAGCTTAAAGGGGCCGAAAGTATTGAAGCCAGGACAAGTGAATTTCCCTACAATCTCAGCATTCTTACCCTTTATGGACTCTGCCATTGATTTTGAAAAATCCTTATTCATGGCACTTGTCATTATGAAAAATATCTTCTTATTCTGAGGAAGATTAGCCTGTGCAAAATTCTTAACCTGCTGATGGAACTGCGCAGCATAGATACCTGAAGATATTGACTTGCTTTGCTCCCTCAATCATTTCATCATAAGACTGTTTTTCAGCCTCAGTCAGTTCCCTGATTTGCATGTTATAACTAATAAACCTCTTTATCCCTGCGTTTGTTTACTGTCTCATTCTCCGAATTTATCTTCGAAAAACATGGACAGGTTTCATCATGGTCGTTGATAATACCGCAAGCCTGCAGGTGAGAATAAATCGTCACTTCACCAACATACTTGAATCCACGTTTCTTCAGATCTTTGCTGATAGTCTTTGACAGCCCATTACTGACAGGAATCTTGCCCCCAAGCTTGCTGTGTCCATTATATAAAATGACCTTGTTATCCGAGTACGACCACATGTAGTTGCAGAAGCTCCCGAATTCTTCCCGCACCTTCTGAAAACACTTCGCATTGTTTATTACTGCAGCTATCTTCCGGGGAGACTTTATCATGTCTTCCGTATCAAGGATCCTCTGAACATCTGCATCATCATAGGCAGCGATCTTGTCATAATCAAATCCATCAAAACATGACCTGAAAATCTCGCGCTTTTTAAGCATCAAATCCCAGGAAAGGCCGCACTGCATGCATTCCAGCATCAGATGCTCAAACATCTTTCGATCGTCATGCACCGGAATTCCCCATTCATTATCATGGTATGTCTTATTTCGTTCGTTGAAATCAGCCCACCCGCAATAACCCATGCTGTCACCTTCTTATATTTTATGTCCACTATAGATTATATCCCAGATGCAACCTTCATTATAGTCATACAATAGAAAAAGCCGCCCATCAAGGCAGCTATTGTTTTAGGGAGGATGCTGTCTGGTTCTTCACCAAACAGCGGTTATGAAAAAGTATTTTATCAATATTAACAAGAGTTTCTGTCCTCTTGATAGCTTTATGATACATTCGAAAACTTAACTCATCTTAAAATTCCTTTGAACATAATGTGAATAATATCCCCATAACGTTCATAATCTGTTTACATGGCTTTTTGTTTTGCTTTAGGTTGGAAATGTATAGTAATAACAACAAGAGGAACAAACCTCTTGGAACCCCTCATAAGAATACATATTCATAGTTGCAATATCGATAACCATATTCCCCATAAGTGGTAAAATATAGGAAATAGATTTCTAAAATGCCCCGGGAATAAGGATTAATCCCCGAGGCATATGTAAATCCTGTATTCAGTTTTACTTCACTTCGTCAGTGGAGCCGTCCTTCTTAACCACCACCAGCTTGCATCCAAGTCCGAATGCTGCTACAGATCCTGCTATAAGTGCCCAGGGTGCTGCTGCAAGTCCAAGAACTCCGCCGATGATCCCGACATTTACAGGGACACTGAGAACAATCTCATCGCCCTTCTTCACCTGAATTCTGTCGACATTGCCATCCTCAACGATCTTCTTAAGCTTATCAATAAGCTTCTTTACGTCTTCTTCCAGCTCACATGCCTTGGGCTGAAGGAGCTTTATTGCCTCATCTGCATCGCCATTTGTCTGCTGCAGCGCTTCCTTGGCTGCTGCGTAGTCGACTCCTGTCTGATTCATTACCTTTTCAATTGCTTCAAGTGTGATGTCCATAAAATCCTCCTCTTTAAGCTTCCTTGACTACAAAACTTATTGTAATTGCTACTTTGATCTATATTATCAGCGGATAAGGAACAATTCCGTTTCCGGCTGTTTCTGCTTTTCTTTCGCTTTTACTGCTTCCCCCATCAGCCGCTTAATGACATCCCTGACAGGAAGTACATAGCACATTCCAATGACAGCAAGACAGATGCTCTCTATCATGAACATCGTATTTGCCTCACTGGCTGCTTCCCATGCAAGAAGCATACCAACGATAATTGCTAAAACACCTGCGTATTTCTTTAATCTGCTGTTCATGCCGTCCTCCTCATAAAAACTCCGGGATAGTTCATCCCAGGGCATCTGATCAAAGGTTAAATCCTTTAATTTCACCATTGTCGTCAGAATCAGGCTTGAAACCTACCGGCTCAGCTGATTCATAGACATTTTCTTCCGAGTAACTGTTTTCTTCGATTCTCTTAACGGTTACAACATTTTCAGGATTTTCATCCATGATTATCGCTGCAATTATGTATGGCAGGATACCAACGCCTGTAAACAAGACAAGTAACACATATACAAGTCTTATCACTGTCGGATCTATGCCAAAATATTCTGCTATGCCTCCGCACACGCCACAAACCTTTTTATCTGCACTCTTGTACAATTTCTTTCCATTCATAACAACTTCCTCACTTTCTGAGAAGCACCATCTGTTTATATAACGATTGTAAAATTGAAATATCTTCAGATAAATGTTCTTCCTCGCAAAAATGGCATGTCTATTCTTCTTTTACAGAGTTTTTTACATCCTTATCCTGACCGTATGGTATCACCAGTACAAAACCTTCAGGCCAACCTACACTGATTATGGCCGAATTTACACGGAACTCATTTATTTTTCATGAATAAAAATTTCAAATATGCCACCCAAAAAAGTATTTTTAAAACATTATAATTTCCTCTAAAGTTATTTCTCTCACCCATCGATATATTTCCTGTAAGCGACAAAAAACATTCAAATGGCCAATACGAATGAAACAAAAATAAGATGATTAAATGGAGGTTTCTCTTATGTATATGTACGAACTGTTTCTTTCAAATGATGTAGAAGGCAAGAGCATTCACTTTATCCAGACAAACCACAAGGCAGATAACCTTGAGAAATGGCTTAGAAAGCTTGTAAAAGATAACACTATCACAGAAGATATTGCTAACGCAGTAACCTTCGTTTGGTAATCCATATATAACACTAACGGAAGATTCCAAAAGGGATCTTCTTTTTTTATGTTCACTTAAGTTTCGGATGCTAATATACATCCATCGGGAGATGAAAATCTTCTGGAAATAGCAAAGAAACTTTTTTCATACAATTCTTCATAACAACACGCCCGGGACAGCGCAGTTCCGGGCAACTTCAAAAACAATGCCGCGGTACTTGTAAACCAATACAAATGCAAATGATAGAGTACAACAGAATACCATGCTTCCCAAAACATCTCATATATGACATCTGTATTCGCCTCGTAGGCATAGCCACCGATTGACGATAAGAGTCTTGCAATATTGGGAGGGCAGCACGCACAGCCAAACCATTTCTGACGCTCGATTTTTACATGCCTCTTGTAAATGATATGGCTAAGGTAATAAATAACGATATCAATGAAATTGCTAAAAAGGTTGAAGAGTTGACAGATAAAGAGCTGGAAAAGGTTGCCGGAGGAGTTAAAAAACCTGCCCGGCCGGTCAGGTTTTGATAGGAAATAAATGTGAAAAGAAGAAAAAGCTAAATTTGAATCCTGACCAAAATATACAATAATAAAATAAGGCTACAGGAACTGATGATTTTTGATTTTCCTGTAGCCTTTATATTTTTACATTGTCGCGTATCTCATTATAGTTTCTTCCGAGAATTCATCCTTTTGAAGTTCTCCTGTTATTCTGCCTTCATTCATGACGCAGATCCTGTCACAGGTGCCTATGAGCTCAGGCAGTTCTGAACTGACCATGATGATGGATAGTCCCTGTTCCAGAAGGGAATTCAGAATAGTGTAGATTTCACGCTTTGATCCTACATCGACACCTCTTGTCGGTTCATCTACCAGAAGTATCTTGCAGTCTGCAGCAATCCATTTTCCCAGAACAACCTTCTGCTGATTGCCACCGGACAGGTTCTTTACGTTTGCATCTCTCCCCGGTGTTCTGATATTGAATAGCTTGATATATTTATCAGCCGCATCCGTTTCCTTTTTCCTGATTATCTTGCCAAACTTGTTGCTATATAGCGGTAATGCAGGAAGGGATACATTAAATACCAGGCTGTTATTCAGCTGAAGTCCTTCTACCTTTCTCTCCTCCGGAACTATGCCAAATCCTGCTTCCAGAGCCTGTTTGATATTATCAAACTTACACTCCTTCCCAAAGAGTGTGATCTTCCCACTATCAATTTTATCTGCACCTATGATGGCTCTCAGTGTCTCTGTTCTTCCTGCTCCGGCAAGGCCCGCCAGACCCAGCACTTCTCCCTTATGAAGCTCCAGTGACACATTATCCAAAACACCTTGTCTTGTCAGACCATCAACCTTAAGGACTACATCTCCTATTTTCACATCTCTTGAAGGATAGATATCGCTCATCTGTCTGCCAACCATCTTTTCAACAAGCTTATCCGTATCGTAATCCTTCGTCATGCCATTCTCAACCAGCTGGCCGTCCTTCATGATGGTTACCTTATTACACAACTCGAAAATTTCCTTGAGCCTGTGTGAGATGTAGACAAAGGATATTCCCTGATCAGAGAGAGATTTCACCAGTTCGAAAAGTGTCTTTAGCTCCTCATCAGCCAGTACTGCTGTAGGTTCATCAAGAACTATTATCTTAGCATTCTTGGACAGAGCCTTGGCGATTTCAACCATCTGCCTCTTAGCCACACTTAAGTTACCTACGAATTCGCCGGGATCCACAGGCAGATTTACACGGTCCAGAACCTCCTTTGCATCAGCTTTCATCTTAGCGAAGTCAATTTTCCCAAATTTGTCCGTCGGATACCTGTTCTGATATATGTTTTCTGCCACGGTAAAATGAGGCAGGAGCATGAGTTCCTGATAGATAACAGCGACTCCCTTTTCTATCATCAAAGCAGGTGTCGGGTGTTCTATCTTTTCACCATCAATGATGATTTCTCCCTCATCGAGGGTATAAGCTCCTGACAGAATTTTCATCAGTGTGGATTTTCCTGCACCATTTTCTCCAACTAATCCCAGTATATCTCCGTCGCACAGCTCTATTGACAGATCGTCC
Organism: Butyrivibrio sp. AD3002; assembly: GCF_000420905.1. Classification (NCBI taxonomy): domain Bacteria; kingdom Bacillati; phylum Bacillota; class Clostridia; order Lachnospirales; family Lachnospiraceae; genus Butyrivibrio; species Butyrivibrio sp. AD3002. Next base: position 80,860 of record NZ_ATVV01000015.1, on the reverse strand, counting down.
AGTGCCTTGACACCCGGAAAAGACTTTGAAATATGATTCATCTTTAACATGAGCGTTTTCTTCCTTCACTTTTTATTACTGAAGACCTGTTCCAAGGTGCTCAGCAACGTTCTCTTTTGATACAAGAGTGGGAATACAGTTTACTACTTCATCCTGGGGCTGCTTTGTAAGTACATTGTATGCAGCGATCATAGCCTCGGGGGACATTGTAGGATAGATGATCGTGAATGCCATCTGTCCGTTCTCAACCATCTGGAATGCTGCTTCTTCGCCGTCCATACCTGTGATGAGAATGCCCTCGTTATCACGTCCTGCAGCAACTACTGTCTCAGCAACAGCTTCTGCCATGGGATCGTTGTGGCAATATATTGCCTGGATTTCGCCTTCACCATACTTCTGAAGCATATCTTCCATGTAGGAAGCAGCCTTTGCAGAATTGAAATCACAATCCTGTGAATCTACGATTTTGATATCAGGATACTTGGAAGCTATTGTCTCTTCGAAACCTGCCTGACGATCGATTGCAGCAGATGATCCGGTAGTTCCGCATACTTCTATGACATTACCTTTGCCGCCCATCATCTCTGCAAGCTTATCTGCAGCCATAACTCCCATTTCCTTATTATCAGCTACAACCTTTACAGTAACAGGTGTATCTACTTCACGGTCCATTGTTACAACAGGAATACCTGCATCCATTGCCTCCGCAACAGCATCTGTCAGACCGTCTGATGTAAGAGGTGATACCATGATAAGGTCAACGCCTCTTGATATAAGGTCCTCAATATTTGCAGCCTGAGTTGCAACGTCGCCCTGTGCATCCGTTTCAACCCACTGCAGATTCGGATAATGCTCCTTTGCGTATTCCTGATTTCTCTCCTTGATTGCGATTGTATATGCAGCATCAGTTGCTCTCTGTGCATATCCTATTGTAAAAGTTTCGTCTCCGCCGGGTTCATCTGCTGTGGCTGTTGCCTCGTCTTTTATCTCTTCTGTCGAAGCCTCTTCTGTAACTTCCTCTGCAGCCTCTTCTGCCACTTCTGTCGTCTCTTCTGCTACAGCCTCTTCTTTTGCAGGCTCCTCTGTCTTTGTCTCGGCAGGAGCAGATCCGCAGCCTGAGAGCGATACTACCATCACACCTGTTAATAATGCAGACAATACTTTCTTATTCATTTTCTTCCTCCTTATCTTATAAAAAGATACATGTAAGTTGCGACGAATTCTCTCTTCGTCAGTTCTATTTCACATCGGGAAAAGTGAGGGCAATTATCTACTTCCCGAAAGTAAAATCATTTGTAATTATTTCTTTTTCGCAGAGATACCACCAATAAGTACTGCAAAGATGACTATCAGACCCTGTACGATATTCTGCATGTAGGAGTTTATTCCAACCAGATTCATAATGTTTGATAAAACTGTAAGAAGGCATGCTCCAATAAGAGTTCCCGATATTTTGCCGACACCTCCCATGGTGGATATTCCGCCTATGTAGCACATTGAGAGAGCATCCAGCTCGTAGCCTTCACCTGCTGTGGGATCACAGGAGGACAGCTTTGAAGTGAGAACAAGAGCTGACATGAAGCTAACAAAAGCTGTAATTATAAAGCAGATGAGCTGCGTCTTTTCAACATTTATTCCGTTAAGTCGTGCTGCCTCTCGGTTATCGCCTATAGCGTATACACTTCTTCCAAACCAGGTGTATTTAAGGATGTAAAATCCTATAAAGAACATTATCAGGAAAATGATCACAGGTACGGGAACGAATCCAACATATCCCTGACCGATGAACTTGATATCAATTCCGGTTGCTCTCCAGTTCTGTGGTGAGCCGTTTGAAATGTATTTCGACAATCCTCTAAGCGCTGTCATGGAACCAAGTGTCATGATGAAAGGAGCAAGCTTACCTTTTGCAATTCCAAGTCCGTTTAAAAATCCTATGAGTATCGCAGTTGCAAGCGTGATCGGTATTGCTATAAAAGGACTAATATTATTCTTGAGCATCTGTGCGATCATGATTCCGTATACCGCGACCTGTGATCCTACCGATAGATCAACGCCGCCTGTCAGACAAACAAATGTCATTCCCAGAGCAATGATTCCGTTTATGGAAATCTGTCTCATGACATTTATGATATTTGCTCCTTTTAAAAAGCTGGGACTTACAAAGGCTCCTACTATGCACAGCGTTATCAGTGCCCACAAGGTCCCCATTTCAGAAATCCATTTTTTTGAAGACTTCTCTTTTTTTGCTGAGTTCATAACAATCCTCCCATACCTTTATGTAAATCTTTTTTCTTTTCAGCCCGGTTCTTTGTATTTGACTGCTTTAGAATATAAAAAAAATGACGCCGGTATAAGTACCAAACGTCATTACTATTTGTAAACAAATATCATATTTTTTAATGACAAATGTCACTTGCAAAAATCACATTTGCCGTTTTTAGTTATGAATGGTTTTGAGAAAATTGTTGATGCTTCTGGCCTGGATAACCTGCTCCATGCGGATATTTGCATCACTTTTGAGTAACTCACTAACTCCCGTATCCACCGCATTAACAGCTTCATTAAACCCTGAAAATCTGTGGGTAAAAATAGCATTCTGCATGGTATATTCCAAGGTCTCTATATTGGGACTCTCATCCATTCCGGGGAGCATCTCATTTTCCTTTACAAGTTCAGCCTCCGTCACATCCCTGCATACGGATATTCCTTCAGAGAACTCAAATATCCCTGCCTGAATATCTTCATCACAGGTGAGCAGCTTCATAAATTCCCAGGCTTCATTCTGCATTGGAGTTCCCGAATACATGGCAATTGATATCAGATCAAGAATAGATGCATTATGACCATCAGGCCCTGCCGGCATTGTAAGATAATCCCAGTCAAAATCCGCATATCGGCTTGCATGAACGGGATTGTTCAAATATGTTCTGTAGCTTGAAAAATTCATGGGCCAAAAGGCGACATTACCGTGCTCAAAAGATATGTCGGCACTACCGCTTCCTGAGTACAGAACATCCAACTGGTCAAGGAACATAAGTGCATTGTACACTTTCTCATCAGTAAAGTTGCTCTCCGTTCCCTCCTTGTTGAATAAAGTCACGTTGTTTGAGGCAAATGCCTCCTCCCAGGAATAATCAGCTACGCCTACCTGATCGATCGTTCCGTTGCCGTCTGTGTCCTTAGTGACCTTTCTACATATGTCGTAGAAATCTTCCCAGGTCCACTTTGAGGAAGGCAGTTCTATTCCTTCATTTTGCAGGATTGTACGATTTACAAACATCAGGTCCGGTGCACATTCCACTGGAAGTGAATACCTTACGCCATCAGCTTCTCCGGCTGAATATGCAGCCTCATAAAAAGCTCCGGCATCAAAGTCTTCGTCTTTTTGTATCATTCTATCCAGATTTTTAAGTGCCCCTATGTCGCGAAGCATATTGAAATCTTCGGGAATAACAATAAAAACATCCGGTGCAGTCCCCTGTATTATCTGCTCTGCCAGCCACTCAGAATAGTCATCCTTCAGGATTCCCTTTTCATAAACAACCTTTATATTAGGATTTTGTTCCTCATATTTTTCAATCACGCTGTCTATGAATTTGTGCTGATTTCCGTTTTGCTGGTTCCAGTAGCTGTCCGAAAAAACGCCCACCGTCAAAACATTTTTTTGATGAAAAGGAATCGATCTCCACCAGTCCGTTGTAAGGAAGATAACAATTATCAGAATAAAAAGGGAGAGCCAATATTTAATTTTTTTATTATCACGCTCTGTCATCTTTTAATTCCGTTCGTTGTTTTTATTGTTCATCCTGCTCATTGCATCTGACTGCACAGCCCAGATTGCAAGCTGAGTTCTGTTCTTAAGCCCCAGCTTATTTAATATATTGCTGAGGTTATTCCTTATTGTTCCTTCGGAGAAATTGAGCTTTGTAGCAATCTCCTTATTTGACAGACCTTCAACAATGCCTTCGATGATAGCCCATTCGTTTTCCTTTATCTCATTTATACTCTGCTCGTCAACCTCAACTGAGTCCTTTGATTTAGCCATCTCTGAAAAGAGCTTTAGTACTTTATTGGTGATATCATCATTCATAATAGCCATGCCGCTGTGGACTTTTCTGATTGCTTCAATGAGCTCCTCAAAGGAAACGCCCTTTAACAGATATCCGCTGGCTCCGTTTTTAATCGCATTGAAGACATATTCATCATCGTCAAAAGTTGTAAGTATTATTATTTTGATATCAGGTTCGTTTTCCTTGATTATCCTGGTGCACACAACCCCATCCATCTTGGGCATGCGCACGTCCATCAGGATCACATCGGGCTTATTTTCTCTGATGCTCCTTATGACGTCCGTTCCGTTTGATACAGCATCGGTTACCTCAAAATCTTCAACTCCTCCCAGTATCATTTTAAGACTCTGACGCATCAGCTCCTGATCATCAGCTATCAGTATTTTGATCATGGTTCCAGTTTACCTCCGTTCCCCAGCGAATCGGTATCTCTGCGCGAAGCAAAAATCCGTTATTTCCATCACAATATAATTTTCCGTCGAGCATCTGCAAACGCTCCTCCATATGGCTAAGTCCAAAGCCCTTATTAAGATCCGGACATCCGCAGCCATTATCCCTTATGATAATGTTGATCACATCATCAATCTTGTTTATCATGATCCAGATATCCTGAGGTTTTCCGTGCCTTACAGAATTAGTGATCCCTTCCTGAACGGTTCTATAGAGTGCTTCCGCTTCATCTTCGCCAAAAGCATCCCTCAAATCCACAACGCAGTTATAGTGAAAACGAATACCGGTGGACCTGCGCATTTCATCTATCATCTGCTCAATCGCAAGATCAAGGGGCATGCTTTCAAGGCCATCGGGTTTTAAGGCTCTCACCGATCTGCGTACATCCTCCATCCCTCGGTGAGCGACCTCTGAGATAGCCATTAGCTGTTCCTTTACAAGCTCTCTGTTAGTGTCGAACAGCATGATGCAAGCTTCTATTCCTGTTACAATTCCTGTAAGTGAATGCCCTATCGTATCGTGAATCTCTCTGGCCAGGCGGTTTCTCTCACTAGTCTGTGCCATAAGTGCCGACTTTTCGGAGTACTCCTCAAGCTTGGCATTTGCATCCCTTAGCTGTTCGTTCAGTGACAAGATGCGTTCATTTTCACTCATCTGAATTCTGACGATGAGGAACATATAGCACATGAACAGAAATACATTAAAAAGCCTTCCAACATTTATTATCCCCTGGAATATTTTCGCATAATCGCTTCCGTAGTAATTCAGGTAATCCGAAAAATCTGTTACCGGAATCCAGATGGATAGTATCTGACTCTCCAGCAAAAAATAACATACTCCAACCAGCACAAAGGTTATGTTTCGGTTCCATCTGCCAATGGGACGCCTTATCAGATTGGCGATTATCATGAGGAACATACCCATGTAGCAAAAGCTCATAATTCCTGATAGTACAATAACGATTATTGTCTCTGCTATGAGTTTCAATAAAAAATGTATCCCCGGGTCTGTCTCCGTTGTGAGCAGCAACAGCAGACATGCATAAAGAAGTCCCGATGAAAGTATCGACTCAAAAGGACGCGCAGGAATATGCCTGGAATTCATGAGAAATGACAGCGCAGAGCCTTCATGAACGTATCCCCAAAGGGCATGATACATGATAAATACTATAAACAGCAGCATCCAGAAATTAAGGTGCATCATGAGATTCACCAACAGATCCGGAAGTCTGTAATCTTTTTCTATTATTGTGTTATTGCCATCTGTGTTCTTCATATTGCTTTATTGTAATTTATTATTCTAATGCATTTTGTCTTGTTGCTATTTGTTTTATGGTTACTGCCATCTGTCTTTTTCAAATTGACTGATGTTATCCTGTGTCACGATATCGACTGGCACCGTGATACTTTTTTCTATCTCATTACCTGCAATCAGGTCGTATAGAACATCTGCTGCTTTCTCACCTATTTTCGTGGGAAACTGCACCACCGAAGCCTTCATCATTCCGGCAGATATCAGGGCCTTGGCATCAGGGGAAGCATCCACAGCGTATACGTTAACGCTCCCTGACAGCCCCTTTTCCTGAAGGGCTGCCACTACGCCTTCAGCAGCAGGGTCGTTTAAGCAAAATACCGTGTCAAAATCATGTCCTCCCTTAAGGTATTCGCTCATCCGTTGAAGTGCCTTTTCATACTGACCGTTGCAATCAATCTGGCACTCCACCGTATAGTCAGGATTCCTTGAAACTGTATTCAGAAAACCTGCCACACGCTGCCTTCCGGATACTGCACTGGTGTGAGTCATGACCACAATTTTGCCGCTTTTTTGCGTCTGTAACATATATTCTCCGTCAAGACACCCCGCATTGTAATTGTCCGAAACAATAGTGCAGTTGATAAGATTCTCCGTACTTACATTTGAATCCACAACAATTACAAATACGCCTTTTGCCCTGGCTTCGATCAGCACATCCACAAGGCCGTCCGGGTCCACCGGAGTTAGGATCAGAGCATCAATGCCCATTTTCAGCATCTCCCTTATCTGTTCCTTCTGTCTCTTCACATTCATACCGGGATCACGCAATATCACTTTGTCACCCTCGGCCTCAACTCTAACTCTGACCTGCTCATGAATTATCCTGAAAAATTCATTGTTCATGGTCATATAGCTTGCGCCTATTAGTCTGGAGCCTTCCTTCTGATTTTTGGATAGATCAATAGATTTAATAGATATCAGAATTCCTACTGAGAACAGAGCAAGATACACTACTGCCAAAGCAAGGCAGTATACCTTTTGGTATTTTTCTTTCTTCTTGAAATTATTAATAACGCCCAAATTCAGATCCCCACATAATCACTTTTTTCGTTCTCTATACAGCGAGACTTTTATTCCATTTTGCAGCTCATAAGCCATCTCGAAATGATAATTCATCATTTTCCGGCAACAATGTTAAAATTGCCTCCAACCAATAAAACTTATAACTTTGCGTCGGAGACTCCAGCATGCGCGCAAATCTTTGAATATTAAGCTTATTCTCATATAATGAGCCTATTTGTAATCCTTGTATAGCAGTCCTCATAACCGGCAAAATACCTGGCAAATTCATCTAAACCTATTACTGCCACTTAATCTCCTCCAAAACATTTTCTATTTCTCTCTGGACCCTGGGATCTTTTGTATCCTTCAACGAGTAATAAAGGGATAACTTGTCCACTATTCCGTTATCGCATAGCTTCAGCGGATCATAATTCCACAATTCGACCTTGCATATCGCAGAAGGATTTTCCCATTCCGGTCCATCAACGATTTCAAAACCATCTACAATCCTATCTTTCTTAAAACATGCATATACACTTATTTCCGGTGGGTTTATCATACTGATTTCAGACAATGCATAATCAGAAGCCTTAGGAAGTCTTGTAACATCTTCTGTTTTTCTCACATAGATAACATCACTGACAGGACTGGTAAAAGAAGCGCTTGCGAGCTCAAACAGTTCTTTTGAATCAATCACTCGTCCCACTTCGACACTACGCCCATTTCTTTTCTCTTCGATAAATCCCCTGGAGACAAGTTCTTTTGTGCTCCTTGTTACGTAAACAGGATTGAGCCCCAACCTTTCAGACAACTCTTTTTTTGTAAAATCAGCTTTTACATTATACGCCAGATAAAGAAGAATCATCTGAGCATTTGATGTTAGCTTTAGTAAGCTGTTTCCTTGGTTCCCTGAAAACTTCCTACTGAAAAGTATTCCTAAAAACGGCAAATAAATCTGAGTCGGAACCATTATGAAAGGAATGTGATGCTTTACGTATGCATTCCTGTTATTCTTTGTAAGAGTCTCAAACCAGAATGCGACCGGTACACCAAGTTTATCTTCGTATAGCATCTTTTCTTTATAAAGTATTCTGCTGTCAATTGCAGATTGAAGCTTTACTATGAAAAAAGAAAACTGTTCATGTTGCGCTGTATATATGGTTCTGCCCGTAGTCAGGTATCTTGGCAGACCATTCTTTTCAGTCTTCTCAGATATTGCAAAAGATAAACCAAATGCATTTTCTAATTCTTTCTCAATCATCATAATTACACCTATATAATTCTTTACATAGTTATTGTAATAGTTTATATATATGTAATTATAAATCTAGAATGCCCTGATTTCAACTATTACCTATTGTTACCACACCACTGTCAATTTAGAGAATCCGGTCCGACACATGTCCATCTTTGAGATTAGAAATAGCTGCATCCATCATATTTATAGTATTTTTTGATATGGAATAATCATCACTCTTCATTGCACACCTCACTCGTTTTCCTTATCCGACCACCCGGTACCGGATCTCTCCAACCCGGAAGCGCTCATCTCCGGTGGTTTCGGTAGTGAATTCTTTTTTCCGATCATCCCATTTTAATTGGGTAATGCAGTACTGTCCCTGTTTATAGCCGTATCCGTCTCCGGCATCTTCATACAGGCGGAAGGTGGCATCTCTTCCTGGATAAACGATCACCTCCGTTACCGTATTCTTCTGGGCGTTTGTGCAGACGGCAGCCTCTTTTGCAGGGATCAGCGATCCCTCTTTTACAAACACCGGAATGCGCGCCAGCTCGCAGGAAAGCTCAATCCTTTGGCCTCCGTTGTAATACTGTTCCGTTTGCATCTCATACCAGCCGCAGCCCTTCGGCAGATAGATGCTCCGCTGGTCGTCTTCTCCTGTAACAGGGCAGATCATAAGGCTATCTCCCAGCATATACTGATCCCAGATTTCGGACACCCGTTCATCCTCCGGAAAGTCGAAGAACAGTGGCCGTATGATCATACCATCCTCCATGGAGGTGGCAGCGCCGACGGAATACAGATAGGGGATCAAGCGATAGCGACCACGAATGGTCTCGCAGATCGCTTCGTACACCGGATCTCCTTTATCTCCAAAGGCCCAGGGTTCCCGTTCCACATCGGTGCCATGGGCACGAAAGATCGGCAGATACGCCGCCCATTCCAGCCAGCGCACATACAGTTTTTTGTATGCATCATCGATCCCTTGCGGATACTTCCCCTTCCAGTACCAGAAGGGTCCTTCTTTGACAAAAAAAGCGCCGGTATCCATGGTCCAGTAGGGCATGCCGCTTGCTGCCATCTGCAGACCGCACCGGATCTGCTGCCTCAGGCACTCCCAGGAAGCCGCTGTGTCACCGGACCACAGGATGGTACCGTATTTCTGGCTTCCTGCCCAGCCGCTTCGGGTCAGGTTTACCACTCGTTTGTCGGGATAGGTGCTGCGCATCCCTTCCCAAATGGTCATAGCATGGTATCTTCCGTAGGCATTAGCTTTTTCCAGTGGCATGATCGCCGCAGCATCCTCTTTGAAGGCTACGTATTTTTCTCCGTCGGAGGGTTCCATGATGTGTTCCCATTCCGGAGAGATCGGCTCGCTGGAATCGCACCACCAGGCATCCACGCCTGCAGGTGCCAGCCCTCTTACTACCTGCTCCCAGTACAGCTTTCTGGCTTCTTCGGAAAACGCATTGTAAATATCGGTTCCGTGCAGAAGCATTCCCCGCTCCCGAAACTCCCGGTTATTCTCTGTATTAGGGCTCATATTGGGCCAAATGGACATCATAAAGTGTATGCCCTGCTCATGAAGACGCTCCACCATGCCGGCAGGATCCGGGAATCGCACGGGGTCAAAGCTTTTTTGTCCCCACTGTCCATCCTCCCAGCTAAGCCAGTCCAGGATCAAAGTGTCCACTCCGATCTTCCGGTTCCGGAATTCTCCCGCCGTATCCAGGATCTGTTCCTGGCTTTCGTACCTCTCCTTGGACTGCATATATCCATAGGCCCACAGTGGCAGCATAGATGCCTTTCCCGTAAGCCTCCGATAGTTTTTTACCACCTGAAACAGATCCTCTCCAAAGAGGAAATAATAATCCAGATAGGCGTCTGCCTCCGTCTGCAGAAAGGCTTTTCCATGGTTCTCCGAAAACAGTGCCGGCGATTCCGTGCTCAGCAGGATACCGTATCCGCCTGTGGATACCAAAAGAGGCATACCGATCTTCCGGTTCCCCTGATGGACATAATAGGATACATGCCTGAGATCCCATTCTCCGTGTTCGCCCTGTCCGAGACCAAATAGCCTTTCAGACTCTGCAAAGGAGAAATACGTCCGGGTGCGGTAAGCCTCCCCATAGGCTTCCTTTTCCACCGCCTTCACCTTCTTTTTAACCCCATCGGCGGTCTGGATCTCTTCTACCTGCAGGTCCTTCGTGGGGATCGTGCGATACAGCGTGATCTTTTCCAGTTCTCTGGGCAAATCCTGCGCTTCCCGAAGAAGGCTCCGTCCCATGGAATCCAGAAAGGTTACTGCACCGCCGGCTCTGCTTACTGTGACGGTGCCTTCCGCCGTACAGATCCCAATCTCATCCCCGCTCTCTGTAACGATAAAAGGGAGGCTACCTGCAAAATCCTGAAAAAAACTACCCTGCTCTCCTGCAAAGGTATCGTCCTCCGAAAAAGAAATCCGGACGATACCGCCCACCTGAGGCATTACCCGCAGCACGCCATATTCCGAATGCAGAAATACAGCGTTTTCTGTTTTTCTTACTTCTGTAATGTTCCTCCTTTTCGGAGGAATCACGTTCATCATAGGCTTATTTCCTTCTCTTCCCCATTTACTTCTACGATCCGTTCTTTCTTTTCAAAGCTCTGCTCTTTGAGACGCTTTATCTCCCAATCGGTTACCTTTAACTATTTCCAACAAACTATTTCTAATATATCAAAAAGAGACGCCGCTTAACAGCAATTAGTACTGCTAAACAGCGCCTTGTTTTACCAATCAATAACATCGAAGAACTCTTTAATATTGGTGTTTTTCTTATCCAATTGGTAATTGTTTTCATACGAATCACTTATAGTCATCCACATCAAATTTTCTGTCTTTGAAATAATAATCCCTGTCATCTTCAGTGATTTCCCTGACTATCCTGCATGGATTCCCCACAGCGATAACATTATTCGGAAGATTTTTTGTAACAACGCTTCCCGCACCGATAACAACATTGTTGCCTAACAATACTTTTTCTGCCCATCGCACTCCCCCTTCATGAAAATAGTCTCTTATAAAAATTGCTTTATTCCGGAACATTTTTATTGTACTTTTTATGACACAGAAAAAGATTCCCCATTATGTGATACTTTATCAGGATTTGTGATATTGCCACATCTATTCCAAAGATATCATCATTTCAATCCCCACATAAAGAGATCCAAGGCATCAAAAAAGAGGACTCCGAATAATTCTCGGAATCCTCTGACATCACAGACTTATGAAATTGACACATCATGCATGAACTGGGACGCCGGGGCAAAGCTTATCCAGCCTCTCATTGCACTCCGCTTCGGTAATATCACCATTTGAACAAAGTTCGATGATGTTGCCCATTTCCTTACTGATACGCATGAACTCTTCATCTGATATCCCATGGTCTGCATACTGTTTTGCCAGCTTGTTATAAAAATCAGCTCCAATATCAAAGCTTCTGTCGTCAAATCCGCTCATATCAAATACCTCCTTCAGAATAGATGAATCCATATTCTGATGCATGTTCCCTGAGAAATGCGATCATCATATCATTTTCAATTCTGGCTCTTACGTCCCAGGTAAGGTCTGTAGGAAAAATCTCACCTGACTTTATCAATTCCATGATCCTGTTGCTAAGTGCATCAGAACCTGTTGCGTTCCACGCATTATTTATGAATGACAGGCTCACAGCTGCATCACTTTTTCTCTTTAATGAAAAATACGTGCCCTGCGGTGTAGAAACCCTGCACTCAAGCAATCCGTCCAATACTGCACTCTTTATATCCTGCCTGGAAAAACATCTTCCGGTGGGATGATTATGAGTAAAAATTCTGTCCTTTAGAAGTTCCTGCGGTGGGAAAACTGAATGCTTATCTCCATAGGTAACATCCACAATCACGCCCTGACAATTGATGGTAGTTCCCACTTCTATATCTAGCTGCATCTTTTCCTGTTCCACTTCATGAAGAACATTTGCTATGGCATCCTTGTTTTCATTATATTCGTCAAAAACCGTTTTCATATTAACCCTGTCTTTCTGTGTTGCCTATAATTTTATCATCCGGCAATTTATAAGACAAGCATCCATAAATTGCCATGTTTACTGCGTCTGTCCTGGTCTAATCCTTCCGTTATCTGCCTATCATAGTCAGAGCCCGCAGCTGCCTGAGTGCCACCTGTCTCACATCCGGTCTCTCTATGCAGTTAACCGTTTTGCCATGATTCTTATCTCCTTTCATTCTCACCAATATCGACTACTACACTTCTATATTTAGCCCCTGAGCCTTTAGCAAGTTTGAAATCACATCCTTTGTAGATGGACCATTCTCAGGACCTCTCACCTCTTCATATTCCACCTCTTCACCATTATCAAAACGTAAAACCAAAAGCCTAGATAAAGTATCATCCGGCTCAAATGGTCGGCTATCCCCAGCGGAAATACAATTTTTTAATTCCTCAAAAACCTTTTTGACGTTTTTCTTTCCTAGGTCATATTTAAGAGTAGTGCCTGCAGTTTCCTTCCTATCAACTGAAAGTCCACCTTCTTTTCCCAAGTTAACTGTTACTTCTGCAGTCTCCGGTGAGATAGTCCTGTTATCACATACCATTTCGCTTAATGATATGTTCGCTACGTAAAGTGAAACACTTGCTATATCACTGTCCGGAAGCGATTTTCTCCATTTATCTTCTCCCGCAAACAGTATTGTCCCCTTCGGAAAGGAAATACTTTGATCTTTAAACTCAACATAGTAAACAATTGCATTCTTCTTATCATGTGAAGGGGAATCTACTGCATCATCAATTAGGTAATGATTTCCATGATCATCAACAAAGTAATCCCAACTCAAAAGTATTTTCTTTGGAGCTGTAATAACATGGCAAAGCATGCCCGGATTAATCTTATCGGGAATAACCTCTTGAACTGTCATTTTTACTCGTGATCTATCCGCTTGTATTTCATCACGTTTAGATTTAAGTGTAGATGAAAGATTTGTTATACCTCCTGAAACCTTGTCTTTTGCTGCAACAAGTCCGGAAATGGAATTATTAGCAATCGGTTTTGCTTTTTCACCCAGGAACGCTGTAGCTCTTCCTAGCTTATCCGCACCTTTTTCAGCCATAGGCGCAACAGTATCTTTTATGGTTTTCGCCGCTTCACCAACCTGTTCTCCCATAGACTTCCGTTCTTCCGGGACTTCTTTATCAATGAAGATAGTTATGGCATTCTCTGCTATGATCTTTGTTGAAGCAACGTCAATTGTTCCACCAATAACGCCACCTGCTACAGGGATTAATTCAACAAGATTAACTGCTCCTTTACTTCCAAATTTCGTTATCATCCTAAAGCCAACTTTTTGGTTTATAGCAGTTAGAACCTTTCCCGGTATTTTTGCTATGGCTGCTTCAGATATTTTCTCTCCGATTTTTATACCTGTTTGCTTAATTATATCTGCCACAGCTGTACCTGTCAGACATGCGTATGCCATTGTTTGAACCTGATCTGAGCGAATGTCAAATCCTCCCATTTGGGCTATTGCTGCAATCATCCTTAATTGCACATAAAGGACACTACCAACATTGGCAGGTATTGCTACCGGAAGAGTAATGATACCACCAAGCCCTGTAAGGAATCCTGAAGTTCCGCACTTTGCAATCTGGTATTTTGCTAATTCCTTAGCTGCAGATCTAGCATCATCGTAGACGGATGTTTTCTTCTGAGCCTATAATCTCAATCAACTTGTAAAAGTTGTTACCGTTTTTGCTTGCTGCATACAGTGAATCAAACACGCCTTGCATGTTGTAATACTCGTTGTATCGCAGCTTGGGTTTCTTCGGCATAGTCTATGTCCTCCATACGGAGTGAACATATCTCTTAGTCTTACTCGAACCTATACCATTTCGATTTGATTTGCGTATATTTGCATGACTAGAGGCCTTCCCTCCACTGCTTGTTATCTTATAGACCTCCGGCATATCGCATCCCATGCCCCTTACTCTCTCTTTCATGCGGGCGGGCTCTGGCCACTTTTGTACCAACACTACTTTTGAGATTTCGTGAGTTTAGGTCAACTTCTGCCGACTTCACCGAGCTTCTTACACTTTGGCTTCTACTAGCCTTGGTGCAAGTCGGAGGATTAAGGATGCCTTTCAAGGCGTTACCCTATCATTCGACATATCGTGTGTTCAGTTCTCCAGCGAACTGATTTATAACTATTAAGTTTTCAATCAGGCGACCGCTGTGCCGTAACTTTTCATTACGGAACGTGCCGCACGTCCCTTGGGATCTGTTACTACATAGGATGAGTGCATCTGAAGAAGGTTAGGCTTGATAAAAAATCTCGTCTTACCGGAGCCGGAACTGAATACTTCCTATCGAAGATCAACTCGAGTCTGTCCTTCACCGCTTTGGCAAGGTCCTCTTTGAATGTATCGAAATCCATTCATACACCTCTTTCTGTATAATCGAGCCGTTGTTGGTTGCTGCCCTGCGGTTTTCGCCGCCAGGCCTTACAGCATGAAAAAAGCACCAGTCCCACAAATGCACTTACGCACTCATGAGCTGATGCCCGGTTCATGTCTTTATTCTCTTGGCCAAGAAAAAACAAGGAAGCATTTGGCTCTTGCCTGCTCCCTTGTCCATCATAATAATATCATGCCCTAAAAAGCCTTTCAATTATCACGGCATTATCAATTTGTTCCAAAACATTATCACAGCGTTTCAGAACGTTATCATATCGTTATCATTCAAATTTGGTTTTTGACACCGAATTCCTACAAAAAAAACCTCAGCACTTAGCAATCGTCCTAAGGCTGAGGTTCATTAGATATGGTACTGATGTTTATGGTTTTTTGTGTACGCGGGAGCTATGTAACCCCCTAGGGGGCTTGAAAGTCCCGGTCCTAACATGATAACCTTGGCTCTGAAGTGAGGTTTAAAAACTATGGAGAAAATAAATATAGCCGGACACGAACTTACCTCCGGCAAGACGATAAAAGATCATATACATGTCGGCGGAACTGAGATACACATTCCCCACATCATCATCTGCGGAGAAAAGCCGGGCAAAACCGTTCTTGTCACAGCCGGCATTCATAACGCAGAATATGTCGGCATTCAGGCAGCTATTGAGCTCTCTAATGAGATTTCTCCCAAAGACCTTTCAGGAAATCTTATCATCATCCCCTTAGCCAACAGGTCAGGTTTTGAAAACAGAACCATGTCCCTTGTTTATGAGGATGGCAAGAATCTCAACAGGGTCTTCCCGGGAGACAAGGATGGTTCAGCCGCGGATCGCCTGGCAAGCCTTCTGTTTGATGTTTTTATTAAAAACGCTGATGCTTACATTGACCTGCATAGCGGAGATGGATATGAGACTCTTATCCCCTACGCATACTACGTGGGAGCTTCTCCTGCCAGCGATATTGCAAAAAAGATGGTAGACTGCGTCAACGCCTCCTACTGCGTAAAGAGTACCTGTACCACCGAAGGCGCCTACAACACAGCATCCATGGCCGGAATCCCCAGTGTTCTCATAGAGCGCGGTCAGTTAAGCCTGCTTCCAAAGGATGAGGTACAGGCAGACAAAGAGGATGTGCTGAACATTTTGAAATTCCTTGGTCTTATTGAAGGAGAGTACAAGACATATCCCAAGACAGAACTCAGAGAATTCAGTGATGACGCCCCATTCACCGGCTGCTGGTATCCTGAGAAAAAGGTGGGAGACAGATTCTCAAAAGGTGATAAATTTGGTGAGATAAGGGATTACTTTGGAAGGCCCCTTCACACAGCCATTGCCGATACTGACGGAGTTCTGATCCACCAGTGCTCATCTCTTAGCATAATAAAGAATGGTCCCATGGTGACCTACGGAGTAATACAAAAACAGGATGCATGTTAAACGCATCCTGTTTTTGTATTACCTTTTAACGTATGTGAATGTTGAAGCTATCTCTTTGCTGTCATAGATTCCGGGAATTCCTTCCGCCAGCGGAGTTCTTGTAACGGCCATATACACACCCTTTTTCTCCACTGAGAAGAATATCCTGCCTTCCTCATCTGTGTTCAGGATTCTCTCAAAATACTCTTTTCCATCATAGAACACAACATCTACCGTGGATCCCTTAAGCGGGAATTTGTCGTGAATAAGCTTTAAATGAAGCACATCGGTGTCTGCTTCCCAAGGATCGGGAACGAAGCTTACTCTGGACTCATGGATAAATTCGGGAGTCCCCTTCTTATCTCCAACAGTTATGTTTGTCACATATATCTGAGGATAGTTCTTGGCATCAAGAATATCAGGATATGTCCTTCTGTCGCCCTCATAATACACGTCTTTTTCATCTCTTACATAATTGTTGTCATAGATACACATAAGGGTGTAAATGCCCTCAGAAACTGGCGTAAAGCGAAGCTCATAGTAGTCTCCCTGCTCATCGCCCGGGCCCTTTACAGGTGTTATTGATATTCTGTTGCCTTTTTCATCTGTGGCAAAGGCTCTTATCTCATCAAGGCGAAAGAATCCGTCAGGTCTCATGTGATGTCCCCATCTCATTATTCCGCAGACTTCTTCCCCCGGCTCATATACACTCTTATCAGTGATTATCCAGGCTTCGTGGCCATATACCATCATATCTGTAGTATCAATTCCTCTTCTCATCTCAAACTCCATTCATATTATTAGACTATTGCTTTCTGAGCCTTTACCAGAAACATCCTGTCAGGCATATAAAACTGGTCTTTCTCGCTATAGAGTCTATCTCCTGCCCCAAGATCAGTAACTATATTTTCATAACCGATTTTTTCAAGCGCAGCTTTGTCCCACTCCGGTCTGTCCAAAGTGCTGATAGATAACATGTGGTAAATATCATGGCACTCCTCTACCATGGCGTCGGTCACATTTTTGTGGGCAAGGTTCTGCATCTGATCATAGTGATGAAATCCCTTTGCATACTCCGCATCATACACAAGCAGCATTCCTCCCGGCTTTAACACTCTGTGCCACTCCATGTAGGCTTCCACCGGATGCGGAAGTGTCCATACAAGATTTCTATTTATCACCAGATCAAAAGAGCTATCGTCAAAATCCAGCTTCTCGGCGTCCATAACCATAAGGCGCGCCTTTGCTCCATGGCGTGAAAGCAGCTCTTTTCCCTTCTCTATCATCTCAGGCGTAAGATCCACGCCCGTCACCTCAAACCCGAAATCCGACAACACCATTTCAAAAAAACCGGCTCCGCATCCAACATCCAGAACAGACAGCTTATCATCAGCTGAAAAGTGTCTTAAAAACTCCGCCTGCCACAGCTGTTTTTTCCTGCTGTGTATCTCCTCGTGTTTGTGCTCACTAAAGCTCTCCGCTCTCTTGGACCAGTAGGTCACAACTTTATCTTTGATATCTTCAGCTTCCTCCTCAAAAGGAATCTGCATAAGTTTAGTCATATTACTACGTATACCCCAATTATCTTTCTAAAAGTTTGTTACTCAATAAGATTATCAAGCAGTTCTTTTGTGTACTCATGTTGCGGATTTCCAAGGACTCTGCCGGTCTCACCCTCTTCCACACACTCGCCGTTTTTCATTACCATTATCCTGTCGCACAGCATGCTCACCAGAGCAATGTCGTGGGAGACAAATATGATCGACACCCCTTCTTTTTCCCTCAGCTGCTGCAAAAGAGCTACTACCTGGGCCTGAGTTGTAACATCCAGAGCACTTGTTGCCTCGTCGCACAAAAGAATCCCTGCATCAGAACACAGTGCCCTTGCAATTGACATTCGCTGGCACTGTCCTCCGGACATGCTTCCTGCCTTTTTCTCCAAAAGACTCTCATCAAGCCCAACAGCCTCAAGGATTCGTGACAGTTTTTCATGGCCACAGCCCTTTGTAGCTTCCACAACGGCTTTTTTCATCTTCATTCTTGGGTCAAAAGACATCTGGGCATCCTGAAATATCATCTGCAGAAAAGTTCCGGCAAAGGCCGGCGACTTACCTGTATACTCTGTTCCCTTATAATAAAGATTTCCACTATCAGGCTTTTCCAGACAGCTGACGTGACGAAGAAGAGTACTCTTTCCGCTTCCGCTCTCGCCTACGATTCCAAGGATCTCTCCATTTTTCAGGAAGAAACTCACATCCTTTAAGGCCTGTAATTTTTTGCCTTTATCAACGTAACTTTTATTTAGATTTTTTCCTTCTAAAATTATATCTGAATCCGGCATATCAGCTCACCTTCAGTCTTGGTACGGCCTTCAAGAGATTCTTTGTGTAATCGTTTTGCGGATTCTCCAGGATCTCTTTTGCAGGGCCATACTCAAGCATCCTGCCATTTTTCATGATTCCAATGTAATCAGCCATTTTAGATGCAATACCCAAATGGTGGGTAACCATCAGAATAGTAGTGCCCTTTAGTTTGTTGATCTCAAGAAGCTGCTCCACAACCATCCCTGCAGTTTTAACATCCAGGGCGCTTGTAACTTCATCGCACAATAAAATCCCCGGTTCCAGGAGCATTGTTGTGGCAATGGCCATACGCTGGTTCATGCCTCCTGAAAGCTCATAAGGCCTTGATGCAAGCGCTCTTTTAGCATCATTAAGTCCCAGGATCCGGAGCGTCTTCTCAACTTCATCTATTTTAAAATCAATGTTATTGCTCTTTAGCGCCTCCATGATCTGTGCCTTGTAAGTCCTTATGGGATTAAAAGATCCCCCAGGATTCTGAGGCACAACGCCAAGCAAAATGTCTTTTGGGGTCTCTATACTGCCGTTTGTTACAGTCACACCTCCAAAGCCATGAATAGCCTTCAGAAGCGTAGATTTACCGCTTCCGCTCTCGCCGACGATGCAGACTCTTTTACCTGCTTCCACCTCAAAAGAGATATCATTTATAACATTCTCATCGCCATAGCCGGCAGAGAGATTGCTTATCCTAAGTATTGTATCCATGCATTAGTCCTCATCTCTGTATTCCATGACGCAGTCCCCAAGATAGTTAAATACTATGATGGTGACTATGGTGGCAATTGCCGGATACAGCACAGCCCAAGGTGCAATCTGTATATACGCCCTGGATTCATTGATCATTGATCCCCACTCAGCAGTGGGTGGCACAACTCCAAGCCCCAAAAAGGACAGGCCCGAGATACCTATCATTGTGGTTCCTATCTGCGTAAGGGCATTTGTAAGAAGTGGTGCTATTATATTGGGAAGTATGTGGGCCATCATTATAGCCGGCCCACTCTTTCCCGCCAGTTTTGCAGCCTGCACGTAGGGGCAATTCTTTATGGCAAAAGTATGACTCCGTGCAAGTCTGGCAAACCCGGTCCACATAGTTATTCCCAGCGCGATCATGGCGCTTGAAAGTCCTCCTCCAAGAATGCCCGCAACCGCGATGGCTACTACCATCTGAGGAAATGCCAGCATAATATCGGCAATCCTCATCATAATTTCATCCAATATTCCGCCATAATATCCGCTAAGTACTCCGATAAAGCTTCCAAGGATGAAAGAAATCGCAACCAATATAAATGTAGCTGCTATAGTTGTCCTTGCTCCATATAAAACTCTTGAAAACACGCATCTTCCCAGGTTGTCTGTTCCAAACAGAAATTCCCCGGACGGAGCTGACCTTATGGCTGATGCGCTTGTAGCATATGGGTCGTTTGGTGCAATAACGCTTGCGAAAAGAGCTATAAGCACCAAAAGAAGTGCAACACCTGCAGATACAATTACTTTTATTCTGTTAATCTTTTTCCGTTTATGGTTCATTAAAAAGACCTCGGATCCAAAAGCCTGTAGGTAATATCAACTATCAGATTTATAACAACATAGATTGTTCCCATAATAAGCACAAAGCCCATGATCACAGGGTAGTCCCTGGCTGTTATGGAATCCATCACAAGTTTGCCGATACCCGGCCATCTGAAAATATTCTCAATAACAACGCTGCCTCCCATCAGGGTTCCGATCTGAAGACCGATTATCGTAAGTATGTGTCCAAGACTGTTTCTAAGGACGTTGTTGATTAGAATAAATCTGCCCTTTACCTTTCTGGACTTCATCCCCACAACATACTCTTCCCCAAGCTGATCCAAGAGCTCGCTCCTTATCTGTCTTGTAAACCTTCCCGCCATGGGTATTGCCAGAGAAAGTGCAGGCAGCATAAGTCCTTTGATGCTTCCATCTGCAATTACAGGAAAGACCTTGATATGTATGCAAAACAGATACATCAAAAGTACTGATATCAGGAAATTCGGAAGAGAATTACCTATAAATGAAAAGAGCCTGACGATATGGTCTACCAATTTTCCCTTTTTGACCGCTGACCATATTCCCAGTGGAAAAGAGATTATAAGCGCCAAAAGCAGACTGGTTAAAGCCAGCCCACATGTGTTCTTAAGCCCTTTTATCAGTTTTGGCGCAACGGGAAGATCATCCTTAAAGGAAACACCAAAATCTCCTCTAAGAACATTCGAAAGCCACTCCGCGTACCTAACGATAAAGGGGCGGAGGAGGCCAAGCCTCTCCCGCTCCGCTTGCAGTATTTCTTTTGTGACCACCACACCCTGGGAGGTGAGTCTCTTTTCCGCAGGATCACCGGGAGCCAGATACATTATGCCAAACACAAGAAAGCTCAGCACTAAAAGTATCATGACAAGTCCCAGAATCCTTTTAAGTATTTGTTTAGCCATTAATGTCAGTCTCTGCGTCTACTCCATAGAAATCGAAAGGAACATACTCAGCAAATCCGCTTACGCCCTTACGAAGAACTGTAGTGTTATTGAAAAGTCCAACATATCCAAATGCATTGTCATCTATAGCAATCTGAACGATCTTGTTGGCAAGCTCTGCTCTCTTTGCAGTATCTGTCTCAATTCTGAGCTGCTCAATCATGCTCTGGCATTCAGCACTCTCAAATCCACCTACATTGTAGTAAGCTCCGTCTGCAAGAGTTGAGTCGATGAAGTAAAGAGGATCACCTGACTTATCAGCGATCATGCAGTAAAGAGCAAGATCAAAGTCAGCGTTTGCAATGTAAGTAGCATCCGGATCTTCCTCAACTCTAAGTGTTGAATCAATACCAACAGCCTTAAGCTGCTCCTGGATCAGGATTGCAAGAGTATCAAGAGATCTTGCTGCATAGTATGCAATGCTGATGCTGAGCTTATTACCATCCTTCTCGTAGATGCCGTCAGCCCCAAGTGTATAACCATCGGCCTCCAAAAGCTCTTTTGCCTTGGCAGTATCTACTGCAGGAACATTTACCTTACCATAAGCAGCTGATGTTGAGAATGGTCCGACTGCTGCAGATACTGTACCTGAAAGGTACTCTGCAATCTTGTCCTTATCAACAGTGAGATTGATTGCTTCTCTCACAGAATCATCAAGTGTATTCTCATTGAGAATGTAGAACTGGAGACGTGCACCGGGAATTGAAACTACATCGTACAGATCAGGGCTCTGGTTATAGACCTCAAGAGCTGCTGATGAAACGCTGTTGTAGCAGTCGATCTCGCCGCTCTGCATAGCAAGGAGCTTGGGATCATCCTCCTGCATGTAGTAGAATACAGCGCCGTCAAGCTTAACATTTCCGCCCCAGTAGTTTTCGTTCTTTGCTACTGTAACATCTCCCTCAGGGATAAACTCTGTAACAACAAACGGGCCTGTGCATACAGGTGCGTTGTCAAAATCTGTTGTTGCATCAAGATCGATCATTCCGCACTCAGGGCTTGCAAGGTCGTTCTTAAGAGTAGGGTAAACTTCCTTAGTATCGATAACGATTGTCTTGTCATCTGTAGCAGTCATTTCAAAATCGCCGAGATAAGCAAATCTGCTGTTCTCTGCAGCAAGACGCTGAAGGTTTCTGATTACCATATCAGCTGTCAGAGGGTTTCCGTTCGAGAACTGAACTCCATCATTAAGTGTAACAGTCCATGTGCTGCCATCTGCAACTGCGTCCTTAGCAAGGCATGGAACAGCACTCATGGTCTCGTCGAGCTTAAACAGTGCCTCTGAAACTCCATAAATTGATGTGTACCATCCGTAGTACTCCTTATGTACATCAAGACTTGGATAAGCAAAAGATGCTGCAGTGTGAAGAATCTTCTCACCTGTAGCTGCAGACTGACTTTCGTCAGTTGTCTGATTCTCAGATGTTGCTGCCTGTGTATCAGCAGGTGTCTGCGTTTCTGTTGTCTGTGTGTCTGCACCTGAACCACAAGCTACCATTGATAATGCCATGGTTGCAGCAAGTAGTGCCGCTAAAAACTTTTTCTTCATAATATAGTATCCTCCATTGTGCCTGAATTACCTCACACAATGGAAAGGATAGCATTGTGAAATCCGCTCCACAAGCCCCCTGGGGGGTTATTACTACGTTGGTTATAGTTTTTTAACTTGATTTTGAGACGAAAAAGCATCATACTCATTTCTTAGCGTTATTAACAAGGAGGTATATATATGGATACAATTCAAATACTCAGAGATCTTTTTATCATAATCGTCATGGCAAAGTTATTCGGACTGATAGCCAGAAGACTTCATGCGCCACAGGTTGCCGGTGAGATCATCGCAGGTCTTCTCATAGGTCCAACACTGCTTAATCTTGTTAATCCCAGTGATTTCCTGTCGGGCATGGCCGAAATCGGTGTGATTCTTCTGATGTTCAGCGCCGGACTGGAAACAGATATCGACAAACTCAAAAAATCCGGCCTGAAGGCAACAATCCTTGCATGCACAGGTGTTGGAGTTCCGCTTGTTCTTGGAACGCTCCTGTACATGGCCTTCTATGGCTTTGCAGCTCCCGGATCAACCGAGTTCATAAAAGCACTCTTTATAGGAACTATTCTTACAGCTACTTCCGTGAGCATAACAGTTCAGGTTCTAAAGGAACTTGGAAAGATTTCCACAGAAGTGGGAACAACAATCATGAGCGCCGCAATCATCGATGACGTAATAGGAATCGTGGTTCTTACAGCTGTTCTTGGTCTGAAAGATCCAAATGCCAATCTTGCAGCTGTTTGCTTAAAGACCGTAGCCTTCTTTGCGCTTTCGGTTGTTGTGGGAATTATCATCTTTAAGATAATGTCAAAAGCAGAAGCGAAATGGCCTCATACCAGAAGAATCCCGATCATGGGTCTGGCACTTGCCTTTGCAATGTCTTATGTTGCCGATAAGTACTTTGGAGTAGCTGATATCACCGGTGCCTATGTTGCAGGTATTATTCTCAGCTCTCTGGACAACTCCGAGTATATAGACAGAAAGATGGACATAAATTCATATATGTTATTCGGCCCCGTATTCTTTGCAAGTGTAGGCCTTCAGACAAACCTAAGGTCTGTCGACATGACAATCCTTGCATTCTCGGCAGCATTTGTTGTCGTTGGACTCCTCGGAAAGGTTGTAGGCTGTGGCATCGTTGCAAAGCTCCTTAAGTACAACACCTCTGACTCGTTAAAGATTGGTGTGGGTATGATGACCAGAGGCGAAGTTGCACTTATCGTAGCTCAAAGAGGTTTAAAAGCTGATATCGTTGACAGCAGATACTTTACCGCAGTAATCCTGTTGATAATATTAAGCTCAATTCTGACACCTATAATATTGAAGGCTATATATGCCTCAGATGACAAAGCTAATTCTCCTGCCTGAGTTAATCGACTGTAGAACTGATATTGTACTAAAATAAAAAGGTCCGCTTTCTATTAAGAAAACGGGCCGTTTAATTTCAGTTTTAACAAGCAATGCTAAAAGCATCCCCACACATCATATCTTTTATCATACTGGCAAATATCTACATCCATATCAGCAATCTCATCAGCATACAGCCGAATAAGATCACTAAGGGTCCTACGAAAAGCCATATTACTTGTCCTTACCTTCAATCCAATGATTTACCAAATGCAAAATGGTATTTATTGTAATGCTATCGAATCTTTAAATTCCGGTTTATTCTTCCATCAAGGATTATGTATTACATTTCTCTTTCCACTATTGGCAGTTCCTCTTACTTCTTCGTGGTAAAAGTAATCTACGATTGTTGGATGTCCTTTCTCTACTCTCTCATACGGAGTTTCATTATCAACAAACCTGCAATCATACTTTTTAGCCAGCTCTTCTGCTTTCTTTTCCAGCGCTTCAAAATAGCTGCGGTTCTTTTTGTTATAAATTTCGTCATACAGCGGCACCAGATCCGGATGTTTATCGGAAATGTATTTCATGATATCTGCCTTAAAACCTCCGCGAAGATTCAGATTCTCAAGCCATACAAGGTCACACTGATCTTTTGTCCTGTCTATGATTGCTTCTATATCCGTAATCCCCGGGAAAACGGGTGAAATGAAGCAAATTGTACGAATGCCTGCCGCATATACCTCTTTCATTGCGGCAAGCCTTCTTTCTATGCTTACTGCCGCATCCATATCATCTTTAAACTCTTCATCGAGAGTATTGATTGACCATGATACTGTAAGTCTGCTATGTTCATTGATATCTTTTAGCAGATCCAGATCTCTTAGTACAAGGTCTGACTTTGTGCAGATAAGTATGTCCGCACCACTGTCCTTTAGTTCTTCCAGAAGTCTTCTTGTATTTTTATATGTTTCCTCTAGCGGATTATAACCATCCGTAACTGTTCCAATGATCACCTTCTGGCCGGCATACTTCTTTGGATTCTTTATTTCAGGCCAGTCTTTCACATCCATGAAGGTTCCCCATTCCTCCGTATGCCCTGTAAAGCGTTTCATAAAAGATGCGTAGCAGTATTTACAGGCATGGGGACACCCCACATAGGGATTCACCGAATATCCTCCAATAGGAGTATTCGATTTTGTCATTACACTTTTTGTTTCTATATGATTTACTTTGATTTCTGGTTGTTCCATATTCTCTGTTCCTCCAGCACTTTGTTAAAAGCATCCGGCATTTCCTGTATCATTTCTTCTCCCATAATCGGAACAAGATCTTCTTTCCAGAATACAGGAATGTTCAGTTCATGAGCCTGTTCTGTCAATGAATAAGCCCACCCGGGATCTGTTTTAACAGTCCTGCTCTTTGCACCTGTCATGGTTCCCACCACAATCCAGTCAATACCTGTAAGATCAACCTTACCCGGATCATCGAACAAAGGCTCAAAGGTAACATGATATTTTTTTGCCTTCACATTGCTCCGCAGTGCATCAATACGCCATAACTCAGACTTTCTCGTAACTGTAACGCCAAACCATGCATTATCAAGATCTGTTTCAAAAGACAGAAGATCCGGTCGTTTGGTAAGAAAAAGAAACTGGTGCTGAGGATTCTCTGCTATCTTTTTAAAGACTTCCTCTCTCCATTCCTCATGCCAGCCCGAGAGATCGCTCATGCCGGTCAGCAGAAAATTCTGCGGCTTTTTCTTTTCCATCATACGAAGCTTTCCTTGAAAAAACTGTGGCTTTTCAAAATCATCTATGATGTGATAACGCCTCGTATTGTTTCTGGCATAGCAGTACGGACATCCAACAGTGCACCCTATAACAAGATTCATGTTCTGAATCTGATCTTTAATACAGATACTCATTTGTCACTCCATTCCTCAAGGTTTACCCTGATGCGGTTAAGATACTCTTCAAACTGAAGAATCTCTTTATCCGTAAAATCACGATAATAAATACTCCCCATCTCATTGGATACGGAGTCATAAGCTTCTTTAAGTTCTTTGGCTTTATCTGTGAGGAACAGAAGAGTTTTTCTCTTATCAGCTTCATCAGTTTTGCGGCTTATCAGTCCGTTTTTTTCCATCCGCTCAAGCATGGTCGTAAGTGAAGTAATTGCAAGTCCGCTTTTCTCGGAAATAATTTTAATAGGAACACCATCTTCCTGCCATAAGACATAAAGAATCCTTCCCTGAGCTCCGTTAAATGCATCAATGTTTTTTTCTGCCAGTATCCTTTCAAATATACGATCACCCAGCTGTTTTATTTTTGTAACAAGAAATCCACCATTTGTCTTCATAATTAAATACTCCTATATCGTAGTTTTATACTACGATATAGGAGTATTTTTGTCAAGCACACATATCATAACTTCGGATTTTATGTTCTATCATTCATCTCGAAAAACCTGAATCTGATAACGTGTTCCATCTGCTATAGTCTTCTACCAAACTCCCTAATTTCATCAAGTTTTTCCTTTATTACACCTACATTTAACTTTTCAGACACAAAACCATGTTCAATCATTTCTTTTCTTCTTTCGAGAATAGAATTTTGCTCTCCAACAGAAGTAATCACCCCGATATCTTCTACCCCCATGATTTTTGTTGTGATTTTATGGATTTCCATAATACCTTCATAAATCCCATCGATTCTGCTACTTAGAAGCATGGCGCACTTTTTAAGTTTTTCCGGCTTACCCATTGCGTAAATTCTACTTATTGCTGATTGTAATGGGCCACTAATGTTGTTGAAGAACATTGGAGATGCAAGACTCATTACCTCCGCCTGCTCTAAAGATTGAATCCCGGTGTGATCTTCGCCTGTCCCGTCGGCTCCTCATTCTTTTACCATCATATTGATAACTATAAGCAGTATGACTACCGAAATCCATATGGTTTTTATCCCAATGATTCCGGATATTACTCCGCCAAATCCTGCTCCTATAGCAAATATCAGAATGATTCCAAAGAAGTGAAATGATTTGTACAAAGATTGTTTGTTTTTGTCTCTAAGGTATTTAGAAAGGCTCTCTGTTCCACTTCTCAGATTTCCAATGCACATGGTACTTGCATATCCATATCCATGTACTTTTCTAAATGTTTGCACCTGCATGGCACATGAAAATGACACAATCATATTTGCTATCATATTCATATCCATGGGGAGAAGTCCGACAATGCTAAGCGCAATCATTTCAATTATTATGATAATCTGTCTCCAGTGGATTTTTTCAGCACATTTATACTCGTTTTCAATTCTCTCTGCTATAAAAATCCCAGCAGCAAACGAAAAAAGCGGACACATATAGTGTAACCCCTGCATAAAATTACCCTGCATCAGGTTCTGACTCATTAAAACAACATTGCCGGTCTGTGCATTGGCAAAGACTTTATCCCTCATATTATATGTATACGCATCCTGTAATCCTCCTGAAAAGGATAATAATGCACTTAATCGAAAACTCTCAGATGTCTGCATATTTCTCCTACATATTTTATTATCGCGGAATAGTTACTCATGAATGTAATTCTTTTATTTCATGAGTTTACGGATCGTCTTCAATAATTCGTCCACGATTTCTTCATCGTCATTTTTTATGCCGTCCGTAACGCATCCTTTCAGGTGATATCCAAGAAGTTCCTGATTAAAGCCGTCTATTGCTGAGGCTGCAGACATGGACTGTTGAAGGATGTCGTTGCAATATACGTCATCCTCGATCATTTTTTCCAGGCCACGTATCTGCCCTTCCAGACGTTTCAACCGGTTGGTCAGAGCCTTTTTCTGTGCTGCTGTTCTGACTGTCTTTTTATGTGCCATAAGTAATCTCCCTATTATTCATATGTTGACTAATAGTATCATATCCCGGCTATTTATTGTACAGAAACAACCTTATAGCCAAGATCTTCTATCTCCTTTATCAAGGTGTCATCCTCTACCTCTTTTTCGTACTTCACAACAGCTTGCTTCTTTTTGAGGTTCAGTTTTGCAGATACGCCATCAATTCTGTTGATAGCACGCTTAACACGATTGGTGCAGTTTTCACAGTGCATCCCGTCAATCATGAACACCTTAGTTTTGATTACAGTTCCTGAAAGCTTTTTATCCGGTTCTTTTACACTGGAACTGCCTCCGCCACAGCATCCACCTTCGCCTTTAAAGTGTTTTATAGAACCTCTTAGCGCAACAAGCAGGATAACAACAAGTATAGCAATGATAATGATATTAGAAGCCATTTCTTCACCTCTCTATTTCTCTTTACAACTATTGTTTAAGCGCATTCCAAGTAGTTAATTATCTTTTCCCTTATAAACTGCATCTTTTTAACTGTATCCGGATTATTGCTCTTAAATCCGAGCAGTCTGTATATATATCCCTGACTTTTGACCTGCCTGATACTCTCAGGGAATACAAGTCCATATACAAAAGAAATATGCCCAAGGATATAATCGATTCCGGTTTTCGAGTATGTTCTGTCTATATTTCCGGATCCCATAATGTCTTCATAAACTTCATCAGTTATGTACGAATCCGTAAAGGCTTTTTCCGGCAGATCGTAAATCTCTGTTCGCGGTGTCTCGCAATTAACACGTATAATGTCAATCTTATCTGCATCACGCAAAATTTCACAGAACATCCGCTCCCTGTCCGTCTGACCATCAGGAAGAATATATACATTGTGGTAACGGATGACTTTTTCCATCATTTCTCTGTCCATCTTTCTATCCGGATCAAACCTGTCTATCAGCTGTTCGTCCTTAAATAGCAGGTCTGCAGACAGTTCCGCGTGATTAACTGATATTCGATCCTGAAATGTATGATACCTTCTAAGCTGCTCAAAACGGCCTATATCATGAAGTATTCCTGACAGCCACGCGAATTCGCAGTCCTCCTCCGGAAGCAGAAGGCTTCTGGCGATTATTTCGCATAAATCAGCTACGCGATACGTATGATCTATCTTCAGCTTTACTTTCACATCTTCCGGATTATATTGATCCGTATATTTTTTAAACTCAGTCAAAATATTATTTCTGTCCATATGTACTGATTATTCCATTTCCAGTGTTTTATAGTTTTTCTAAATCACATACTTTTAGCAATCTTTACCAGCCTGCTTGTGCCAAGTCTGTGTGCTCCAAGTTCAATAAATTTCTCAGCATCTTCAATTGATGCAATACCGCCTGATGCCTTGATCTTGATATTTGGACCACAGTGTTTTGCAAAGAGTTCTATATCTTCAAAGGTTGCACCGCCTGTTGAGAAACCTGTTGAAGTCTTGATATAGTCTGCCTTTGACTGCGTAACAATCTCACACATCTTGATCTTCTCCTCTTCTGTAAGAAGGCAGCACTCAATGATAACCTTCATGGTATGGTCGCCACAGGCTTCTTTGAGTTCATTGATCTCATCAAGAACAAACTTATAATTCTTAGCTTTCAGCTCCCCTATGTTTATAACAATGTCGATCTCTGTTGCTCCGTTTGCAAGCGCATCCTTTGTCTCAAAAACCTTGGATGCAGTTGTTGTATTTCCATTCGGGAATCCGATTACTGTTGTTATAGGCATATCAGGGCCCATATACTCACGGGCTTTCTTCACATAATATGGAGGAATGCATACGGAAGCCGTATGGTACTTCATACCATCGTCGCATATCTCTTTTATCTCATCCCATGTGCTTCCCTGAGCAAGCAGTGTGTGATCAACCATCTTTAATATTTCTTCAAGTTTCATTCGAGTATCCTCCATTCTTCGACCTAAGGGTGGTACCGCTTGCGGTGGATTCCTTAGGTCCATCCAAAAATTTCATAGTCTTTTTGGTTCATAATTTGACAATAAATACGGGACGACAAAATAGTCCCCCCTACCATTTGCAATATATACTAGGGGGGAGTATTTGTCAACGCCTATTTTTCTTTTACCATATTCCCATTACATGCTGCATCAAAAGGCTGACAACTGTTATTCCGATCCAGCAACAGCCGCCAAGCAAAATCGGCTTCCCACCTGATTTAATTAGTTTGATTATGTTACTGTTCAAGCCAATAGCAGCCATGGCCATTATTATAAAGAACTTGCTAAGTTCCTTAAGTGGCTTAAAAACATAAGAAGGGACACCTGCTCTCAAGCAAATAGTTGTGATAATTGAAGCAATCACAAAGAAGACTATGAACATCGGAAATGCTCTTCTAAAGCTAAAGCCATTTGTCGAACTTCCATCCTTTTTTGCTTCCCTTGCCCTCAGATACGCAAGTACCAGTGTAATAGGTATGATAGCCAGTGTTCTTGTAAGCTTGACCGTAACTGCCTTATCAAGAGTCTGATTCCCCAGGTTCCACATACTATCCCAGGTTGATGCAGCTGCGGTGACGGAAGAAGTATCATTAACTGCAGTTCCCGCAAAAATACCGAAAGCCTCTCCTGTTGTGATATCAAAACCTATAAGCTTTCCCAGCGAAGGAAAAAGAAGTGCTGCCAACACGTTAAAGAAAAATATCACAGAAATTGCCTGTGCCACTTCATCATCATCCGCATCAATGACAGGAGCCGTAGCTGCTATTGCTGAGCCGCCGCATATTGATGAGCCAACTCCGATAAGAGTAGCTGTGTTTCCTTTGATATTCATAACCTTATGAAGAATCCATGATAGGATAAGCGATGTTGAAATCGTGCAGATAATTATAGGAAGTGACTGTTTCCCGGTCTGAAGAACGACCGAAAGATTCATACCAAATCCAAGGAGGACAACAGCCTCCTGCAGAATTATCTTTGATGTAAACTTTATTCCATCAGCCGCCTTCCCCTTGTCATTCCAGAACAGGGCTATTATCATGCCCAGAATGATTGCAATCACCGCTCCGCCAACGACAGGGAAGCGCTTTCCCAGGAGCCATGAAGGAACTGCAATAGTGAAGCATACTATTACTCCCATGTAATTCTTTTTCAAAAAATCCATCTCAAGACCTCTCTCTCTTTTTAATCTGTTCTTTCGCAGGTCTTATTCTATTCTGTCTTTTGAAAAAGATAAAATTATATATTATTATATATCCATAAACATTTCTTATCGTTAGGGAGGACTGATTATGCTGGATTTCAGGATAGATACCTTTCTATGTGTTTGCAGGCACCTCAATTTCACCAAGGCGTCTAAGGAGCTGAATATTACTCAGCCCGCTGTTTCTCAGCACATACATCATCTTGAAAATGAATACGGGACAAAGCTGTTTACTCAGGATGGAAAAAAACTTTTTCTAACTGATAACGGAAAACTCCTGTATAAAAAAATGAATCAGATAAAAAATGATGATGAAAGTCTCAAAGAAATACTTTCAAAGAATAACCATGGCTTAAAAGACATCTCTTTTGGTGTCACCATGACCATAGGAGAATACATAATTGCTGATCCGATCAGTGATTACATAAAAAATCACCCGGATACTAATCTTAAGATTACATTTGGCAACACATCGGAGCTTCTTAAAAAACTCTCCGACGGTGTTATAGATTTTGCACTTGTAGAAGGATATTTCCCTGAAAATGATTATGAAACGCTGCTTTTTAGCAAAGAAGAGTTCGTTCCTGTCTGTTCGGCAAAGCACTCTTTCAATCAGAAGCCACGCGTGATAAAAGATCTCTTTCCCGAGCGAATTCTTATAAGAGAACCCGGTTCAGGAACGCGCAATATATTGGAAAGAGCTCTTGCCCTGAACAATTACTCCACAAGTGATTTTAGGAATTTTACCCAGGTGGAGAACATGCATGCCATAATAAGCCTTATTGAAAAAGATTGTGGCATCACCTTTTTATATAAAGCAGCGGTTGCATCAGGACTGCAGTCCGGATATCTGAAAACAATCCCCCTTGACGACTTTAGGGTAAAACATGATTTTACCTTCATCTGGCCCAAAGATACTGTTTTCAGTGAAGAGATCCGTGCAATATGTGAGGAAATACAACCTATAACTCATTCTGCATGAAGTTCATGTTCTTTTTCATAAAGCTTGTTATCCTGCCGTCTCATGAAAATCATCCGGGACAGAAAAAGAATCAAGCTACTTCCTACAAAAATCTGAATCGGATATGTGATAGAGCCTCGCTCCCTGGGCGTAGGTGCAGTAGCGATGTTTCTTACCTTCCAGATACTTTTCCAGATCAACTGGCGGTGGGGATTTTGAACGATTCATCTGTAACCTCCGTTTTTTGGTGTTACAGGATGTGATTTAAGAAAAAAGAATTGAGATTTTTAGAAATAAAAAAACCACATTTCTTCTTTTTGATAGAGAGAAATGTGGATTAGAATTAAGCTTCTTTGGATTCAAAAAGATATGAACCGCTTATTCCTCGAGACATTTGCCCCGGGATAAAGACTTTTCTCAAAATCTTTATCCCGTTCAAGTCGTTTTTGGACCATTTTTCGGACTTTTTTATGTCTACATATTCATCCATGGAAGCCCTGTTTCATGCTGGCAATCTGTACGTACTCATCCACTGACATACTATGATGTCCAATGGAATCGTTGTAAATCCAATGCATTTTTGGATTCAGCGGGTTCTCCACGGAGAAACGTGGTAAATACGCGAAGCTGTGTGTCATTTGCTTGATTTTAGTGTCGGGATCGCTTTACGCATTTCCCCTACCTCATCCGATTTCGGTCTTATACATACCCTCTAATCAGATGCCTGTCCCCGTCAAAGTCCTACGATAGTACTCCTTTTGGATAGCTTTTGATGTCAGAATACTGTCATTTCGATTTTCTTGCTGTCAAATGATACTGTCTTAGAATTCTCATAAAAAATGAGTCATTCTTTCCAATATCTTTTCTGCGAGAATTGTTTCTTCTATATTATACTCATTAAAACAAATCCGCAAGAGCCTCCGAAAGCATTTCAAATACTTCCTTATTCTTATCACCGGTTGCCTCAGCGTAGACATCCATCGTAGTCTCTATAGACTTGTGACCCATGATATATTGGATGACCTTGAGGTTGGTGCATGCACGACAGAGACGCGTTGCAAATGTGTGTCTCAGAACGTGACATGAAAAATGCGGAAGCAATACAGGATCTCTGCCTTCCTTGGAAGCCTGAAGATCTTCCTCATAATTATAGTAATCGAGGATTCTCTTTATCGCGCGGTTCACTGAACCCTGTCCGAGCACATCACCAAACTTGTTAAGGAAAACAAATCCTGTCATCCCATCAACAACCGGCTGCTCGACTCCTTCATATTTCTGCTCATCCTTTGCCATCGCCAGAGCTTCACTTACCACATCAAGCATCGGAATAATTCTTATTCCACTCTCAGTCTTTGGAAGGTGAATTCTGAAAGAAAACTTTCCAGTCTCTTCGTCTTTATAGTAAACCAGCGAATGATTTATTGAGATTGTCTTTCCCTCAAAATCTACATCTTCCCAACGAAGTCCAAGTATTTCTCCAATTCTTCCGCCTGTCCCAAGAAGCACTGTAAACAACGGCCACCAATGACAAAATATCGGATGGTTAGCTATATATCCCATGAATGACTTCTGCTGTTCTTCTGTAAGAGCGTGCCTGGATCCTCTGTGCTTATCAGTAAGCTTGGTCACTTCAGCAACAACACCATCAGAAGGATTATTTCTCAGAATGTCATCTCGTACTGCAAGCTGAAATGTAGGATGCAAAACACTGTGAACTGAATCAAGTGTACCGATAGCCAGCTTCCTTTCAGTTACAAGATGAAGGTAAAACTGAAGTACATCTGAATACTTAATCTCTGCAATCCTTTTCATACCAAAGGTATCTCGCACAAAATGATCATAGGTGTATATATAACCGCTTTTGGTTGTACCGCGTAAGTTACACTTCAATGAAATGTAACGATCGAATGTTGAATTAAGTGTTGCCTGAGCTCTTGCTATAGTATCCAGTCCATCAAGCTGATCTCTCAAAAGGAGTGCTTCCTTCTTCCTAAGCCCGGGCAGATCTTGATCATAAATAAACTTTCTTCTACCCAATGGATCAGTGTAACTGTACACATATCGCCCATCACTCTTTCTGACGAACTCACCTGTTTTCAACATTCGTCCCCTGCTGTCTTTTCTACTACTTGCCATGTTATCTCCTTTACGTAGAACACGACATGCTTAGAACTGCAAGGAATCATCCTCTTTTATTATGAAGGATTATTCTGTCCCCATCAATAATATTCTAATCATGCCGTGTCTTATTCATTTTTCATATTCTTATTTCACATACTGAAAGCTTTCAATGTACTCACTGAAAATCTTTCTGTTTATGAGAACCATTGATCTCACTTTTCTTTTGGCTCCACATTCCTCCGCCAACTTGTCTATCGTGTCGTCACCTATCTGGAAAAAATAGGAAGCATCTTCCCTTCTGATATATTCCGGTAACCCTTCATATTTTTGTCTCTTTGGTGTTGCCATATTTCATATCCTCCTTATGCGCACATCGCTTCATCTTCTATGAAATTAAGTGCTCTGTTTCTTAGCTCTGACCTAAACCTACAAATTCTGGCCCTTAAAGCATTTGTTGTAATGTTTGCGGTGTCAGCCAGCTCATCATTTTTCATCTCACCATTGAGATATCTGTGAAAAAGATTGTCCTCATCCTTGATTCCCTTGAGCTGCGATCTGACAATGCTGTAATCATCTTTCATGAGTTGGAGCGTCTCAATGGCATGTCGGTACGTGGCGCAGTGCTTAGTTCCTTTCGCTGCCAGCTTCCAATCACCATTTTTGATTCCCATACTCACATCTGCATTAGCTGTAGCAGTGTCTCCGGTAATATCACAGATGTTTGAAGTCTGTACTCTCACTCCAAGATCATCACGCTTTCTTCTGAGCTCTTGCTGCTCTCTGCGGATCTTCACATACAGACATTCTTCTTCGCCTTCGATCATCTGCTCAAAGACTGAATAGTTGTCCATAATAAAATCCACCCTCTTCGCTGCAGATTTCTTGCTGTAAGTCATAACAACGTTCTCTTTTGCCATCGTCCCCCTCCTTTGAAATGATGCTTGTTGAATATTCATATTGTCTTAAGACTCTTAAATCATAAGCCCGGGAACCTGCACCTCACCAGCAATTTGCTGTATACTCGGTATCGTATTTGTATACCGAAAAACACTCTCACCCTTATAACCAAACTCCTGCTATTTTCTAAGCATGGTCAAGGCTCGCATTTGTTCCCTTGCGACTCTTTTTATTTCCGGATCAGCAAGGCTCTCATATAGCTCAATCATTTCTGAATTTCCAAGAACATCATTTAGCTGTTTCCAGTCAATAAGTGATTCTGGTTTTCCCTTTAATATCCAATCCGTCGTAACCTTAAACTTATCCGAATACATCACAATCACTTCAACCGGTATAGCCCTCATGTTTCTTTCATAGGCAGATACTACTGTCTTATTTGACAGATAGAATTCCGCTGCAAGCTCCTTCTGTCCTATACCAGCATCCTCTCTCAACTTCCTGAGTCTTCCTCCAATCGTTTCCATTTCCTTTGTTTTCATATCTCTCCTTTTCCGGAGTCTGAAAACGGAAAACTCCACCTGCCCAGTGCTGTATGTTTTGGCAACAAAAAGAGAAGCCTGCAAAACGTTAATGAAAACAGACCATAAATAAATATGGTTTCATTTTCCGTTTTGCAGACTTCCCCTGCGTAATTTCAGCATCCAAGCACTAGGCAAACTCTTGGAGCATGCATGGGCAGGTCAGTCAAATCCCTGAAGGGGATGCTGTTTTGCACTCAAATGCAATGCTCCTCAAAGTATTTAATTTTATTTATCTCCCCTCAAATAAGAAAACTGTGTAACGAATGTACTATATTAATATAGATCAAACCCCAACTTTATCATTCGCTAAACCGCATCTAGGCATGTCAGTTTGCCGGCCAGCGAAGGATTGCCCTGTGTCTTCCCACAAGCTTCTTATCCTCGATCACGACAACTTTTTCATCGTTGATGATAACCCTGTAAAGACGCCCGCACTCAGGACATCTCATCCATCCATCAGTGACATAGCCCTCATGCATCGGCACCCCGTCGTAGGTACAACAAGCCACACGCAAAGTCTGTGCAGTTTCCTTATTCAATTGTAAATCTCCTCCTTCATAAATGATTTTTCTATTTTGTTCCCAAAAACAAAATCATTGTAACACCAGATCATAAATCCGTGGTTCGGACGGAGTTCGGTAATTGCGCAACTTCTTTGCGAATTCCATAACAATTCAGAAAACTTATGATTAAAGTTCCTCTATAGGAACAAGTTTAGTCAAATCATCATATCCTTTAGGAATATCTTTCCATGGAATCCTTCCCTTATCCATATCCTCGATCTGACGCTTTTTGCAATAGATCCACATCTGCATTCCAAATACAATAATGGCAATATCTCTCTTGGCATAATATTCCGTTTTTCCAATCCCGATCATGTCGTAAATCACATTGTTCGGACGGTATTCCTCATCAAAATATGTAAGCTCCAGAATACGCTTGTATACGTAACCATGATCCTTCCATCTGAAGTCCTTTACCCTATCAAGGATCTTATCAATCTGCGGCTTGAACCAGGCAAGTTCAATAAGATTGTCTATCAGCTCCGAATGAACTTTCATGGATTCCTCAACAGATTTCTCAAAGGCATACAAAAATGTATCACGGCATCCAAGTTTGCTTTCTTTAGTCTGTCCGTCTGTCATCTTCTTATGGGGAGTATTGTTGGCACCCTGAAATTTTTCACGATAGCCATTGCACAGCATCCCGCATATGGCCAGAACCCTGTCCTCTGAATGCCCCTCATCTCTGCACATCCTTGCTGCAGCCCTATAGTCCTCTGATTTCCTGCTTGTCTTACACATTTAATTCCACCTCCACATAAATGAAAAAATAACAAAACCGGATCACATTAAAACTAATATGTCCGGTTTCTTACTTCTTATTTATGCTATTTATCTCATTTTCATAACATTGGTTCAGCATTTCATCTATCAGCTTTTGTCTTTCAGGACTGAGACACTGGAACTTCCTTCGTCTCTCTATCTCAACGGGATCCAGCGCAACTAACTCCGAATCATCCTTCCTCAAAACCTCTGACAGCTCATATCCAAGGGCATGTGCTATCTCCTCAGCTGTGTCATACTTAGGGCATGACTTCCACTTTTTTCCTAAAAAGTTTGTTATTGTCTTTCTGTTTAGATTTGTATTCTCTACCAGAAAACCAATATTCAAGTCTCTTTCATCCAATATTTCTATGAAAAAGTCAACGGTCTCAACAATATTGCGATCTGCCATTTATTTAACCCTCCATAAAAAAGTTTAGCAATACACAAGACCCCAATCCATGAGATTACAATCTCATATTTGTGCGATTATAATCCCATAGCAAAATAAAAAGACCTCCGAAGAGGTCTCTCACAAAATAGCATATTCAGTTTCTTTCCGACATATTGTTTCAAACATTTTCATTCTCATTACTACAAATAAAAACATCGCTTCCGGATACCACCATGATATCAGAAGCGATGTTCATTATTTTGTACACCATTCATAGATCCACTAATTTATGCCCCAGTACTACTTCTTCACTTGTTACGAAATAATCTTCAAATATAACGTTCTCTTTCCCTAGGGAAAAGAGTTTTATCCTGTAATTTAGATAAATCAAAAACAATACAAACTACTATAATCTCTTTTTTCATCGTCAAAATATATTGTAGTAAATCCCATTTCAGAAGGTATCTTCAAATTTGACGCTGTATTATCAATAAATATGCACTCTTCTGCCTTAAGACCGGACTGTTTTAAGGCTTCTTCAAATATTTTTCTCTCAGATTTTCTACTATGAACATCTGCCGAAATTATTATCACATTAAACAATTCCTTAAGTTCGGTGTTGCTTACAATGGTTTTTATTCTATCAGCTTTATTGTCGGTTATCATTCCAATTAGGTAATGGTCATGCCTATCCTTTATATACTGAAGCATCTTCTTGTCGATAGTAATATTCATAAATGCGCTTTCCAACACTTGATAATCCAACGAATAACCTATATCTTCACAAAACTGCTTCCATATGTCTTTATGCGTAATACTTCCATATAGCAAGTCATGATTATGCTTGCAATAAGCATTATTTACCATTTCATATGGAATATTGGTTACTTTAGAAATATAAGATATTATCGTTGGAGATCCTTGCTTCTCCATTGTGATAACACCATCAAAATCGAAGAATAGTCCTTTTATCATTTGTTGTTTATCCATATCCAATCTTTCACCATTGTATTTGATAGATGTCACCTGTCCCACAGACAAAGGCCACAAATCGGTCTGAGTGCACTATTTCCATAGGCATACTATAACTGCGAAACGGTTCTTCCAAGCTCTTGTGCATTTTGGGAATGTCTTGGGCCGCAATGAGTTCTCCAGTCATTTTATCTATCTGTACAAATTCATAATCACCGTTATCGGACTTTAGGAATCCAGCCATAGATTTGGAATCAATATCGGTAATTTCCCATATTTCGGTTTCTTTATCCCACAGCTTCTTACCGTCACTGATCCGCAAAGCAGTAATATGTTTGTTGTTAATATTTTCGCAACTATAGATGATTCCCTTATCGGCATCAATCACTTGAGAGGGTTCCGAACCGGCCTTCTTTTTCTTTTGCCATAATGGTTCACCTGTATTCTTATCAAAGCAAATCACATACTGCGAATATGAAGAGCCCACGATTCTGTCACCAACTATTCCCGCAGGCACGCCCACGCTCCAAGTTCCGGGGTACTTATAATTAAGCGTCTCCGTTAAATCGTCGTTGCTGATTCTGAGAATCTTGGAATTCGACGTGGCAACATACAGCTTTCCGTCATCTTCCAGAACCGGTCCCACAAGCCACTTGACCCTATATTTCTTCCTTTTTATTATTTTGCCCTTAATAAGGTCAATCTTGATTATCTCATTACCACTTGTAACGAAAAGATTGTTTCCCACAACAGATAGGTCTGGTTTATCTGTCAAAACTTTCATTTCTGATTGTTCAGTGCCGGTCTCAAGATCAAGCGACAAAATCATCCGCTCGGTTGCAAATATAATTCTATTCTGCCACACAATTCCACCGTACAGCTGCTTGACGCACCTGCTCGTAAAAGCATCATTAACAAAATACTCCCAGACAACATCGCCTTCGACTACGTCCTCGCACCTGATGAATGCGGAATCATTATTCAAAACAAAATATATTAGTCTGTCACCGACAAAAACAGGGCAGAAATAATTGTAAGTTCTCGCGCCCGTCTCTATCTTTCTATACAGTTTCAAAGCTAACCTCCAGCCTATGTATTAATTGTTCACACTTTTGTTTCCATATTCCCTTCAATCCCTATTATACATAAACCAAAAGATGTAGCGAAAAACATTTGTTTTATGAAACACATTAAAGGCAATAAAATAGCCACTTCTGCAGTATTTAATTACAGAATTGGCTATAACCACATTTAATTCCGGTTTTATGTTCCAACGTTCATCCCGACAAACTTGAATTTAAATATATAAATTAGCTTATACAACCATTATTCAATGTGTATTATATCTTTCATTAAATCGCCAGCTTTAATAAGTGGATGATGATATCGTTTGCGCTTTTCTGGCAACCTTAAGATCTTGGATATGAAAGTACCAAGCTCCTGATAAGCCTTTGGTGTCTTGAACTGAATAGCTTTAGTCGGGCAATATACAACGCAAGCATTACATCCATGACAATGATGATTCCATACCGGGCGTCTTTCTGACATTGTTATGTTTTGATTTGGACAAACCTTTTCACAAGTGCTGCATCCTATGCATCTATCATCTGTATAAAACCCTTTATCATACTCATGTTCTATTGCAATATATGGTCCCATGGTATTTTGATAACGTCTTCTTGTTAGTGCCGACATATGCGGATATGGCACGTTCTTTCTTGCGACAATTTCACTACAAATCTTTTTTGTTTGTCGTTCCATATATGGTAGCATGAGTTTTTCTGGAGGGAATGGAGGATAGGCAGTACACTGGCTTGCTACACAGCGTAAAGCTCGTCCGTAGGAAAGATGCGCATTCTTCTTTGAAAGAATATCTTCGACTGTTTCAAAACAACGACCATGAACAGCAATATAGGTTGCAACCATAAATATATATGCGTTTGGATTTATATCAATATTTTCGATAAAGGATTTAAAGGTACCAGGAACATCCCATTCATATACAGGACACACAAATCCTATAACATCAGCGTCATTGGCTGAGACCTTTTGTGAATCATTTCTTACGCTGTATAAAACAGCTCCATCAAGTGACTCTGCAATCGTGATGGCTGCCCTTAAACTATTTCCTGTTCCGCTGTAATAGTATATTACTTTTTTCATCCCACTCATCCATAAACTCCGATTTGCTTAATACAAAGATTCTAACCGTTTCAACAATAAAAATAAAGCCCACTGATGTGAGCTTCATTCTTCACTTCCATTTATCTGTGAATAGTAACATAGATCCGTCTTTTTTAAGACCAAAAGGATTACAAGTCTCTTAAGTAGCTATAAAAAGAGTCTGCCTCCTTCTTCTTATTAAAGTATACTTCTCCTAACGAATTTTGCCACATACATGCCCCATCTATATTCATATTTTCAATAACATACCAATCATCCGGTATATCTTTTCTTAATTCTCTCATATGTTTAGTTACATCAACAACATTTGTTCTTTCACTATTACCAAGCCCTGTCAGCTCATGGCCATTACACATCACCAATCCCACTGTTTTAAGGTAATCCTTATAATCAGCTGAAAAAGAAATTCCTAACTCTGATTCAGCTTTTTCAATCAGCTCTAAAGAAGCCCCTTTGCCAGTTATAACATCTTCTTTCTCATTAAGAATATCCTGAATATTCATTTATTGTCTCCTTATAATAGATTTGCAGCATACTTCATCCAAAATTCTTTTCTTATTTTATCAAATGCTGCCCTATCTATTTCTGATTCTTTGCCAAAAAGATTAAGAATAGCCGAATTGCCTTGATGTTCTGACTCAGTCAAAATCGCAAGAGTCCCATTAGGATTTTGATTTATATGATGCAGTTGATATGCTTTACCAGTTGCTGGATCTATTGGTGCATATCCCTTTTTCATCCTTACCAAATTAGTCACTTTCTCTCCATTAGGCAATTCCGAAACAAACTCAAGATCAATATCTCTTACCAACGCTAACTTTCCATTGACCATTTTTGTATACAATCCTGCTTTTTTGTATACCTCATATTCTTTATAACTCTTGAACTGCTTTATCACCTCAAGTGGATACTTTGATTCTCTTTGGATTTTCGCTACTTCATTCATAGTGAGCCCATTTACTGTCGCTCCTTTCAAAGCTATGGCTTTACCACCACCTCCTAAAACAGCTCCTGTAATTGCTCCCCACTTGAAACCATCTCCTGAAGCTACGATACCAGCCTTCATTGCCTGATCAAAGCTTTCCGTTTCATATCCCTTTGTAATTGCTGCAGCAACAAAAGCCAGCCCTCCTGAGCTAAGAGCAAATGTTGTTCCTGTAGACGCAGATGCTGCCATAATCACGCTAACAGCTGGCAAAGCTGGAGCTGATACCATCGAAACAGTAACACATACTAATATTACACCACTACCTATTAGTACATCTTCCATTGCCTTTACATAAATATCATCCGATACCGTCTCCATTGGCACAACTACAGTTTGCCCATCTTCGCCTAAAGTAAAAACATACTTTGTTCCTTTAAAAGCATCATCTAATTCTGCAGCCGTATATCCAAAATAAACATTAGCCTGAGAATTTGAAGATAAAGCTTCTATATATTCTTTGGGATAGTATATCGCTTCAACATTCTCAACGAAATAATCCTCACTCCCTAATTGCTCAACAAGGTTTAAATAAATATTATCCTCAACATAAGTAAGTAGTTTTTCATCATCGAGGCCCTTGACCTTTATATCAAGGTTATCCTTTTTTTCTACGGAATCACTATCAGAGGAAATACTTGAAGAATAATTAATATCTACTGTGTTGCTTCCTGATTCAATCTGGGTAGAGTTCTCTTCTTGCTCACTCTCTTTAACTTCCAATGACGAATCAGTAAAACTATTAGCATCCGTAGGAGATGCACAAGAAGCTGTTAGTAAAGCCAAACTCAAAAATATTGCCATAAGCTTTTTCATTTGTCATCTCCTCCCTTCTTAATCATTGAATTGATTCTTTCCTTGTTTTTATAAGCCACTACTAAAGCAACGCCTACTACTATAATGATTGCAAAAAAAACTACTCCACTTGGAGATTTTTTAGTCTGATTTTCTTCATCCAAATTTTTTTGCTCATTACTTGTCTGTGTAACCTTAGAATTTGTTTTATCATCAGACTTATCAGATTTCTTTTCCTTTGTTTTGTTTTGGGTTGCTATGTCTTTTTTACTATCTGTTGTTTCTTTAGCTTCTGCAGCATTTGCCTTTGCTTCGTCTACATTTTCTGTCTTATTCTTCTTTTCTTCAGCCCCGTTGCCATTTCCATCCGTATTTTCTTCACCCACGCTCTCTGAATCATTTTGAATTTCAATTTCTGGTTCTGGCTCTGGTTCTGGCTCAGGCTCAGGCTCAGGAATAATTATCTGATCATTTTCGATATAAGCACCTTCTTCTTTAAGTAACTCATTTATTTCATTTATAGGCATTCCTGTCTTCATATGAACCCGCATAATGTCCTTTTTGCCGACATAAACTCTTTGCGATTCACTATCTCCAGTTGCTGAATTACTTATAGTAACTGTATAT
Source organism: Butyrivibrio sp. AD3002 (assembly GCF_000420905.1). Taxonomy (NCBI): domain Bacteria; kingdom Bacillati; phylum Bacillota; class Clostridia; order Lachnospirales; family Lachnospiraceae; genus Butyrivibrio; species Butyrivibrio sp. AD3002. Next base: position 38,239 of record NZ_ATVV01000015.1, on the reverse strand, counting down.
ATTCCCTCGTCAGTATAATTCCTTCCTTCCTTTCCCATTCCTGAGAACTTGTTATCTTCCACAATGCCATCCATACTATCTGTAAGGATTTCCCTCTTAATATGTATATCAAGATATTGTGAATTTGCTACATCGATATAGAATCCATTCTCTGCTATTCCTGAGTTGCTGACAAAACTATTGTCATCTACCCGTCTAATAAACTTGTCAATATTACCATTTCTTATTTTAAATTCAAAATATACTCTATATGCCAGCGTCTTTGTCGTTGTCGTTTTAAATACAAATGGCTTATCATAATGAAGCTGATAGTCTAAAGCAACTTCATAATCACCTTCCTCAAAAAGGTCTACTCTAGTATTCGCACCAGAAGTTGCTGATGCTTCAAGATAATTTGTATAAATCTGCCGCTCTTTTTTATTATTTTTATTAATTTTACGAATAATAAGCATTCCTCTTCCGACATTTTTTATAGTCGGAGTACCAAAATGAATATCAGATCCATCGGAAATAACATCTACCTTTATATCGGATTGTCCATTGCACTTATCTATTTGCTGTTCCAAATCAAACCACAAAGCTGCTCTATCGCCTGGTACCTTTAAGAATACAGGGATATCTTTATCATCCTTTTTCACAGAAGTATAACCACTTACATAAAATCTCCCCATAATCCAATCATTATGTGGATCATCACTTGAGATATCTTCCGCATTTTTAAAGCCATCCTTACTCTCTACACGCTTAACATCACTAAACTCATATGCATCCTTTTTATTCAACTGCTCTTTCTTATCAACTGAAGGATCATATGCATAAAACTGATATACTTCTATCCGCTCCTTTTCCTCAGTCTTTTTAACATCCACAAACAAAACCTTGGACGGTTCCACCTCTCGCTCTAGCTTATATGCAACTATAAATCTGTAATAGCATCCATTAGTAAGTTGAACGTTTGTTGCCTTATAGAAAGCTTCTATTTCTTCACCCGCTACAACTCTCTTATTTATACTGTCTGCCTTATTGTAAATATCAACCTCTGAGTCCATATTCACCCATGTTTTTCCATCCTTAGAGGTCTGCACAATAATAGCTCCACTTCCGATATTTTCTGAAAGCTTAGCACTATCAACCGTTTTGGACTTGTCAGTAATTACATGCCATTTTTTACTATCCTTCTGTTCAAATAGATCCTTCCCAAACTTATCATCAACAAAAATCTTCAGATTATCCGATTTAACTGCATAACACAAAAATCCATTTTGCGTGGATACTTCTGAAATATCTCCTTCCACATATAAACGTTTTGCGGAATCCTTTACTTCTTGAGCCTTACTTATATCATATGCATCCTTTTCACCAAGATCATATGTTTTTCCAACAATTGTTTCCTTTTTAACTTCCTTAGTCTCAGCAGCATATGATTTTATCGTGACAGCTCCACTTAGCATCCCACTTACTATCATTACTATTAGAATTAGTCCAAGATTTTTCTTCATATGTCGCTTCCTCCAAAGCTTTATTTCGAATCATTAGCATATAAAAAAAGACAAAGCTAATAGGAGGCTTCCCCATAGCCTTATCTTTCAGATATACAAAAATCTTTAATGGTAAAATTATTCATACTGCGATTATAATTATACCGCCATTCGTTTATTTCTACCACATTATAATCGTCGCAAATCCACTCACAGAGCGGAATTCTTGATATAATCTGTATTTTTAAATAGTGAAATTTTCATAAACATTTTTTGTATTCATAAAATATGCCATCACTCATATGCTACTTCCTTTGAAAGGCTAAAATTCATCGCTATCCTTCTTATAGCGTTATTCCATTTATATATCTGACTTCAGCTCACAAAGAGCGCCTTTTGAAGTCACAATAACAATCTTTGCTTTTGCCTTCTTTTTCATCAGATCATACATACGACCTGCGCTCTTGCTTTCTCCAATAACAGTGTGAGGACTGTTTGCAACATAACCGATCTTCCCAAGTCCCTTAAGCTCAACCCGGATTGCTTCCTTGTCATATTCATTATCTGGTTCTTTAACCAGCTTAACTTTCATACCCTTCTTAAGGAAATCACTACCGTAGTAATAATTCATACCGGTAATTGTAAAATAAATATCTTTCATGGGTACACTCCTTTTCGTAACTACCAACTTAAATAGCTGTTAATAATCCTTTTACAACACATTCCCGTCATGTTTATCATAGAAGGCTTGTATTTCTGCCTGGAATTCTCGGATGTGATCCGGTGCATCCTCTCGTAATCCTAAGCATTCTCTATATTGATTAACTAACTCTTCTTTTGCTTGGATGTTTCTTGGCATTTCAGGTCTTACTAATCTTTTATGTGCATTTTTCCATTGCAAAACTTCCTCATTCAATTTCTTTATTGAATCTGGGGCATCAACCTTCAACTCATCAGAATACATTTCATACTGTTTAACCATCCTTGCCTTTGCCTGCAAATCGCTTGGTAATATAATCATTTTTTCCTCCTTATATATGAATCATTGCCATAAATCATGTACTATTTTATCCTGATACCATATTACTCTTTTAACTGTACGATAATTCCCCCAGCACTATGCAATCAGAAAAACAAATAAAAAACATCGCTCTCTGATATCTTTACAATACCAGAAGCGATGTTCATTTTTATGTACACAGAAAAGCTCACCAACATAAGGGCACACAAATATGATTAATCACAATATTTTTTCGCCATCCCCTTAATGTCAGCAATAATCTGATTTCTCAAGGATTCCGGTTCCAAAATCTCAACACTCGGTCCATACTGCAAAGCCCAATATCTCATCGCATTTTCGTTGCAGTTAACCTTGAGAACAAGCTTATCGCCATCTTCCTCAACTATCTTTATATCTGTTCCAAACCAGTCAGTTATATCTGAGAAAGCTTTTCGTGTTGTTTCCATCTTTACGCTTACTGTTGGTCCGCTAAACATATAAACATGTTCTGCCATATGTTTGGGAAGATTAAGTCCATGCTCCAACCCTTCAACATTTTTCATGGGCTTTGCCTTGGTCTCAAGCTCCTCCACATCAGTCATCTTATCAATTCTAAAATGCGAAACATCATTGTATTTATCATAATTCCCTATCAGATAAAACCTACCGTTGCAAGCAACAATCTGATATGGATTGACTATGTAACGCATATTCCAGCGTGGATGCAACTTAAAGTCTGTACCCACATCGTTATACATAAAGCTTACCTGGTGCTTAGCTGCTATAGCATCGTTAAGCGTATCCAAGCCATACATAGCCTGCTTATTTATTGTACGATGCAACTCCGGAAGATTACTGACATGTGAAACCTTTGCATTGAAAAAACTGCTTGCCATCCCTTGGATCTTTGCAATCAGGTCCTTGGCCTGCTTGGTTGAGATTGATTTCGAAAACAATACACTGTCTATAAGGATGCGTAACTCAGAATCATCAAACTCCCTTGAAATCAAGCGATACCCGTCTTCCATATCAATATCGTATCCCATCTCCTTCAAGGACAAGACATTAGCCTTCACAGATCTTCTATCGCAGGGCATCCCATAATTCTTATCTAAAAGCCTTATGATTTCTTGCTGCGTGAGAGAATGATTATCATCTGTATAAGTCCTCAGAACCTCAAGGATGAGCATGTTGAGCATCTTCTTATTTCCTGTTGCAAACATCGTCATTTCCTCCAATCATGCATAGCGACAATTTTAAATTGCTTGCTTTTCATGAACAATCAACTCAATCCTATTTTTTAAATCATCTAAGCTCTTTTCTATATTCGCCACATCAACGAAGAACAACCTTACATATGTATTGTCTCCGCTGTAAAACTCTATTGGTGGATGATCTCGCATATCCTCATTTATGGGATACAATAACCAGATATCCGGAGTGTTATACTTTTTGGAGTACGCGTACATTTGATACATATCTGACTGAGATATTCCATAATTTATACGCTCATTGTTATAGAGGCGTTTCCATTTTGTATCCAAAATAACGGTGCACTCACCTTTTCTGATTACAATATCCGGTCTTAATGCAAACTGCTTTCTAGGCTGCATGAATAAATAATGCCCTTTATCCTGACTGGAAACATCCCATCCATCAGGACCAAACACCTTTTTCATCTGCTGCGCAACATAACTTTCATAAACAGATTCCATTGGAAATAATAGTGATCTGGAGTTTGTACTCCCTGTAAATGTTGCAAAACTCTTATTCATCAGAAATACTTTAGACCACTTGATAAGCATTTCATATTTCTTGGTACTTCTGTTTATTACTATCATAGAGAAATCTTTCTCATAATTGGTCGAAGCTTCCACCATTTCAAATGCTGTAAGAAGTTGCCGAATCTCTTTTGAATTCTCAGCGCTGCTTGTCAGCGTCTGCAGCTTCAATAGGGTTGCTTTCACAATCCTATTTTCAGCGCAATTTGGATGAAACTCATCAAATTCCACATAAAACCGTTCCTTGTGAGCAAGATTTGCCTTGATATGCTGGCTAATCATCAGCTTTCCCTTATAATATCTGAGATTATCTTCCTGACGAACATAGTTTGATCTTAGACTACGCTTCACTAATTGACGCACTTCCTGAAGATACATATTAATGAATATCTCATACAAATTCATGCGATCAACTTTCAGAGAAGCCTCATTAAACACCTTACTCGGGAAGTCTTTCATACTGCGAAGCATCTTAAGGAAGACTTTCTTTGTCATTGCTGCATTATCTTCAGCACCTCCAAAATCAATTTTTGGTAGTACCTGAATCTGGAATCCATTTTTCATTTGGATAAGTCCAACGTAATTCTTTATAGTAACAACATCACCAACATTACGCTTATAACCTATCCGCATAAATTCCAGCGCATCGGAATTCTCATCATCTCCTACATACTCATGGATAAAGCCAACAAGTCCTTCAAATGCCTTCTTATCAAGGTACTTATAGTTATCATAGTCCTTATAATTCTCATTACCTATGATGGAGTCAAACTCCCTCACTTCTAATAGCTTATCCATTAAGTCACCACTCTCACATAATTTCTTTATAGCTCTGAAGTTCGTTAAATGCTTCTGTATTAATCACATATTTCTTTTCAGGAAGATCGATGATATCATCTACACTTCCCTTGAAAATATCCTTAGCCACAACCGGTATATCTTTTATAAACTTATATCTATCATCCGATTTTGCATTGTCTCCCAAGACAAATTGAATCTTCTGATAATCCTCATAAAAATATTCCTGCAGTAAAGGGATAACGGATCTAGAGAAGATGCTGGCCAGCTTTTCAACAGTAGGTTCATCTTTGAGTCCTGTAAAAAAAGCATGTCCTATGGTGTGTTCCCTATCAAAAAGAAATGTAATGCGTTCATTTATCTTCTCGAGCATGGCTGCTACATCAAGATCTTCCACCATATTGGCGCCAATATTCCGAAGAACGTCAGCATTTGGCATCATTTCTTTAAACTGAAATCTACGCCTAAGGGCAGTATCCATCAACGCGATCGACCTATCTGCTGTGTTCATTGTGCCAAGTATATATACATTATTAGGTACACTAAATAGTTCATTGGAGTATGGCAGGATCGCTTCCATAGCCTCATCTGCTCCTGCACGCTTAGTATCTTCTATCAGAGTAATTAATTCGCCAAATATTTTTGATATATTTCCACGATTTATCTCATCGATTATAAATACATAGGGATTATCTTCTTTATTCAATGTCCCTGCTAACTTGTCATTCTCAGATTCGATAATCGATAACAAATCTTCAAAACTCATATGCGGAACCCTGGCAACAGTCATTCTATGAAGCATTTTGTTCGCATTGATTTCAAGAATATTTACATCAATATCCTTTGCCAGCCATTTTACATTTCTGGTCAATCTATCTGATTCATCCTCTAATTCAAATGCTTGCTCACTCTCAACTTTTGCAATACCATTAATCCGCGTTCTTGATCCGTCAGTTGTTATAACAATGTCTCCAGGCTCAATATCATTTATAAACCCAGATGCATATTTATCATCCATTCCAAAATCTATTCGTATACGATTTTTACTAAAGCAATCCTTTTTTACATTTGGGCGGATAGTTACCTTCCATATATTTTCATCTGTCTTAAAAACATTATTTTCATAAGTAACCCACTTCCTGGAAGCCTCTTTGCAAAATGCCTTAAATACTCCTGGAATCACATCATATTTAATATCCTTTATCTCATCCAAATCCTCATCTGCTCCAAGCACCGGTTTGATGCCCTCTATAAACTCTTCATAGCCATAGGATTGATGAAATGTAGTAAAAGCTATGCGTCCCTGAGACTTATACCAATCATATTTTTCAAGTATTTCAGAATAATCCATATCCTCATAATCTGATATGTCTTTTCCCTCACAAATAGCCACTGCATATTTAACAGTATTATATGTTTTGCCCGTTCCAGGCGGTCCATATAAAATTGTATTCAAGCTAAACTTTGCATCTGAATCCATCATGGTTTCCTCCATCACTTCTGGAAGTTCTACTTCACCTAGCGCATCCTTTAATTCATCCCTTAGTTTCCAAACATAACTCCCCTTTTCTTCTCCAGAAGCTTGCCTGCCAATATAAAGGACTGGCCACCATCTGGCATTTTCACTTATCCTCTCAGGCGGAAGAGGACATCCCGTTTTATTTGCCACCCTTTTTGCAAGAGAAGTCGATCCTGAACTGAAGAAATTCTTTGTTTGTCCAAACCTTTCAGCATACTGGGTACATGTTGCAGGCCTACCAAAAGCTAGCATCATGGCAAACATTTGCAAGTTATTATCTGTAGTAACCTCAGAATCTTCAAGTAGTTCAATCCATTGCTCTGTCGTAATTCCAGGATCATATTCTTCCTTACTTGGCCAATATGCCTCATTTTCTGTTTCATCTGTTAAATAATTACTATCTTTTACATTTGCCATTCTAGCTGCAATATCATATATCCTATAATTTTTAACTCCAAAATACTTGTCTCTAAACTCCTTAATTTTTCTACAATTACCAGCGTATGTTGTCAGGAGCTTCATCTTTGTAAGATCAATTCCAAAGTATTCATAAATAGTACGGTTTCCATAATTTGTATTTAAAATCGGGAACGTGAACGGCTTTAGACAATGTAGCATAACTGAAGCAGAAGCAGCCTTTACCCCCTTTAAATCTTCAACTAAATACTTTTCTGTTATATCATAGATAGCATCATCATCCGTGAGATCAAAAATTTCAGTGCACAATCCAATTAATACTCTTGCAGCCTTGCCTTCATCCTTGGAATCAAATGAATAAAACCCCGTACCAAACATCCCAACAGAAATCTCATCATCTTCTTGATTTTTATATTTATGTGCCTTAGCTCTTTCCCATACGGCATCTAATAATTCTTTTAGTCGTTTCTTTTCATCCTCAGGCAGATTTGAATTATCTACAGAAACCTTTTTCTGTTCTATTCTCATCTTCCAAGTTCCAATCACCATATGATACAAGAGATTCAAATCTTTATAGTCAATTCCACTTAAATCACCCATGTTCTTATAGGCACGTACTGTTTCACGTGCCAATTCATAACTGCCATCATGTTCATCTGGATCCATTTCATCTGCATTTAAGAGAAACTGCACAATGTCCATGTACACTTTAACCTTAGGTATAACCCTAACAGGACTTTGCGGAGTCGAAAAACCATGCTTTTCCATCTCAAGACGGCTAAATAAATCCGTGTCAAATTCTGCAATCGGTTCCAGTTCCATATATCTACCATAAGTACCGTCATATTCTCCAGACAGGTTATATTTATTGTCAGTTATCTCTACACTAGGCAAATTCACTTTATTAACTTTGCATTTAAACTGTATCTTCTGATGATCAGCAGACACATAAATGTAAACTATATCACCAGCTTCAATGTTAGCTGATTGCTTCCAATCAACCTTACCCAGATCATGAAACGCATTAAACAAGTCAAATTTCTTTGGATTTCCCGAAATAAACCACTCTGTCATACTATTTTGTTCTCCATCTCAACATGCTTACAGCAAACTATAGAAGTACATCATCCTTTAAATACATTTTCCCTATGGTATTGCATATACTTCTTTTTTGAATCCGTCATCTCAATCACAAAATTAGGATTAACATTCATATACATTCTGTCAACATCACCTAATTGTTCAGAAATAATAATTTTGCCTTCATCATCAAAGGAAATCCATCCCTGGTCAAACAGCTTGTCATGATTTGGGCACATCAGCAAACCGTTTTCAACATGTAGCTTTTCCTCCGGTGTACTATCACTCCATGGTTTTATATGACTGGCAATCAGGAGGTTTTTATTGGATACACCACAGAGGCAACATTTTTCAGATTTTCTTAATAGCAAATCTCTAAATATCCCCTGATTCACTCTTACTTTTACAATAGCTTCTTTGACCTCTCCAATAGATGATGTCTCACATATTTCTTCGTCAATCTTCTTGGCTTTACTTGCATTATCCTTAACAACATAACTACTGCCATCAAATTTAATATTGTTATGGCATAACCAAACACAAAAACTCATAAACAAAGAATTGTTCCATCCTGAAAATTCCGGGACAGAATCTTTCCATTCTTTTAAGGCAAGATTCCTATATACTTGCTCCTCTTTAGGATCATATGATATTCCAATCCTATCGCAATATTCATTCAAGGTCTTTTCTGTATGAACATGAATAAACTTGTCTGGATAATATATTTCAAGCAATTTATATCTAAATGCTCTGTTGATTTCACAAGCCTTAACCGCTTCATAATTGTCCTTCCCTACTTCAACAAGCATGTTATACATTTCTTTTTTAAGATATGTAAAGGCAGCATCAACATCATCTCCAAATGGTTCAAGATATTTACCAAATATCTCTATCTTATTATTCAAGGTATAAATTCCGAACATATTTGGTCTAACATTTCCCTTGCTGGAAACGCTATTCATATCTCTCCATATCCGTGAGCAAAATGATTGTGATGGATTATACTCGTCATATGGTACATATAAATAATCATCCAATGCCAAAGCTTTAATATTCTCTAATGGAAAATCCTTCTGAAAGTCATAAATAAGCTTATACGCTTCATCACTTCTCTTAATGTCTTCAGCCACCCGTTCTTTTTTAAATTGCTCTATAACATTCATCTTTTCCCTCCGGCTACATTCATAAAATCTAATCTCGATTTTACACATTGTAATTTTAGCACGGCTTTGTATCAATTCTTTTAACTGCTTATTATATGTTTATAAATTATTCATCCCACTTATACCAACAGTTTACATAAAAGCATGTACATTTTTCTGAACACAGAAATAGCAGGGTTTCCCCTGCCATTTCAAATACTATTATCCCTTTTTCACACACCCAAATGATACGTCAATGCATCAGCATCCTCTCCGGTAATCTCTTTAAACGCCTTAACATAAGCATTCAGCTGAGCGCTGTACTTCTCATCCAGCTCATTACCATCTGCATTGGTCTTGTAATCCACAATATGCCAGTTACCATCCTTATTATAGATTGCGTCCATGACTCCGTTCCAGATGGTCGTCCCATCATTATTGTCCTTATAACAGAACGGGACCTCACAATATACCTCATCTGCAGACAGCAACGTACCAAGGATATCATTGGGAGCACCATTAGTCTGCTCATAACCACCATTCTGGATATCTGATGCCATTTTGCCAAGCCTGTCAGCTATAGTCTTTTCATAGCGCTCATTTTCATGAGTTCTGTATTCCTTAATGATCTCAGATATAGCCTCAGACACATCCATATGATTCCTTGACGAAACCAGCATTTCCATGAATTTATGTGCCATTGTTCCAAGTAGTGCTGCAGGAACCTTTTCCTTCTCGGCCTCCTTATTATTGTCGCCTGCTGCCTCCTTGCTATCTGTAGGAACTACATTATTTGCATCAATCGCATCAATATCTGACAGCTTTGATTTAAGAACAAGTTTGCTTGGAGACTCTACGGAATACGTCATACTTTCAGCATTTCTATCGTTAAGAGCACAGTTTTCTTGTGCCATCTCATAAAGCTTTACAGCAGGAGTCTCCTCCACTTTTTCCTTTTTCTTTGCAGGTGCTTTTGTTATTGTCTCAAATATATCCGGAGTACTAGGTTCAATAATTGGCTTCCATTTGCAGTCAGATCTTTCCTTGCCACCCCATAGTCTCACACTATTGCATATGATAAGAACATTCCTCGCTCTGGTAGCAGCAACATATATAAGACGTTGCGTCTCTGCTTTTGATGCTTCCGTTTCAGCAGCTTTTTCATCTTTAAAACTACTTGTTCCAAAAAGTGGATAGCTATTACCGTCTGCGCTCTTCTCCCCCTTGAGCGAAAACACATATCCTTCTGCCCCTGTTTCTTTATGAACAATTCGTCTGGTAGGGGGATTACTATGTGCTGATGCTGCAGCTAATATAACTATCGGTGCTTCCAATCCTTTTACTTTATGAAGATTAGCCATATGAACACAATCAAGTCCTTCATTAAGGCTAAGGCATCTTTCCTCCTCAGATTCCCCAGAAGAAACTTTTGCAAGGTACTTTGCCCCGTCCTCAAGCGTAACGATTATTCCATCCTTTTCTGCATTTCTAATTAGTTCCAACGTATAGTATATAACTTCAAGATTTTCAGCTTCAACATTATTGAATAATTTAAAATCATCCATTATTCTTGAAAAAAGTGCAGCCGGTGACAGTCTCTTAGCCGCTTTCTGTAATTCTCCAATTTGTGATAATTTTTCAGCAACTTCCCTGGCAGCATCACTGAAACTATCCTTATCAATTTTTCCTGCAGATATATAACCACCTTCGGCCTTAAATTTGGTGATAGCAGCTTTACTAAGTCCCAATATCTTTCCATTCAGGGCACCATATAGTGCAATCTTATCCTCGGGATCTGCAATAGTAGCATAAAGCTTGCACATTTCCTGTAAAGCTTCATTCTCTTCAAATGGAACGTTACCTTCAACCTTTGCTGGAATCTCTCTTGAATCAAGCTCTGTCATTATCGGAGCCAGGTCTGCCTTATTAGCAGTTATGACCATAAAATCACTATACTTTATTGGCCTTGGTTCTTTATCACTGCTGCTCTTTAGTTTGTAATCTTCTCTCCCCACCAGACTCTCTATAATATCCGCAATCTTAATAGGGTCAGCTTCATCAGCAAATTCTCCAAGATCTTTTCCTGCATATGCCTTGTATGTATATATACCCTGGAACACATCCTCGTTTGGAACATCCGTTAACGGTATCTCTTCATACTTACTCTGATTCTCTGTTTCCTTTGAAAGCATCGAGCCAAAAACTCGATTGAAATACCCACATACAGGAAGTGTTGATCTGAAATTCCTTGTTAGATAGGCAATTGTTCCATTATTCTTTTCAAACAGCTTCTTCACATTCAAGAACGAAGCAACATCTGCACTCCTGAAACGATAGATAGACTGTTTTGGATCACCAACAATAAACAATGATCCGGGCTTTGGAACACACTCTCTCCAATTTTCCAAAGGTCTTTCTGCAGCAAGATAAAAGAACACTTCTGCCTGCATAGGATTGGTGTCCTGAAATTCATCAATAAGAAAATAACTATGCCTGTTGTAAATATAATTAATCAGTTTCCCCTCTTTGCTTGCATCCTTCCTTAGCATATTTCTCAAATAATACAGATAATCAAAAAATGTAAGATTGCCTTTTTCAAGCATCGCAGCTTCAATAATTGGCACACAAAGATTCAAAAATGACATAGAGATATTATATTGAATTCTCTGCATATTTTCAGATAATGCTTCATCCTTATCAGTCTTAAAATCAAGCCAGTTCCCTCTACCTTCGTGTTGAACAAACAAGCCACCTAAAGATGCTCCATATTTTTCCAACGCCTCCGGTATCAATCTGATATTTTCAAGTTGCTTTATAGCATAAACCACCCCTGAAAAATCATTTGCCCATCGACCTTTGAGAATCTTATTTATACTGCCTACATTCTCCCATGCTTCTCTACTTTCCTTATTTCCCTCGTAAGCTAACTCCGGATGTTCGCAAAGACATTTTAACGCTCTTATAATGTCTTCCCTGATTCCCATCATGGCTTTATCAAAATCCATGAATTTCATGTCATCGTAATTGAAATGAACATTTCGATTGTTCATAAATAGAGATAAGCCCTGAACAAACACAATTTGAGCATTTCTATTCACAGCCCTGAAAGCCCTTGAAGCTTCAGCTAATGCAGGTCCATACTCACCATCACAAATCTTTACATACTCCTGCTTAAATATGGTATCCACATCTGCATCCGACACTATCTGCGAATCTGAAGGAATCCCAGCTTCTGAAGGATGCTCAGACAATATCATGCTACAGAAAGAATCAATCGTACCCATGAAACATAAATCTATATTCTGCAAGGCAGTTTCGCAGAGCTTCCTTGTTTCTTCAGTGGGCTCGGGTAACTGCCCTGCGTAACCTTTATCCTCCCATTTATAATCAGGATTACTCCTCTCTATAAGGAGCTTCTGAAACCTTTCATAAAACTCACCAGCTGCTGCCTTGGTGAAAGTAATGGCACAGATCTTACTTATATCGATCCCTGCCTCGACCATTGCCACCATCCTGCTGACGAGCATTGTGGTCTTACCGGAACCCGCTCCGGCTTCAACAAAGAAGTTAGTGTTTATCTCGGATATGATCTTATTGCGAGATTCTGTATCCTTTTCGAGTGCATTATTCATATTACTCATTTAGATCTCCACTCCTTCCTCTTTCTGTTTTCCGCATATAGAACCATACTTACAGTACTTGCACGGATTGTTTTCTTTATCTATTACCGGTATAGGGAATTCACCTCTAAGCATAGCTTCCTTAAATATGTTCAGTTTCTCTGAAAGCTTATTTTTCATCTCATCATCGTACTTACATCTAACAGTATCTCCGAGCCTCAGATAACGGTACTCTCCCCCGGATACTTTGTATCCTTTCTGCTCCATAAGATATGCATATATAACTATCTGCAGGCACGTATCTATATCATCTTCAACATGAGAGACTGACCTGGCTGTCTTGAAATCAACTATTAAGTATGTTCCATCATCAAGCTTCTCAACACGATCAGGAAATCCTCTCAGCTTCACTCCACTTTCATGCGCAAAATGGATATCTTCCTCCTTAAGCGCAATCTCCCTGTGAGGATCCATCTCATATGCTGTTTCCATCATCTCCATAAACTGCTCTTTGACAGCCTCCACGTTTTCTCCAATAAGCGGAGGATTCTCCTTGATGTATCTGTCAAAATACTCACCTGACATTTTCAAGAAATCATCTTCTCCGATATCCGTTCCACCTGTCTCTTCCATGAGCTCGTGTGCCATTGTTCCACTTGCACTAGCAGATATAATCTCAAAAGGATCCTTCTCTTCCGGCTCAGGTATTCCCAGGATATAACTAAGCCAGAATTTTCTCGGACAACCAAAGAATGACTCCAGCGCAGTCGGTGAATACTCTTTATCGAGATTCCATCCCATATTGTCCTCACCAGAACTATCTGTCATATCATTTTTGATGAGTTTTCCTTGGTTGTATGCATCACCAATAAGCCTTGTTAATGATATTGAAGGCTTGAAATAATCCACTTTTTCAATGCTGTTATCCAGATCCTTCGCTGTTGCAGTCTTGCCATTTGCCTCTCTGAACAGCTCGAATATCATGGAAGACGCATTATCTTTTTTCAGTTCAGATACGTTGAGTCCAGCGTATGATACATAAATATTTGAGCCAAGGGATGTTGCCAGTTTTGCCAGCTTCAGAAGCTGTTCCCTTTTCCTCAGAATCTTTGCATCAGATGTAAGATACGCTGCACCATTTCCGAAAAGTTTCAGGTCCTCATCCAAAAGGAGATAATTCTCTTTGGGTGATCCCGGATATTTTGAAGCTGATAGCCCCATGATAAAAAGGTTATCCCTGATACATGTAATTGCCCCATCAATTGAAGTTACATGAATCTTACCAGGCTCGCTTCTCTGTATGCATACGTTACTCTTTAGAATATTCAATATGATGCTGTCTGTATCCTGTACAATTCCTGATTCCCTGATGACTTTCAAATCTTCATAAATACTACTCTTTGCAGCGATATCAAGATTCATGACAAGCCTATCCCTGTTAGTGTCTGAACCTTTTCTGATATAGGAATACTTGGAGATAAATGTTTCCGTAGGAAGTGCAAGTTCCTTAGCCATTACCTCAAGGCAAGGAACACAAAGGTATCTCTGATAAACAGACTTATAATTCTTACCCTCACTCTCACCAAGATTTGCCAGTTCTTCCTCAACTGCCTTCTTGAATTCCTGAAGCCTTTGCTTATTCGTCTGCTCGTCTGTAGTAAATCTCAAACCTCCAAGCACTTCATAAAAAACGCTCCATCTAAAATCATCATCCCTCTCAGGGAACTGGTCATAAAGCTTAGTCTTATCAAAGGCCCCATTACTTAGCATAGCGTTAACAGCATCCGCTCCAAAGAATCCAGATGTAGTCCATGCATAGTATAGTGAAAGCAAGCGTGCCGGATTGGAGTTTATAATCGGAATCCCAGTCCCAAAGGTAATCGGCAGGTCATATAACAGCGCATAGTCATAAAAAAGCTGTCCATAAGTAGCCGGATCCGTCACAGCTACAGTACACTGATCAGCCTTCTTCTCCTTATAAATCTGTTCGAGCACACTCTCTACTTCATTTGGGGCACCATAACAATTCTTATACCCTGAGATCTTTGTTGCTTCTCCTATTGTTCCGTACAGCTCACAGATACTAATCGTCTTATATTTTCCATCGGAAAGCTTCTCAACTAGCTTCTTCTCCAGAGGACTTAGAGGATATTCCTCTAAAATATAAAAGTCTGCAGAAATATTGCTACACTCAGCGATAGCCTTTCGCACCAGTGCCACTGCATCAATAACCTTCTCCGATGCTAATATCTCCACATACTTTTTATAAACACTGAAAAGTGCCTTGTTTTTTTCCTGAAAAATACCCCTGTTAAGGATATCCTCAAGAGCCTTCTCCTCATTATCATCTGCCACAAGGAAGCGCATCCTTCTTATAGCTCTGGTTATCTCCTGAATGTCAGAATATGTGGCATTACCAAAATATTCTTCTCCCTCGACTGCCTTTGCTATTACTGCCTCTTCCTCTGCGGAATCCAGAAAATCCTCTGTAATATGTATACCGGATCGCATAAATGCCACCCTTGCCATTTCTCCGGAATTACAAATACGCATGTTTATCGTATTCTTACCATGCATAGCAAGACTGTTTAAAAGCTCATTGCTATTTACACCCGGCGTTAAAAATATCTTCTCTCTCATTTAGTCTCCCCTTCGAATAAGTAATTCCTAGCAAAAAGAGCCGGTAATAAACCAGCTCTTAGCATTCACTTTATTTTCGTTCCACGCTCTTTTCGATGATTGAATGTACCAGATACGACGGAATATCTGCCATGTTCATGTTCAGGTTTTCCTGATCTTCAAATAGTGCAAGCACGAAAAGATTCGCCTCATACTCTGCTTCCATGTTGATCTTGCCACCGACATTAGCAAAATTGTTCAATGTATCATCATGTAAAAAGATATGTCCCAGCTCGTGAGCACACATGATTTTCCTGGAGCGCTCGTCATAATCTCTGTTTATTACAATGTATGGAGCATACCCCTTAAACTTAACAGCCTGTGCCTTGAACCATTTCATGCATGGAATATTTTCTTCTACCCTTATCCCAAAAATCTTAGCAAGTTCATACGGGTCCGAAGTGTGATACGTCCTCTTCAGTCCTGTAGCAAACTCAACTATTTCTTCTTTTCTCATCCCCCGATGCCCCCTTTTTCTGATATCTGTGACTCATGACCTTAAGATGTCCAAGTAATTCATTGGCAAACTCCACAATAGTATCCTCATCCATCTGATCAGGGTCATATCCTCCAAAAGCGGCCAAAGTTGGAGTTTTCAAAATAAATTCTATTGCCTCCTGGGGATTCTCAAAGTGGTTGGGCAGCTTCGAAAGCTCGTCATCCTCTTCAGGCACTTCTTCGGAATTCCCCATTAGTTCCGCAGGAGTGACTCCCAGTATCTTACATAATTTATCAAATGTCTCAACCGGGATCTTTGTAATACTGGATGCCTCATATCTGTATACAGTTGTATAAGATACACCTAGCTGTTCTGCTATACTCTCTGCAGAGATTCCCAGTTCTTTTCTTCTCTTTTTTAGTCTTTCTCCAATTTGCATATTCGTATACCTCGCCTATGTAACATATATTACACCTCTACTTGCATAAATGCAAATTTTGTATTGACATCTATTTGCATAAACGCTATATTGTGATTCATAGAATTACTTGCATAAATGCAAATATTATTTTCAGTATTCTTGCACAGATGCAAATATCGGAGGTAAAAGTATGTTAGAAGTAAAAGCAAAAGGCAAAGAGAATATGCCCAAGGTAATGGTAATCGGTATCGGAGGAGGCGGAAATAACGCTGTGACACGTATGGTATCCGATGCATCTGAATATGTTGAATATGCCGCACTCAATACTGATTCCATGACACTCGACAGGTGCCCTGCTAATAAACGTCTGCAGCTTGGTTCAAAACTCACGCAGGGTTATGGCGCTGGCGGGGATCCCGTTATTGGTGAATCCTCTGCAAAAGAAAGCGAAGAAGAGATTTCCAATCTGGTTCAGGATGCAAATATGGTAATCCTCACCTGCGGAATGGGTGGCGGAACCGGCACCGGAGCCATCCCTGTTGTAGCTCAGATATGCAAAAGTCTTAATATCCTCACAGTCGCAGTCGTGACCATGCCCTTCTCTTTTGAAAGCCAGCCCAGAGTCTTAGCCGCTCAGACCGGACTGAAAAAGCTTGAGCAGAATGTTGATACCCTGCTTGTAATCCCTAACGACAAACTGCTCACCATTACTGATAAACCCTTCTATATGGACGAAGCATTTACCCTCGCTGATTCTGTGCTTAAATATACAATCGAAGGAATGACCAACATCATCTTCAACCACGGCACCATCAACCTTGATTTCAACGATCTGAAGTCAACTCTGAAGGATAAAGGCTATGGTCTCTTCGGCATTGGTATTGCCAAGGAAGAAGAAACCATCATCGATGCAGTTGAAAAAGCTATGTGCTCTCCGCTTTTGGAAACAAACATTACCGGTGCTTCCAATATCCTTCTAAACACAAGCGGAAAGATTGATATCGTTGCTTTAAATAAGGCCGTTGCTTATATCCGCGACCAAGCAGGAGAAAATGTGAATATCTTCTGGGGCACTGTCGGCAGTGATTCCTCTTCGTCTGAAGTTGTAGTAACACTTATTGCAACCGGTATGAAGCAAGTTAAATCTCCCACTGTACCAAAGCAGCCAGTACCTCAGACAGAGAAAACTATTCCTCAGCCGCCTAAATCAGAACCACTTCCAGCTCCGAAGCCAGCAACTCAAAAAGCAGTTTCTGAAACAGAAGTGAATCTGGATATTCTTAAAAGAGTTAATACTGTTACCGATGTACAACCTCAACCCCAAAGGGAAATACGTTCACAAGTCCGTCCATTAACACTTGAAATTCCTCCGTTCTTAAAAAACAGGAATTCTTAATTTAAAAAATACCATAATGAATGTACATTTTTATGTACAAAGAGAGCGAGGTTTTTACCTCACTCTCTGAACTACGTCATCACTACAATTAAGTACATCCCAAAGATGTAGTCAAAATAGTAACTCTTTAATCATTCTATTTACTGTATTCTTTCATTACAATTAGAATTTTCTGAATCAACCCTATTTCCCCATTCTTGAGTGATTCATTATCATATAGTACAGTTTTTCTATCTTCTTCACACTGTTTAATGCTTATTACTGTCCCTCCATGCGAAGCGTTATTTCTACTGTCTACAGAATTATCTATCATATCAATAAACTCTTGGCATATTTTCATGTAATCATTATTGCAAAGCATCTCATTTGAGGAAGAAAATCCTACGATTCCAGCAAAATAGTCACAAAACTTTTCCACCTTGGAACCACTTGCAATATTCTCCATTAAAATTTCAAAGCTTTTATACATACATCTTTTCACCACCGATGTTGATCTTGAACTATTAGCATACTCAATATAATAGCTCCTTTGCTTAGGATTCGGATCAAGATATCCTACTGCATCTTTATCCTTGACCCATTTATTTTTGTATAACTCCATTATTGATGTGAAGCTTTGCCCATTTATGGTCAAACTGTTAAGCATATATGAATATCCTTCCCAAATAAGATAGTTATATGCATCCTCAAATGCCTGATAATATAATGCAGAAATACAACTATAGTCAAACCCTTTTTCAGCGTATTCAGGAACTCCATATCTTTTAAATAACATCTCTGCCGTTGCTAACGAATCTATTGATGATGCAGGCAAAATAACACTTTTCTCTCCAAGATTATGGATGATTGCTTCCCTAAATTCTGAAAATTCATCCTTATTCTGCTTGCAAAGGCTTATTAACGCATCAGATAATTGATCACTAATACTATCTAACCATTCTGAATACTGATCTTTCTCATCACAATCTGGAAACAGTAATATCTCTCGCCTAATTCTACCCTTACATTCAAATAATTGTTCAACATTCTGAAGTTCAACATTCTTAACGATTTCACTAACTGAACCTTTTAAAATTTGCGAAAAAACTGCATTTCTATAGCACTCTTCTTCTTGTTCAATTTCAGACATTGAATTAGTTATCACTCCCGCACGCTCTCTGTATTCAAGCATTCCGATTTCTCTTTCATCAAGTCTAGAATATATCTTATGAACTAACATATCATCAATATTTAGTAATTCTCTTCTGCATGCTTCTCCCTGATCTTTCTTGATTTTTATATTTGCATGTTTATTCGTAAGCATTATTCTCAAAGCATCACAAAACATATATATTATATTGAGTGATATTACAATTCTGTATGCTTTTACTTCATCATCTGACCCTCTAAATAACGATTCCATCTTTTTTGCCTGAGCCCTTACTTCTTCTTGACTAAAAGCACTTTCTTTGCCCAGCAAAGCATTTTCTATATCATCATAATACTTCTCACTTTTTTCATACTCATCTAGCCACTTATTCATATCCCGTTGATATATCTCTGCATTCAAAAAATGAAACGATGAGCCACCTAAAACTACTGCATCGTCCTGTATATTATTAAACTTAATAGTATCAAGAACCTGCTTATGTTTTTTAACATAGTTACTTACGCACACCGTAAATGCATCCACAATATCATCAATAGTTGATTCTCTTGCGTTGCGTTCCCCTAGATTCCTTCTGATACTCAATAATGCAAGTTCTAGAAAACGCTTTGCTGACTCTTTATTGGGCTTCAGCCTGAACTGATGAAACGTCATAAATAAATAATTATAAGTCCTTGGGTCCATAGCCATAATAGCTATAGCAGGGCTAAGCATAAATGGCTCCGATTTTTTTGTTCTGGCCAAACAATATTGTGGAGCATGTTTAAACCTTTCATTAATCGTTTCAAACAGTTCTAATAAATCAACATTATTATCATTTATTTCATAATGACCTTTATTAATCCAATCAATTATTTTGTTATATTCATCAATGGCACGTATTTTTTCCCTAGTTGAAGCTTCGAAATTGATAATATCTATAACCTGTTTCTCTCTATCGGATAAATCATTCACTATTTCAAGAAATAATTCCCATTTATTCTCTGTTTTTTTGGCTATTATAGATTGCCTTTCAAAATCATTCTTTAGTTGTTCAAAAATGCTATATCTTTTCTCGAACAGTTCAGCAAATTGATCTTTCACATGAGTGGTTAATTCGTCCAAAAAAATCTTGTCTAAACTACTCCAATCTCCTGTTATCATTTCAAATATTTGATTAGAGGAACGGATTTTATCTATATTTAATGTATAGCCATACTTTTTTTCCTTTTCTTCCACCTGCCTTAATAATGCTATCCATGCGAATAACATTTCTTCCATTTGGTCTCTATTATCCATTTCCTGTCTATAGTTCACTTCACAATAATACAAAGCTATGGCATACCAAAAAACCCTATCAATTTTTGAAATAAATGGTATTAATTCTATGGCCTTATTAGCAATACCGTCTGCCAAGTTTATCTCATCTGCAAAATATCCGGTATTAATAACTGCATTAACTTCTTGAACAAAAACATCTAAATCGTCAAGTAAGTCTAATCTTTTAGCTCCTTTAGTAAACATTACAAATAATGAATCAAAAAGCATGGGTTCACTTTTCAAGAGCTCTATACCTTTTGAAGCTTTTTTTTCATCATAAAACGGCTTTATACACTTATTTTCACACGGAAGCAAATGCTCAATAGAAAACTCTCCCATATATAGTCTTCTATTTACATTATCCCTTTCCATATTCATACTATTCACCTCACATATGTCTCTTCTAAATAGCAGTTAACAAAGCATATAATTAATTTAAATATCAGCGGTTGCCGTTTCCGGCAACCGCGTACTCCTTACAAGCATCAGCCAAATGGACTGATACTCGCTCCACTGCATCAGGTTCCATCTTCGCAGCGAAAATGATTCCCATGGCAGATCCGCCAAGAGCAACAACAAACTTCCAATCAATCAAGAGTGTAAAGTTCATAACGCTACCTCCTTTCCGGAGTCAAGCTCCTAATAATATAGGGTAGCTATGCGTTGCTCTTATTCTATTTTAACACCTCGACACTTAAGACGAAGTCTTAAAATCATATATAGTTTTCATCACCTCAACACTTTTCTCCTTCAGCAAGGTGCACTGGGCATCAGCCCAGTCGTAATGATTTACCGTCATCCTTCTTGTTTGCTGTATGCACCTTTTTCAAGATACCTTCCTTATTCGGTAGAGAGATTTGAACTCTCCGATCTCCTGGGTATAAGCCAGGCGCTTCCCAATGAGCTAACCGTGGAGTTATTTGCTGTTGGTATCTTTTTGTTCAAGACACATACACCCAAATGGGCCGGAATGGGATTCGAACCCACAAATGACAGATTATTAGTCTGTTGCTTGACCATTAAGCGATCCTGTACTGGTTGCTGCCTGTGTCTTTGTTGTGATTTAATCATAGCCCTACACACTGGAGATAAAAAGATGCAGATTATTTCAATGTTATAACCCCAATATAATGTTATATATCTTTTATTTGCGTTATATATAATTATATTTGCAACCCCAATTGAGAGATGTATTAAAAAATAATCTATCTTTCTAATGATACAAAAGCAAGACTTATAAATGATGCAGACCCTCTTAATTCACAAAGAAGAACAATTCTCTTTAATGCATTCCTATATGTGCTTATCGGTAATCTCTTAATACCTGAAACTGGACTCGAACCAGTGCCCCTCTGCGTATGAAACAGACGCTCTTGCCATCTGAGCTATTCAGGTATAGCGGACATAGAGGGATCTGAACCCACAACCCTCCGGTTAACAACCGGATGCTCTGCCGATTGAGCTATATGTCCGAAGCTACGGTAGCAGGACTCGAACCTGCAACGCCCTGAGTCAGAGTCAGGTGCTCTACCAATTGAGCTATACCGCATCAATGCTGCCGGTGAGAATCGAACCCACGACCTTCGGTTTAAGAGACCGCTGCTCTGCCAGCTGAGCTACGACAGCTTAGTGCTCCCCACGGGGGTTGAACCCGCATCTCTCGGCTTAAAAGGCCGGTGCATATCCGCTCTGCCAAGGAAGCATAATGGACTCGGACGGTATCGAACCGCCTCTCGGGGATTTTCAGTCCCCTGCTCTACCTTTTGAGCTACAAGTCCTTATAGAGACGCAAGTGAGATTCGAACTCACGATCACGGAGTTGCAGTCCGTTGCCTTTCCAGCTTGGCTACTACGTCTTAGCTACGGTACTTGGAGTCGAACCAAGATTACTGGAACCAAAATCCTGTGGGCTACCATTCCCCATACCGCAAGGTGCAGTCTCACTCGACTGCTATTATGTCATCAATAGAAACCTCAAGATAAACAGAGAGTGCTACTATTCTGTCGATGCTCGGAAGCACTTCTCCTCTGATATATCTGTATACAAGGGATGTGCTTGTCCCAAGGTATTCTGAAACCTCTGTTACTGTATGTCCACTTTCCCTTATCAGATCTCTGATGTGTATTCCTGTTCCTTCAATATCTATTACCGGATAATCCATTTTTCCTAATCTCCTTCGAAAAATAAGCATTAAAAAACCACCTAACTCTTTTGCAAGCTAAGTGGTACTGAGACTTCTCTGTATTTTCAATGCTTCGGATCATCCGTCATTCTATTGATCCTGAACCACTTTCCACCAACTTGCAATTTGCATAACTAACAAAGCACTTCTGATTTTTGCAGAACTGCATGAACTGTTTGTTATTAAACTGCTTGTTGATAGTTACGTAGTACATTCTTAATAAAACCTCTTAACTTTCTGCAGCCTATTGCTGCTCTCTTGTTTTGTTCTGATCATATTATCGTCTTAGCGGATCAGTTTGTACAGTGTCATCGTATGACACTATAGTGGGCAGGGTGAGACTCGAACTCACGCTGTTTCTGATGTCAGGGTTTTACAGACCCCTGCCTTCGCCACTAACAAAGCTTTATAGAGATGGTGGTATTGATGCCGTAATAGCTTTAAAACGTAATGCTAATTCTGACAACGCACGTCGCAAAATGGATGGACGTGCCGAAGCACGCATCATCGAAGTTGCAAATATAATCTCAATATGATAACATTCGTGTCTATGGGGACCAAGGGGGTCCTCTATTTTTTTGCATATTTTTAAGGGGTGACTTATGGAGTACAGGAAAAAATGTAACGTGTGTGGAAAGGTGTTCTGCTACACGGATCAAGACTTAAAGAATAATAGCACCGCTAGAGCCATGACTGCCATTTCAGCTGTGGGCACGATAGCAGCTGTCTTTGGGGGAACCAGGTTAGACGCATATGCGCTGGATGCAAAGACTGATCGTGAAAGCAAGAAAATTGTAGATTATGATCACTGTCCCAATTGCCATTCTACTAACCTTACGTCATTAAGTGACCTTGATTGGATAGCTTATTGTAAAGAACAACAGCAAGCGGTAGCAGCAGCTTCTATTTCTATTAATTCAAATGCCTCTGTAGAGTCTCTAATTACAAGAATAGAGATATTTTTGGAAGAAGGTGCTTGGAAAAAGGCTGAGGTATACTGCGAGCAAGCACTTGATATGGATCCTACGAATGGTGCGCTATATTACTACAAGTTGTTGGCGGAGCAGAAGAAATCAACTATTGAAGCAGCGGTTATAGATAATTCGAAGATTACGGAAGAGAAAAACTTTATTTTTGCGAGAAAATACGGCGATTCTGAAATACAGAAGAAGCTGGATCATGCTGAGGATGTATTAAAAAAGGCACGATATGATTTCTTAATTGAGTGCTTTAAAAATGACCAGACTATAGAGAATTACCAATTAACTTTGGAAAAATTTATTTCGATACAGCCTTTTGAAGATTCTGACATGTATATTGAGAAATGTCGAGAGCGCATTATTGCTCTGAAGGCTGAAGAGCATCAGAAAGAGGTTACAGATGCAATCAATGAGTTACGAGGAGCGTATACTGCTGAGGCTGCCAATAAAGCATGGGATAAGATTGTTAGTATTGGAACCCCAGAAGAAGTAAAAAATTCTGAGGTGGAGTTCAAGAACGTAAAAGAATCTATAGCAAAAAAGGAAAAGTTAGCAAAGAGTAATGTATTAAAGGTTCTTATCGCATTTTTTATAGTGAGTATTCTGGTAATTTTTGTCATGACGGTAATTAAACCCAAGATAGATCGACAAAATAGCTATAAAATTGCTGAAGAGCTGTCGGCCAAGGGAGATTATGCTACAGCAATTGAAAAATACGAATTAGCGAGGGGGTATTCTGATTCAGAGTCAAAGATTAAAGCCTTATCCTATACCCTTGCAGTTGAGCAATATAAAAATGCACAATATAAAGAAGCGATGGATTATGCTTCAAAAGCAAATGGATACAAAGACGCTGACAGCTATTATGAAAAGGCCAATCAGATGTATCTCTTAACAGAAGCCAATTTAAAGTTTGCATTACATAATTATATAGCCGGATACGAATTATTAGATCAGATTACTAATCCGACAGAAGATGCAAATGAGATCTACTCTTTTTATCAAAAGTACAAACCTTATGCCGGAAAATGGATTGCTACTAAGTCAGAGTATTTGAGCAATGTTAGTAATAAATGGATGCCGTATGAAGAAGAACTGCCCAAAGGGGTAGCTGAAGCAGAGTTTTGTCCCTTTATGAACATAAAAACAAGAGAAGCAGAATTTGTTTTGATTTGGGGAAACACTAACAATGAAAAGGATAGAGAGCTTCAAGGAGTAGTAGAAGGAAATATTTTTTCTTATAACCAGAAAGGAGGGATGCAATGCCATCTTACATTCGATCTGGAAACTGGAGTGTTGGTCAATGAAATTGATATTGATTTATGGAATGATGCAAAATACTACTATTCCAAGAAAGAGTAAATAATTTATCAAAGATGAGGTGTTGTGCTGAAATGAAAAAAAAGTTAAGCATATTTGTAGTAAGTGTTGTTTTAGCGATTGCCTTTATTGGTTGTGGTAAAACAGAAACATCTGAAATGGTTAAAGCCGTTCAACATAAGATTGATAAGGCGCTTGAAAGTAATCCGTCATACGCAGATTTAACTGAGATTGTAAATGATTATGATGAATTACTTATTGCTGAACAGGAACAGGTAAAAGATTTCGACAAAATAGAAAAAAAGATTTCTGATTATCAAAAGGCTGCTTCCAATGACGAGTCTATTCAACGTTCTGTCAGGGCAATAGAAATGATTAAGGAACAGTTGAAGCATCCGAATAGCATGGAAATCCGAAGCATAGAGTATGGTGAACAGACAAACGATGATATAAATATAGCAAAACATGTACATATAGAATTTGCTGCTGATAACGAAGTGGGTGGATCAGCTGTTGGGGCTGCAATGTATACATATATTTATTACCCTAATGGAGATAACACTAATAAAGAATGGATATATTTTGATTCGGATAATATGTACGCAGGCGATGTTGCAACTATGAAATATTGGGATTTCATAAAAGAAGTAGATGTTGAAACAGTTCTGAATGTTTCTAAATAAATCTTGTCACGTAACATAAGGAAAAGAACTGATTGTCATAGAAAGGATTAATTATGGGAGTTATAGAATGCTGCGGATGTCATGGAACACAAACCTCTTTTGAGTATTCTACACGTATAAATATTGGTGCGCAGCAATATGATCTGTGCAAGGAATGTGGACTTTTGTTTGAAAACATCCGTGATAATCATTATAAAAGTGATGTTTCTGGCGCTATTTTCAAATTAAAAGAGCGCATTAATCTGGATACAATTGAAGATCCTCAATTACGAGCTTTCTTTGATATATATTTCAATTCAAATGGAAAAAGCAAAGAAGAAGTTGATGCTGAGATCTCCGGAATTAACGATATTCAGGAAAAAGTGGACGCTCATAACATGGCGGTCATAAAGCAGCAGGAACATGAGCTTTCTCAGGCAAAGTCTAATATGATTATGACTAGCGGCCATTCCATTGAAGGTTATCGCATTGTTGAGTATAAGGGATTTCAAAGCGTTGATGTAGTCTATAAGAATTCTCTAAAAGACAGCCTGGCAAAGGGGTTAGAGGATCTCGGAAGAATGCTCAGTTTTAAAGCCCAGGTAATGACCGGAGTAATGGATTTGTTGGAAAACGGTAAAGAATACGGATTCGATTTGTTTAGAGAAAAGGTTATAAAATGCGGTGGGAATGCAGTAATTGGCATGGACATGGAAAGCACTGTGGGGTCCGATTATGTAAAAGTTCAGATAAATGGAACCGCAGTGGTTATAGAAAGACTATAAGCAGAGGCAGCCTTGGGCAAGGGCTGCCTCGTTTTTTTACAGTTCATACATAAATGGATGCTCATCCAAAGATATGCCTATTGTTTCAGGTTTATGCCTCAGTATGAGACTGATAAACTTGCTAACTTCTGTATTTTTCATTCTCAATCTTCACTTCCTTCTCTTATCATAATCATTTGTTAAAAGTATTATTATACAATATGATATGCCATTTTTATGCGACAGTGATTTTGCTAAAATCGAGTTTACGAGATCTCGATGGGGAATAAAAGTGTTGTTGAGGAGCCAAATAAAATCTTATCTTCTGATGGATAATTTTCGTAGGAGGCAACAATAAATGCATAGTATCACAGGCATAGAGAATTGCGATTGTAAAAGATGTTTTCAGGAGGTATCTCGCAAGATGCATACGCTTATGTGTCTTAATAACAATTTACAGCTCTTATCAGATGGATTGGCCCTAAGTGAAAATAATCAGGCCAGTAATGCTCTTATGTTCACTGCAGAAATAATGGAGAGAGAGCTTAGGGAGCTCAGTGAATACCTTGAATACATCGAATCAGATTATTCTGATAATATCTGCAAGCCTGCCAATGTCGTAAAAGAATAAAAAATATAGTGTTTGACAAGGCTGCCACCATTTTGTCAGGTGACAGCTTTTTCTTCCATGCATCATTAAGAATAATCAGTTCTCTTGTACTAAAACTCTTTTTATAAAAAACTTTCTATCAGAATTCATCTTGAAACCTCTCTTTATGTGCTAATAGGAACTTTTCATTATTTATCAGGCATTAACACTTCTAAGTATTCATTGGATATATCGGATCTAGAAAAGTATACGATGCCAGAATTGCCATCAAAATTATCATATGACCATTTTAGGCTTGATAGGTCATACGCAAAATATCCAGATTGTCCAGTTAGAGTTTTGTTTTTATCATATTCCTGTTTTTCATAATCGTAATAATATAAAACACCATCTTTATATGCGTATAAATCGCCTTGGAAATCTTCTTCCCACTTAGCTCTAACTACTAGCATTATTCCTTGGGTTCCTTGTGTAGCATGAACTACAAAATCACATACATTATCATCAACTTCCCTTATATAGCATTCACAGTTTTCCCATGTACCATTTACAGCAGTCCAACTTCCAGAGATTTTCGGATTACCATATTCATTATATTCAATTGGAGGTGCGGCATTATTCTGTATTGAGAGAACTGCGATAGTATAGTAGCCTTTGTAATCATCTGTTAAAATAAGATAATCTATTTTGTGGGTAGAAGATTCCGTATATGCACCGATAAATAAAGGCGCATTGTCTTGATAAAAATGAAAAGTCGTGTCATATTTAAGGTTGCCTTCTATGTCAGCTCCTCCATAATACAAATCATAAGAGTATGTCCCAACACCAGATCTTTCTATTGATATTGTTCCACATATATCGTCATATTCATAGGTCCCAGGTTTTACATCAAGAGTCATCATTATTGGATTATCGCTATCGGCTCCATCAATGACTACCGTACCAACATATTTTCCGTTGTAATCTTCTGATAATGATGAACTTGCGTCAATAGTGATTTTAGAATGAGTATCATCAGAATGAGTACCCACAGATGGAGTATCATCAGACGGAGCAGCAGTATCCTTAAGAGAGGCTGCTTCATTAGTGCTTTCTCCTGAACGTGCTGGTTCTGGTGCTTCTTCATCAGTATACTCTGCTGTTATTTCGTGGGCAGTAGCTGGATAATCACCTTCCTCCTTTAATGGGGAAGATATTTTTTTTGATTTAATTATAATTATGGCAATAACAGCAAGCACAACAATAGCACATAGTATTAAAGCGACTTTTGGGAAACCGTTTCGGTTTTGTTGAGAGGTATTGTTTCTTCCGATTTCTATTATTGGACCAGTGACATTTCCGTCTATTTTGCAACCACACTTAGGACAGAATACTGAGTTATCCGGTATATTTTCTTTACAGTTAGGGCAAATCATAAAGCTACCTCCCGGTTATAATGTGTTCTTATTTATTCTCCAGTGATTTGTAACAGGTAGGAATAGTCATTACTTGATTTTTTGAAATGACCCTCAGAATAGTAATCTATTGAGCTGTCTAAATCAGGTTCAAACCATTCCAATTCGGTTCCATCCTCAGAAATACAAAAATAACCTCCCAACGTATTGTCCAATAATGTATATTCATCGCCTTCATAATAATAGCTGTACAATTCACCAGTATAGTAATGTAGCCCATAGGTTGTTACAAAATCTGTTTTTGCTATAAGTATTGTTGAAGAATCTCCTGAACCATTATCAAAAATGAAGCTTGTTACTCCATTCTTATCTTTATAAACATATAATTCGCAGGATTCTAACATATCACCATCCCAACTGCCTAAAAAATAACTATCAGCTTTATATATAGCCACTTCCTCGTTTGAAGAATCAACCGTGGATTCCTCTGGCATTGTTGTTTCAGGCTCTGTCATTTCAGAACTTGGTCCAGTAATAGCTCGTTCATCTATAGTATCAGTATTTTCACCAACTGTTTCCTCTTCAATAGATGGCTCATCCAAATAATCTGTCGTGGTATTATCGTAAGTTTCACAGGATAAAACATCAAAATAATAAGCGGTATGTTCATTTTGTGTATTTTCAGAGATTTTTGCCTTTTTCTTGTATACAGCCTTAAAAAATAACAAATCATCTCTATTACATGCTTCCAATATATTGTCATCAGCGGAATAATTCACGTAAATATTGGTTACATATTCATCGCCAATCTCTTTAACAAAACACAAATAAGGATAATCTTTGAATTCAGTTTTGGACCAAAAGCTGGCATCGATAAAATACACTTTTCCAATATCACTATCAGATAGATTATGAATACTTGCATCAACACCTAAATATATAGGATTATTCATAGTCTCCTGGTCAATTTCGACTTTTTTACCGCTATTATTCATATTGGTTATTCCCAATACAACAAGGAGTCCTATCACGATGACACAAACGGCGGCAATAATACTTACTAATTTCCGTGAGTTACCATTTTGTTGTGATTCCCTTCCTGGAAGATTGATTGGCATAGCATTCGGAGAAGAGTTACTCGAAGTAGAAACACTTTGTGAAACACCCCCAATATTATTATCAGCAATGAGATTTATCTTGTTTCCACATAATGGACAGAATACTGAATTATCTGGGATTTCCTTTCCGCAATTATTACAAAACATAGTATCCTCCTTATATTAGTAATAACTATGTTGATTTATTCTTAACATATAGACTACTGTCCCTTTGCGAGTCTTATTATTTCAGCCGCTACATCAGATGTTACTTTTGGTGAAACATTATCTGATAAATATTTGGCATAGAAACTATTATCATCGTCTAATAATGCTCCTGACTCATGCAACATATCCGTTGCCTGAATGATGGTGATGCCAGGTAAAAGCTCAAAAGTGATGATTCCATCAGTGTCTTTATTATCAACAAGATCTTTAGCACCGCTTAAATCAAGTCCAGAAAGCTCTCGCACTACCCTTATTACATGTGATTTATTTGGACCAATTTCTTTTATACGTATTGAAGCCATAGATGTTCCTCCATATTTATCCGAATAATCATTCCTGATCCATTGGAGGCATCAGGTTTAAAAGGTGCTCATATGAGCTATCAGCGTTTTCGAAAGCTATATTTCCTTCATTTTCATCGAAATTGTCGTAATGCCATAGTAAGGATCCATTACAAAAATAGAAATAACCGGATTGTTCCGTCTTTGTTTTGCTTGTGTCTATATCTTGCTTTTCATAATCGTAGTAGTATAGAGTCCCTTGCCTGTAAGGATATTTGTCGCCTTCGTCAAGTGATTCCTTTACGCAACGTGCAACTAACATAATTCCAAGGTTTTCAGTGGTGACTTGTATTACAAAATCAGTGGTATCATTATTATTTGCTCTTACCAATAGAGAACAGGAATCTGCTTTAGCATAAGTAGCTTTCCAACTTCCGGAAATATCTTTTTTATTGATAAATGTTTCTTCTGCAGATTCATCATAGAACGGATTGGGGGTACCGCATTTTACACAAAAAGCAAAGTTCCTTTTCATTCGAGATCCGCATTGGTTACAAAATAGATTTTCATTAATCGATGTTGCTTCTGAAGAAGATTGAACGCGACTATTGCTTTCTATTATCTGAGTAGTAGCGCTATCTTGGACAAGAATTAAAAATTCTCGAGGACAACCGCAGATAGGGCAAGCAGGTTCGTCAATAGAAATGATTTTTTTACATACTGGGCACCTTAATGATGACATTTCGCTTCCTCCAAGATAGTCATAGATGAATTACATCTTTGCCGCAATACGGACAAAATTTTGATTCTTTTACTATTTTTTTTCCGCATTTTGAACAGAAAATATAGTCAGAATCAGTTGATGTTGAAGTAACTGAGTTATTATTTGGTAGTTGTCTATAAGCCACATCATCCACTGAAGGTACATTTGTATTACTACCAGAAGAGCTTTGTGTGTTTTGGTGGATTTCTTTATGAGAAATTGATTGCGCGCCATCTATTATTTTGGACTTTACTTCTTCAGGGTTAAAATCTATGCCTTTTACTTTGC
The DNA here is from genome assembly GCF_000420905.1 of Butyrivibrio sp. AD3002. NCBI lineage: Bacteria > Bacillati > Bacillota > Clostridia > Lachnospirales > Lachnospiraceae > Butyrivibrio > Butyrivibrio sp. AD3002. Next base: position 7,453 of record NZ_ATVV01000015.1, on the reverse strand, counting down.
AATAAATAAAATAAATAACACCTATAAAAGCAGATATGCCAATTATTATTAGTGCAGTCTTTATCAGAAATGCAAGAAGACCACCGACAAATACAAAAACACCACCTAACCATTGCCCTACAAGCTCAACTATAAATCCAGCTATCATAATGCATACAATCATTTCTCCGATAATTGAGGCAATCATACCAAGGCATGAAGTGCCAAAATACCATCGAGTGACCATGGAATTAAATATAAGCCATATCGTTATTCCTAGTATCAGTGTAATAATGCTTGCAATACTCATATCTGGCTCCTTATTGATAATCATGAATAGTAAAGAAATCCTTTATACTATAAATATTTGATGTACTTTTATTACTATCTAGATAAGTCAGTTTGTTAATTGTGATACGGTAATCGCTTTCTTCGGTATTGCAGTAAAAATCTATTTGAACATCATCTTTGTCCTCAGAAATATGTCCTTTAAGAGATACATAATATTTGTCGGGCAAATTTTCGTCATCACTAATGCTCCACTCATAATTTGAAAAGATCATATCTGCAAATTCTATAATGGATGTTGATGAGTTAAAAAATGTGGAATTTTTTACTACATCAATAGGATCCATGCCCGTGGCCTCTTTTTCGATGTATACCAAATCTTCTTCTCGTAAAACACCGTAACTCTCTACTGCCCGAAACAGATGATATATGTGTTTTTCACTAGGCGAAATTATGTTATAAACATCCATTCCTATATACTGTACCTTGAGGAGCACATGCTCATTATTCTTTAAAGAATGCAATGCTTTTTCAGGAGTTTCATCCTTAACACAAGTAAATACAGTATAAAAAACAGCAGGGTCCTTAACGCACATGGATGTATAGCCATTTCTACAATTAGTTAATTGAGATAAGTAAAAAGTATCTATAAGATAATAATTGCCAAAATCCTCTTTTCCCAAATCCAAAATACTTATGTCATCAGGAATACTTTGGGGGAAATTTAAGGTATCTATATTATCGACTATATTATGCTCTCCCAATATTATAGGATTGTCTTTATTCCATATAATGAAACCAATAAAGCCAATTAGAATGGCAAGGGCAGTTATTGCACCAATAATAATGATTTTTTTCTTTATACTGCCTTTGGCGCCATCACTATTTTGAATGTTAGTAGGGGTTATTGGGGCAGTATTAACTTCCTGCGGAGTTTTCTCAATAGAATCAGCATCTATCTTAAGTATTTTTTCACCACAGCAGGGGCAAAAAACAGAATTATCTGGAATGTCCTTTCCACAATTTGTACAATACATAAGATATCTCCTATTACAAAAACTGTTTTCTCAAAATAAAACTAAGTTAACGTATTATAAGCTTTGAGGAATTTGCAGCTCCGCATTGGTTGCAATAAGGCAGATCTCTGCGTATTTCTGCACCACATTGGTTACAATAGATCTTGTTTTCTACATCAAGAGTTGATGATCTGTGTCCATTGATGCTTACAGGAGAGCTCTCATCCTTAAAAATTGGAGTTGCATCTATTGTGCTTGATACATGTTCTTCCGAAACTGGAATACTGTTTGATATAGTTGCACCGCATTGATTGCAAAATACAGAATCAGCTGCTATTTTAGCGCCACATTGGTTACAATACATTACCTGGTTGGTTGTATTTGATTGTGATGTATAATCATTAACCGGTAGCTGCGGAATACTTGTGGTGGAAGGTTTTTTAGCCGAACTATCTATCCAGTTATATGCCTCGGTCAAAGTTTCAATTATTTCAGCGTCCATTCCGAGTATCTTAATTTTATCTGTTTTCCCTGTAAGCTGTTTGAACCACCAGCTCTTACCTACTGCAGTTATTTCAGTTACATCCTTAAGTGGGATTGCTTTATCTCCAAAACCTATTCCCAACATGGAATTAAAATTATAAAAATAGTTGTCTGTAACGATGTACCCTTTAAAGCCCTTACCCTCAGAAACATCATAAATAACTAATGGATATGGATCCACTTCTGTCTTTCTAATAAGATCTAGCTGCCGAATATCTTTAGCTTTTGAAAGAAAATTGTTTGATCCCCAAATATACAAGCAACTACTGCTTGATTTTGCCATTTTTTGTATTATAATCTTTGCTCGCTTAAAATCTTCGGAGGATTCTCTTTCCTTTAGCCTATTCTTACGCTCAACTAAGCCTCCATTTCCGTATATTAAATCCTTTAGATGTGTGCTTGTGAAAGAACATTTTTCAAGTTCAGAAATAACTCGCTCCATCTCAGTTGAAAAATAGTCTGCATATGAATTGTATTCCACATAAATGGAGTCAAATGTTTGCCATTCTTCTGATAAAACTTTTGCTTCTGATATGGACTTACAACGATAATTCCGTACAGTACATATCTGATCCAATTCTTTATTTATAATCTTTTGAAAAGCTGCGAACTTTTCATTTGAGTAGTATATTTCGGTAAAGATTATCTGTGTTGTGTTTGCTGATACTTCTAATACGCGATATTTTCCGCAGATATCAAATAAGTTGCTAACATACCTTTCAACCTGGTCTAATGGCATTTTTATCAGATCCGGATTATTAACTGAGAAACCATAGTTTTCCATCTCTGCCCGGATTAAGCTGAAAATGACTTCCTGTCCATACCGAGCATCTGAAAGGCTGTAATCATCGTTAATAAGTTCTAGTGCTGTTCCATAATCAACTATTTCATTTATTCGGTCTGCTCCGCTTTGGAAAAACTTGTTTTCAATAGCCTCAAGAGAGTTGCTTAATGATTCATTTAACCAAATATTAAGGGCACTTTGATTAACTCTGCGTACGAAATGTATCAGATCTTCAAAATTGATGTCGTAAAGCTCGTAGTTTTGAAGCGCATATTTTATTACATCTGCATTAAGCGGTGAGTCAGATAGTATTTCCAACAAAATTTTTTCTTTTTCTTTAATGTCATTTATGTATTCCAGGTTCTTAAGTTTTGCATTGCTTTCTCTATCATGTTCACCTAATACCCCCGCTGTATTCCAGCCAGTTTTCTTTCCCAATATGTCAATAAAGGTATATTTAGCTATTGAAAGGCAAGTATAAAAGGCCATTATGAGGTCAGCTTTGTTATCATTGTTTACTATTTCTGAGTATTTTGATTTAATATCATTCTGGTCTCCAGAATCTGTAATGCTATCGCCAACACTTCTCCATGCGTTAGTTGCAGCATTTAATGCGCTTGCTGTTATAGCTCCTTTTATAGCACCTGGTAAACCAAATCCACCACCTTCCCATGAGGATCTAGAAGCTCTTTCAACATTTCGTTGATATGATAATTGGTCTGCATAATCATCGACACGACCTATTTGCTGCATAATGCGCTTATATGCATCCTGGTTATGTAAAATTATTCCTGAACCGCATTCCCTGGCAAAATTATCAAAATCATATCCATAAATCTTAAATGACACTAGTTTATTAACTAAATAGGTACAGTATTCTCCAATTTTCCGCGCAGCAAATCTATCTGCGCCATCTGTGATATCGTTTAAACTAACAGCCTCTTTTGTGAGATATAAAGAAAACTCTACAGCATTATCGCCCAATACATCTTGTATATCTGCGAGAATAGGTGAATAGAACAAATCTGCTTTCGCGACTTTAACGTACTTGTTTTCAGCTAACTTAAAGGCAACATGAGTCTTACCAGTAGAATGATGATCACTTTCCCTATCCGGATCCTGTATGACAATAAAAGAATATTTATCAGGATTAGGATATTGCTCATCTGGGAATCCAAACATAATCTCAGTACTTACCTGTGTTTTGATGTTTGTATCTACCGATAGAGTTTTAGCTGGCTCTGAAGAGGGTACAAATATGTTCTGTTCTACATGTGGAGATTCGGATACTTGAGAAATTATGTCATTATTTGGCTCTTCAGTTGAAGTATTCTTTATAGACATTTCACGCAAACTATCATTTTCTGTCTCTATATTATCCAAAGGCTCAAAAAATTCAGCAGGACAGCCGCAAAAAGGGCATTGTGGGGCTCTGGATGAAACTCTCTTAAAACAATCAGGACATTTTACAAGTGGCATATTCTTCTCCGTTCATATGAGTTGAAGAAAATCGTAAAAATATTATGTTCAACCTCACATATAATAGATGTATATAGTCAAAAAAAGTACATAGCAGCGCATAATACGGCTATTTTTATTATTACAAAAATTAGTTAAAATTATCTTAAGCACAGATAAAAATAATCTAATTTACGTAATTGTTTTTAGCAAGCACGTTTCAGCAGCATAATAGCAGAGTAATTGCATAATAAAACTTACCTACAGATGGAGAAGAGATATGGGGATCATAATCAAGCCTATGGAAACGGATGATGAAAAAAGAGGAAAAGCACATGTTCATTGGCAATCTTGGCATGAAGCTTACCAGGGGATTGTCAGCCATGATTATTTAGAAAAACTGACGCCTGAAAAATGTGAAGAATGGGCATTTCAATGGCCAGAAAATACATATGTTGCATTAGACAACGACACAGTTATAGGATTTGTCTGCTACTTCGGGAAAGGCGATGATGATCCAGATGTAGGCGAGATAAACGCTATATATATTTTGTCGGAATACTATGGAACAGGAGTTGCTCAAAAGCTAATGGATGTTGGTTTAGAAAAACTAAAAAATTATTCGCATAAAGAACTTTGGGTTCTAAAAGATAACCCCAGAGCCATACGTTTTTACGAGAAATATGGATTCAAAAAAAGATGGAAGTGAAAAAGATCTCAAAAGTCTTGGTGCAACAGAAATCAAAATGATCTTATAAATAAAAGAATCACCGTGGCCATTGTGACACAGGTGATTCTTTGGTAAATTAAATAGTCACCCCGGAGGATCCTTTAAACAGGATTCTCTTTTTTTAGCTTCTGACTCCGACGATACAACACAAAACTGATGCAGATTGCCGCAACTGCAATAATCAGACATGTATACAGAACTGGTCTGAGAAGTGTGGCATATTCCGTTTCCTCAAAAATTCCATCCATATGCAATTTTATTGAAAAATAGATCCAGTAGGCAGTAGAAGCAAAAGCCACAATCCATAAACCCACACGAATTACAAATAATCTTTTTATCTCCGCATTTATTTTTTCTGACATATCAATACACTATCCCTTCAGCATCAAGTCTCAATCTGTAAAACTCCTGCAACCATTCAGGCTGTTCCTGCACTGTCTTAGAAATATCCCTTAGAGTTCTTTTTCCAACTCTCCTATCAAAAATCGCCAGCATTCTTATAACCGGATCCTCATCGGCAATGCTATCCTTTATATCCTGATTAAGATACTTTTTTATGGAATAAGGAACTAAACAAGAATCAACGATACCATCTTCTGCTGCTCTGATCCTACCCTCTTCTTCTGCAGCTAGATTTACTTCCTGATTGATTATTTCCCCATCATCAGTCCACTCTCGTCCAGGAATGTTCTGCTCTCTTTTAACTTCAGCTCCATACCTGAATATTGCCATTTCATTATATGGATTTGCCTGAAAAACTTCCTTCCCATCTATCCTTACAGCAAATCTTCCGTAATCATCCGGTGCTCCATGATAATTTGTCCTGAAATACTGAACTCTGTTTTTTAAGGTCTCACATAAAAGATCCTGCTCAAGTTTTTTCCTTATACTGCTCCAAGACTGTGGCATCACTCGTCTCCTTCTTCTCTTTCAAATATATAGTCCATTGCATCCAGCTCCTCTTCCGTTCCGAAGATCGTGAGCTGTTTTGCGTTCTTAGTCATTTCATCGTAGGCCTCTCGCTCAGCCTCTGTTAATTCTCTTATTTGCAACAATAACCCCTACCTTTTTTGATAATACACGTAATATCCCTTCAAACAACTGCCGATATCTATACTGTCACAATCAATCTTCGGAAGGATATCTGATATGAAAAGAGATAAAATCGCATGCTCCTGCAAAAACGTTAATTATGGCAAAATCCTCGATGCTGTCAAAAACGGTGCAGATACATATGAAAAAGTCCAGGAAGTAACCGGATGTGGTACCGGCTGCGGAAAATGCCGTGACTTCATCACTACAATGATCCGCGATATCATTATGTTTCCCGAAGATTACGCATGATCATATCCCAGATATTTCATAACAGTCTCAAGCCCTTCCATCGGAACACAGAACGTTCCGTCACGATGTTTGCAGCCTTCAAGCACTTCATCTATATCGAACCACTTAACTCTTTCAACTTCCTCGGTCTGAAGAACAAGCTTCGTCTCATCCACTGGCTTTTCATAGACATATACGAAAGCAACCTCGTTGTCTCTAAACATCTTGCCATGGAATTCCATCTCATATTTAATATGGAACTTACCTGCAAAGGTAAAATCTCCCTCATGAGCTTTTATTCCCAGCTCCTCGAACAATTCTCTCTGAGCTGATTCCAGCGGATCATCACCTGCCTGGATGTGTCCGGCTGAAGAAGTATCATACATTGAAGGAAACGATTCCTTATTAGCGCTTCTCTTCTGCAGCAGCACCTGGTATGAATCACCAGCCTTACGGACTATCCATGTATGGGCAGTTCTATGAGAAATCCCCTTATCATGTGCTTCTGATCTTGTGATCGTCTTGCCTACAGGAAATCCATTATCATCTGTTACATCAAAAATCTCTTCCACGAAAATATCCCCCTCGCTTCATAATGTATCAATATTATAACGTAAAAATCCCCAGAGCATTGACCAAAATCGATCTACTACTCCAGGGATTATTTCCTTTATACATTTATTAATTTTGAAGAATCACAGTGTGAGAGTAGCTCCGAATGCAACTGTCATTTTCTCTTTATTGTAGAATGCTGAAAGCTTCTCAAGGCAATCATCATACATTTTGCGGAATGCTTCGTTTCTCTGCTCTCTCTTAACTTCTGCTTTTCTTGTATCCTGAACATCGTTAAATCTCATAGTATTTTACCCCTTTCTTGGTTGTGGTATATGTTAGTGTAGCCGTTTGGCTGTTGCTTTTCTCTTTCTGAGCTTATGATATTATTTCCCAGGTTTTTTAAACACAATATTCATCGCTTTTTCTATCTATTCGTTTTGTTGTCCTCTCTGTAATTATAAACCGGTTCAAAAATCAAGGACTTTTTGTAGACAGATTTATGGAATTGGTGGAATCAAATTAGACAATTGATATACCAATTATGACAGATATGGAATTCCATAAGACAGTTATAAACTTTCAGTAGACAGCTTGTATTTTTGACAAACCGAAACAGGTATTTAACATATAGCCATGACAAATAAGCCAGAGGATTATCCGGCAATCAAAAAGCTGTACCGTCAGAGGGTGAGGTGAACTCGCATTAGCGATAAGCCAGGCCCTTACTGCCACGATACAGCCTTTTTCATTATACAGCTGTAGGGTGTTTTAAAGTAT
>NZ_ATVV01000014.1:0-118846 GCF_000420905.1 Butyrivibrio sp. AD3002 | reverse complement strand
AAAGCCTTCCCCTTGGGGGCGCTCGACGTCCGGGGTTGCTACTCGTCCGGGGGACGAGTGCTTAGCAACGACCGGAGTGGAACGTAGACCGTCGGTCCAGCGCGGACCGAAGCGGAGCGTAGACAAGGTGGCACGAAGTGCCGGATGAGGGGCATGGAGTAAAAATATGAGAAAAAACAGTATTAAAAATATCCGTATAAACGGTGAAGTACAAAAGGTCATATCTGAGGCAATCAGATACAGCAAGGACCCCAGGATCAGCCCCATGACATCCGTTATGGATGTCGAGGTTGCACCTGACCTTAAGACCTGTAAAGTATGGGTTTCCGTAATGGGCAACGATGAGGACAGACTCCGCACTGAGGAAGGCCTCAAATCCGCTGCCGGCTACATCAGAAGTACAGTAGCCAAGGAACTCAATATGCGTTACACCCCCGAGCTCAGATTCATCATGGATGATTCAATTGAGTATGCCATCAACATGTCGAAGAAAATCGACGAAGTTGCAGCAAAGGACGCAGCTGCAAAGGCAGCAAGGGGAGAAGTGGACGAAGAACCCACAGAGGAAGAATAATAGATGAGAATAGACGAACTCGTAAAGGACGCCAAAACCATTGGAATCGGTGGGCATATTCGCCCCGACGGAGATTGTGTTGGCTCTACAATGGCATTATATCTCTATTTAAAAAAGAATTATCCGGATCTCAAGGTGGACGTTTTTCTTGAAAAGATTCCCGAGAGCTATAAGATAATCGAAGCTACTGCTGAGGTTAAATCGGACTTTAAGACTGACGTCGACAGCTATGATATTTTCTTTGCCCTCGACTGTGGAAAAGAAAGACTCGGAGATGCTGAGAAATTCTTTGATGCCGCAAAAAAGACAGTTAATATAGACCATCATGTCAGCAATGAAGGCACAGGTGATGAGAATTATATTGTTCCCACAGCCAGTTCAGCATGTGAGCTTGTTTATGATTGCATTGATAAGGACAAGCTTGACGCTGAGATAGCCAAGGCTATCTACATGGGAATAATTACAGATACCGGGGTATTCAAGTATTCAAACACATCACCCGCTACCATGCAGGTAGCTTCGGATCTCATAGGCTATGGTTTTGATTTTGGAAGCCTTATAGATTCTGTATTCTATGAGAAGACCTATGTTCAGAACCAGATAATGGGACGAGCACTTCTTGAGAGCATGCTTTTCATGCACGGAGACTGCATCGTGAGTGTGGTATCCAGACAAACGATGGACTTTTATCACGCTGAATCCAGTGATCTCGACGGAATAGTCAGCCAGCTCCTTCTGACAACAGGTACGGAGTGTGCAATTTTCATGTATGAGATCGGAAGCCTTGAGTACAAAGTCAGCCTTCGCTCCAAGGGAAAAGTGAATGTTGCAAAGATCGCAGAGCTTTTTGGCGGTGGCGGACATTCAAGAGCTGCGGGCTGTACCATGAACGGAACCCAGCATGATATAATAAACTCACTTTCAGAGTATATTGAGAGAGATTTGAAGGGCGTTCTCGCTGCAAAATAAATATATGAGGGTCATATGTACAACGGACTAATTAACGTATACAAGGAGGCTGGCTATACATCTAGTGATGTGGTGGCACGCCTCCGTGGCATTTTAAAGATGAAAAAGATCGGACATACAGGGACTCTGGATCCGGATGCGGTCGGAGTCCTTGTTATTTGTCTGGGAAACGGGACAAAGCTCTGTGACATGCTCACGGATCACGACAAGGAATATATCGCCGTCTGCAGACTTGGAGTGACGACAGACACTCAGGACATGTCTGGAAGAGTACTTTCAGAGAATGAAGTCAATGTCACAAGCGAGCAGCTGCACGAAGCGGTTAAACGCTTTGTGGGTGAGTATGACCAGATTCCGCCCATGTATTCCGCGATTAAGATAAATGGCAAGAAACTCTATGAGCTTGCAAGACAGGGCAAGGAAGTCGAGAGAAAGCCAAGAAGAATCAAAATCGAGGCTATAACAATTCTCGATGAATCTCATCTTCAGGATGAGCACGTTTTCACAATGGAGGTTAAGTGTTCAAAGGGCACCTATATCAGAACCCTTTGCAATGATATAGGCGAGGCTTTGGGCTGCGGCGCAGCCATGGAACATCTCACAAGAACAGCTGTAGGAAGCTTTCATCTCGAGACTGCGCACACCCTTGATCAGATCGAGCAGCTTCGCGATGAGGGAAAAGTGGATACGATAGTTGCCTCCACTGAGAGCCTTTTCAGAGACCTTGACTATTGTATTGTTAAGGATAGCTTCAGGCGTATGCTTGAAAACGGCAACAGCTTCAAGGTGGAGAACCTTGTAAGTGAAGCTCCCGAGGATGAGCAGGATTTTGTAGAACCCGAAAAGCTCTATGCTGACGGCACCAGAGTGAGGGTATACGCTGAGGACGGCACATTCTTTGGCATTTACAAATGCGACGGCAGAACCGGCCAGTTCAAGGTGGAGAAGTTTTTCTATACGGAGAGGTAAAAATGCGGATAATATCCGGAACCACACAATTTAATATAGAGGATAAAACCGCAGTAGCCATCGGTAAATTTGACGGAGTCCACATGGGGCATCAGAAGCTCCTTAAACATATCCTTGATAAGAAAGATCAGGGTATGAAGGCGACAATCTTTACCTTTGATCCGCCGCCGGCTGTATTTTTCTCACAGCTTATGGCAAAAAGCGAGAATGAAAAAAAGGATATCATTTTATCCCAGCTTCTCACTAAGGATGAAAAGAGACGTAAATTCGAGGAGCTTGGCGTAGATATTCTTGTGGAATTTCCGATGAATGCGGAGACAGCACGGACGGCACCGGAGGACTTTGTCAGAAAAATCCTTCATGAGCAGATGAATGCAGCCTACCTTGCAGCAGGAGATGACTTATCCTACGGATATAAGGGAAGAGGCGATTTTGCGCTTTTAAATAAGCTTGCACCTGAACTCGGCTACAGAACTCACGCCATAAAAAAGCTTCAGATGTTCGGAAGGAATGTTAGCTCAAGCTTTATAAAAGAGGAAATACTTCAGGCTGAGATGGAGCGCGCATCTGAGCTTCTGGGAGAATACTACTATGTGGGAGGCCTTGTCGAACATGGCAAAAAGCTTGGCAGAACAATTGGCTTTCCTACGGTAAATCTGCTGCCGCCTTCTGAAAAGTGCCTGCCACCTTTTGGGGTATATTTTTCGGAAGTCAGAATTGATGGCAGAAAATATCATGGAATGACCAACATCGGACTTAGGCCGACGGTTTCCGACAGCGGACAGGTGAGCGTTGAAACTTATATCTATGATTTCGACGAAGATATTTATGGAAAATATTTAGAGATTGCTCTTTTGACTTTCCATAGAAAAGAACAGAAATTTTCAGGTGTTGAGGCCTTAAAGGGGCAGCTTCGGCTTGACCTTGACGCTGGAAGAAATTTCTTCGATTATGAATGACGATGGTCTTCACTTTACATTTATTGCTCACTGTGTTAAAATCAATTGGTTTCTCGCATGAGGAACAGTAACGTTATTACCGATACTCGGAGGTAGGATACTCCAGCCGCTTCTGTGTATTCGGCACATTGTAATTAAAGGAGAATGAAACATGATTACAAAGGAAAAGAAGACAGAGGTTATCAATCAGTACGCTAGAACAGCTGGCGACACAGGTTCACCGGAGGTTCAGGTTGCTATTCTTACAACCAGAATCAAGGAGCTCAACGAGCACCTTAACACACATCCGAAGGATCACCACTCAAGAAGAGGTCTTCTTAAGATGGTAGGTAGAAGACGTGCTCTTCTTGCATACCTTAAGAAGAAGGATCTTGAGAAGTATCGTAAGCTTATTGCTGATCTTGGACTCAGAAAATAATTTCCGATGGGAGAATAGGGCGGGGATGCCGATTAGAAATAGTCGGCTTGTTCCGCCTTGTTTCTTTTATTAAGGTAATAACTATTAAGTTTACATATTTTAATGCGCCCGAGGATGGCGCGAGAAGGAGAAAAACATGAAAACATTTTCAACAGAACTTGCAGGAAGAACTCTTACAATTGAGATCGGCAAGGTAGGAAAACAGGCTAACGGATGCGCATTCATGAAGTACGGCGATACAACCGTTCTTTGTACAGCAACAGCTTCCGACAAGCCCAGAGACGGAATTGATTTCTTCCCTCTCAGCGTAGAGTACGGTGAGAAATTCTATTCTATCGGTAAGTTCCCCGGAGGATTCAATAAGCGCGAGGGAAAGCCTTCTGAGAATGCTATTCTCACAAGCCGTGTTATTGACAGACCTATGCGTCCTCTTTTCCCTAAGGACTACCGCAACGATGTAACAATTGAGACTATGGTTATGTCTGTAGATACACAGTGCAGACCTGAGCTTGTGGCTATGATCGGTGCATCTGTAGCTGTTTCTATTTCAGATATTCCTTTCGATGGCCCCTGCGCTATGACACAGGTTGGACTTATCGATGGCGAGTTCGTTATCAACCCTTCACAGGAGCAGTGGGATAAGGGCGATATGCGCCTTACAGTTGCTTCAGTAGGCCAGAAGGTTATCATGATCGAGGCAGGTTGTAACGAGGTTCCCGAGGATAAGATGAAGGAAGCTATTTACCTTGCACATGATGTAAACCTTAAGCTCATCGAGTTCATCAAGGGCATCGTTGCAGAGGTTGGTAAGCCGAAGCACGAGTATGCAAGCTGTGCAGTACCGGAAGAGCTTTTCGCAGCAATCAAGGAAGTAGTTCCTCAGGAAGAGATGGAGAACGCTGTATTCACAGATGAGAAGCAGAAGCGTGAGGCTAACATCGCTGAGATCACAGCTCGTCTTGAAGAGAAGTTCGCTGACAACGAGGAGTGGCTTGCTATCCTTGGAGAGGCTATTTACCAGTATGAGAAGAAGACAGTTCGTAAGATGATCCTCAAGGATCACAAGCGTCCTGACGGAAGAGCACTTGATCAGATCCGTCCTCTTGCAGCAGAGATTGATCTTATTCCGAGAGTACACGGAAGTGCTATGTTCACACGTGGACAGACTCAGATCTGTGACGTTACAACTCTTGCTCCTCTTTCAGAGATGCAGAAGGTTGAGGGACTTGATCCTTTCGTAACAGGTAAGAGATACATTCACCAGTACAATTTCCCTGCTTATTCAGTAGGTGAGACAAAGGTTTCAAGAGGACCCGGACGTCGTGAGATTGGTCACGGCGCACTTGCAGAGAGAGCACTTCTCCCTGTACTTCCTTCAGAGGAAGAGTTCCCTTACGCAATCCGCTGCGTATCAGAGACCTTTGAGTCTAACGGATCAACATCAATGGCTTCCACATGTGCATCATGTATGTCACTTATGGCAGCAGGTGTTCCGATCAAGAAGATGGTTGCAGGTATCAGCTGCGGTCTTGTAACAGGCGATACAGATGACGATTTCGTAGTACTTACAGATATCCAGGGTCTTGAGGACTTCTTCGGAGACATGGACTTCAAGGTAACAGGTACTAAGGAAGGTATCACAGCTATCCAGATGGATATCAAGATCCACGGTCTTACAAAGGATATCGTAACTCAGGCTATTTCACAGTGCCGCGAAGCTCGTCTCTTCATCATGGATGAGTGCATGAGCAAGGCTATCGCTGAGCCTCGTAAGGAAGTTAGCCAGTATGCTCCCAAGATCATCTCTATCGAGATCGATCCTGATAAGATTGGTGATGTTGTTGGTCAGAGAGGTAAGACAATCAACGAGATCATCGACCGCACAGGCGTTAAGATCGACATCACAGATGATGGTAAGGTAAGCATCTGCGGTGAAGATAAGGGTAAGATGCAGCAGGCTATTGATATGATCAATATCATTACAACAGATTTCGAGAAGGGCCAGATCTTCACAGGAAAAGTTGTAAGCATCAAGGAATTCGGCGCATTCGTTGAGTTTGCACCCGGCAAAGAGGGTATGGTACACATCAGCAAGATCGCTAACGAGCGTATCGATCACGTTGAGGATGTTCTTACTCTTGGCGATGAGGTTAAGGTTGTATGCCTTGGCAAGGATCGTATGGGCAGAATCAGCTTCTCAATGAAGGATGTTGCACAGAAATAATCAAAAGCAGATTTGCTGCGATAAATACAAAATAAGAAGAACTGAGAAAGTGACCTTGAATCATTTTCTCAGTTTTTTTAATATGGAAAAAACTCATTTTATCAAAAAATTATAATGTTTTGATACTATTTCATGATAAACTAATAGGGTAGGAAAGATTTACCTACTATTTCTAATTTTTCCGGAGGATACAAATATGGGAAGAATTTTTCTAATAGTGCTTGATAGCTTTGGTGTCGGAGAAGAGCCCGATGCTGCAGAGTACGGAGATTTTGATGTAAATACAATAAGGTCATGCGCTACCAGCAAGTATTTCAGCATGCCTAATATGGGAGCGATGGGACTTTTCAATATTGATGGAGTTGACTGTGTGCCTTCCGTTCCCAATCCCACAGCAGCTTATGGCAAATGCCAGGAGGCAAGTAAGGATAAAGATACAACGACAGGTCACTGGGAAATCGCAGGTGTGATATCACCCAAACCCATGCCGAAATTCCCCGACGGATTCCCGCAGGAGTTCCTGGATGCATTCAGTAAGCGCGTCGGAAGAGGAGTTATCTGTAATAAGCCTTACTCAGGCACTCAGGTAATCAATGATTATGGCGATGAACATGTAAAGACAGGAAATCTTATCGTCTATACATCTGCAGACAGTGTGTTCCAGATTGCAGCACATGAGGACATAGTTCCGCTGGAGACCCTCTATGAGTATTGCCATATTGCAAGAGAAATGCTTCAGGGAGACCTTGGCGTGGGACGTGTAATTGCAAGACCTTTCGTCGGTACAAGCGGTAATTATACAAGAACTCCTCACAGACACGATTATTCACTTGAGCCTCCGAAGACAACCATGCTTGACCAGCTCAAGGCAGCAGGCAAGGATGTTCTGGGCGTTGGTAAGATAAGAGACATATTTGAAGGAAAAGGCCTTACGGAGTATGTTTTCTCCGAGAGCAATGCCGATGGAATCGAAAAGACACTCGCATATATGGACAGGGATTTCGACGGACTCTGCTTTGTGAATCTGGTAGATTTCGATATGCTTTACGGACACAGAAGAGATATCGACGGCTACGCAAAGGCGCTTAATTACTTTGATAACAAGCTTCCCGAGATGGTCGCTAAGCTTCGCGATGATGACATCATTATGATGACAGCTGACCATGGCTGTGATCCCGCATACCAGAAGACCACGGATCATACCAGGGAATACATACCTTTCATTATGTATGGCAAGAATGTAACACCGAAGAACCTCGGAACCAGAAGTACTTTCGCTGATATAGGAGCCACTGTTCTTGACTACTTTGGAATTAAACCGGAGTTTGAAGGAACATCAATGCTATAAAACGTATATTTAGGAGGAAGAAGTATGAAAAAACTAGGGGTAAAATCAATTGTAGCTATTGGTATCGGTGCGGCACTTTTCTTTGTGCTCGGAAGATTCGTTGCAATCCCGAGTCCTGTGCCCAACACTAACATTTCAATCCAGTATGGTCTGCTTGCATTTATAGCCGCTGTTTTCGGACCGATTCCGGGAGCTCTCGCAGGCCTTATCGGACACTTCTTTATCGACTTCAGTTACGGCTGGGGAGTATGGTGGAGCTGGGTTATCGCTTCAGCGGTATTTGGCTGCCTCATGGGAATCGTAACAATGAAACTGAAGATAGATGAGGGTGAGTTCGGTACAAAGGGTATTATCACTTTTAACGTAGGTCAGGCTATTGCACATGCTATTTCATGGATAGTTGTTGCACCGATCCTGGACATCCTTATGTTCCAGGAACCTGCAAATAAGGTATTCGTTCAGGGTGTGACCGGTGCTATCATAAACATTATTACAACTGCCATTGTTGGAACAATTCTTTGCATAGCTTATTCTAAGGCAATCCCGAAGAAGGGCAGCCTTACGGAAGAAAACTGATTATAATATGAGCGAATATATACTGGAATTTAAGAATCTTGGATTTAAATATAGGGCGCAGGCTAAGCCTACGCTCTATAATATTGACCTCAAAATTAAAAGGGGTGAAAAGCTGCTTATAGCGGGGCCTTCCGGTTGCGGTAAGTCCACTCTGGGAAGTCTTATAAACGGTCTTATTCCGTCGTCTTATAAGGGCGATATAACCGGATCCCTTTTGATCAACGGTAAAGATTCAAAGGAAATGTCAATCTTTGATATCTCACATATCGTGGGAACTGTTCTTCAGGACAGTGATGCCCAGTTTGTAGGGATGACTGTTGCGGAAGATTTGGCTTTTGCTCTTGAGAATGACTGCGTTCTTCTACCGGATATGAGAAAGAGAGTGGATGAAGTTGCGACAACTCTGAATCTAAAGGACTTTCTGCTTCACGCGCCCGGGGAGCTTTCCGGTGGGCAGAAGCAGAGAGTATCCGTCGGAGGAGTTCTTGCCAGCGATGTGGATCTCTTTTTGTTTGATGAGCCTCTCGCAAATCTTGATCCCAAGACGGGAAAACAGGCAATTGAACTTATCGATGAGCTTCAAAAAAAGACAGGTGCTGCGGTTATCATAATTGAGCACCGTCTTGAGGATGTCCTTCACAGAAGTGTTGACAGAATTGTTCTGATGCAGGAGGGACATATAGTTGCAGATGAAAGTCCTGATGAGCTTCTTTCAAAAGGGCTTCTTGCCGAATGTGGTGTAAGAGAGCCTCTGTATCTTACTGCTCTTAAATATGCAGGCGTGAGTATAGAGAGCAAAATGCGACCTTCTTCAATAGAAAATCTTATTCTTTCCGATACTGACAAAGCTCAGCTAAGGAAGTTTATGAAGGAGGTTCACAAGGATAAAAAGTCTTTATCTAAAGAAAAGCTCCTTGAAACAAAGGGTCTTTCTTTTACTTATGAAAAGATGAAAAAACGGGCCCTTGATAATATTTCCACTGCTGTTTCGAAGGGTGAAATGGTGGCAATCGTCGGGACCAACGGCGCCGGAAAATCCACCTTTTCCAAGGTTGTCTGCGGAATGGAAAACGAAGATGAAGGGCAGATATTCTTTGAAGGCAGTGACTTTTCTGCACTGTCTATCAAGGAGAGAGCGGCCTATGTGGGCTATGTAATGCAGAACCCGAATCAGATGATCTCCAAGGTCATGATCATGGACGAAGTCGCTATGGGCTTAAGGCTCAGGGGAGTCCCGGAGGAAGAGGTTCAGGAAAAGGTCACAAAAGCGCTCAAAATCTGCGGTCTCTATACGATGAGAAACTGGCCTATATCAGCGCTTAGCTATGGACAAAAGAAGCGAGTTACCATTTGCTCCATTCTTGTGCTTGAGCCCAAGGTGCTTATTCTCGATGAACCCACTGCAGGACAGGACTACAGGCATTACACCAAAATCATGGAGTTTTTGAGACAGCTGAATCAGCAGGGAATCACGATAATCATGATAACTCATGATATGCATCTTATGCTGGAATATGCTGACAGAGGCATAGTCTTTTCCGGCGGGAAGATAATCGCGGATAAAACCTGTGCAGAGATTCTGACTGATTCTGAAATTGTCGACAGGGCAAGCCTTAAAGAGACCAGTCTTTACGATCTGGCAAATTTGTGCGGTATTGAAGATGCTGCCACCTTTGTTCAGGACTTTATCGACTATGAGCGAGAGAATGTGAGAGGATTATGCGATGAATAATCTTTTTAATTATATAGAAAGAGAGTCTCCGATTCATGAGCTTACAGGGGCTACCAAGCTGGTGTGTCTTCTTTTGTGGAGCCTTGCCGCCATGACTACATATGACACGAGACTTCTTGCTGTTATGTCGGTTTTGGGAGTCGCGCTTTTCCCTGTAGGCAGGATAAAACTTAAGGATGTAACCTTTATGCTTGTATTTACACTGGTTTATCTTGCATTGAGTACAACGTTGGTTTATCTGTTTTCGCCTCGCCACGGCTGCGGAGTTTACGGCAGTACAACCCTTCTCTTTGGACTTTCGGGATACTTCGCACCAACCGCTGAGCAGCTGTTTTTTCAGCTCAATTACATTCTGAAGTACTTTGCGACGATACCCTTTGTGCTGCTGTTTGTCTGCACCACGAACCCCAGTGAATTTGCGGCATCGCTTAATAAGATAGGAGTTCCGTATTCCGTTGCTTATTCAGTGGCGCTGGCACTTCGCTACATACCGGACATACAGAAACAGTATCACGAGATCAGTCAGGCATCTCAGGCCAGAGGGATAGAGCTTAGTAAAAAAGCGTCGCTTATAAGCAGGCTTAAGTCGGCTTCTTCAATTCTTATACCGCTGGTATTAAGCAGTATGGACAGAATCGAGGTCATAGCAAATGCCATGGAGCTTCGCTGCTTTGGGAAAAACAAAAAGCGAACCTGGTATATGGAGAGAAAATTCAGATGGTTAGACTACCTTTGCATCGTCGTATGTGCAGTGCTTTTTGTGGCATCGATTACACTTACGCACATAAACGGCAGCAGGTTCTATAACCCGTTTTTATAGAGAAAATACAAATAGATTAAGTCAGTAATTGACTTTACGCGCACCTTTCCTTAAAATAGGTTGGGTGCGCATTTTTATAGGTGAGATATTTTTTGATGAGCGCACGGCAGATATTTTGTAAGTAATAGTAATTTTTGCGTTTTTTTGAAAGGTTTTAAAATGAGTAACAACCAGATCACAGAAGAGATAAATAAGAGACGTACCTTTGCAATCATTTCCCACCCCGATGCAGGTAAGACCACACTTACAGAGAAATTCCTTCTCTACGGCGGAGCCATCAATCTCGCAGGATCCGTAAAGGGTAAGGCTACAGCAAGGCACGCCGTTTCAGACTGGATGGAGATTGAGAAACAGAGAGGTATTTCGGTTACATCCTCAGTTCTTCAGTTTAACTTTGAGGACTGCTGTATCAATATCCTTGATACACCCGGACACCAGGATTTCTCAGAGGATACTTACAGAACACTTATGGCTGCTGATTCCGCAGTCATGGTCATCGATGCAAGTAAGGGTGTTGAGCCACAGACCAAGAAACTTTTCAAAGTCTGCACCATGAGACATATTCCGATCTTTACATTTATAAATAAGCTCGACAGAGATGCGATGGATACATACGAGCTTCTTGATGATATCGAAGACCACCTTGGAATTGCTACATGCCCGATGAATCTTCCTATCGGATCAGGTAAGAACTTCAAGGGAATCTATGACAGAGCGGAGAAACATGTCGTAACTTTCCAGGATACAATGAAGGGAACAAAGGAAGGTACAGAGACCATAATCCCTATGGAAGACAGGGATCAGCTTGTTTCCACAATAGGTGAGGAAGCTCTTGAGAATCTTGAGGGTGAGATCGAGCTTATGGACGGTGCAGGTGCTGAATTTAATCTTGAAGAGGTCAGAGCAGGTAAGCTTACTCCCGTGTTCTTCGGTTCTGCGCTTCAGAACTTCGGTGTTGAGCTCTTCCTTCACAACTTCCTTCAGATGGCTACACCTCCGAGTGGAAGAACTGATTCAGAGGGAGAGGTTATCGACCCTAAGGAGCACGAATTTACTGCTTTTGTTTTCAAAATCCAGGCCAACATGAACAAGGCACACAGAGACAGAGTTGCCTTCATGAGAATATGCTCCGGACGCTACGATGCGGACAAGGAAGTTAAGCATGTTCAGTCAGGAAAAGTGTTCAGACTTTCACAGCCTCAGCAGCTTATGGCCGATGAACGTAAGATTTTAAGTGAGGCCTATGCAGGTGATATAATGGGTGTATTCGATCCCGGTATCTTTTCAATCGGTGACACGGTATGCATGCCCAAGGATTCCGTAACCTATGAGGGAATCCCGACCTTCGCACCCGAGCACTTTGCAAGGGTTCGTCAGGTTGATACCATGAAGAGAAAACAGTTCGTCAAGGGTATCGAACAGATTGCGCAGGAAGGTGCTATCCAGATTTTCCAGGAATTCAACATGGGAATGGAGGAAATCATCGTAGGCGTTGTCGGCGTACTTCAGTTTGACGTACTTAAATTCAGACTTGAGAACGAATATAATGTCGAAATTATCCTGGATATGTTACCATATGAGTATATACGTTGGGTTGATAACGAGGATGTCGACATGAATTCACTTGTGGGCACCTCTGATATGAAGAAGATAAAGGATATGAACGGAAGACCGCTTCTTATCTTTATCAACGAGTGGAGTCCCCAGATGGTTCTCGACAGAAACAAAGGATTATCGCTTAGCGAGTTTAGGAAAAACTAATGAGAAGAGACAGATGTTTTAAAAACTTAATAGGGAAAGCATCTGTCTTTTTTGCATCTGTTTTTATGGCGGCATTTCTGACAGGATGTAATGATTCGGTTACTGACTTTTTTAAGGCCAACAATCTTATTAATTCCGATGATGAGATTTTGGTGGGAGAAGAAGTAGCAGCAGAATCTGAACCTGCAGCCGCGGAGGCAGAAGCTTCAGATGCCCCTACAACCGACGCTTCTGTAGATTCCGTTGAAGTCTCTAATAACGATGCCTCCCATTCGGGTACATTTGATCCCGATAAGGTTAACCAGGCTATCGATGATCTCATCACTCAGATTGAGAAGGAGACTGGAAGAACAGGACGCCGCAAGGATGTTGAGGAAACCGACGAGGAGCAGGGGAAGGACGCGACAACCTATTTTAGTGACTCCTTCCAGCAGGCGCAAAGAGAATCCCTCGGTTTATCTGTAGTTGATATAGAGGATTTAAAGAAGGCTCAGCAGGGCAACTACGCCTATGAACATCTGACAAAGGAAGGACAGACCTTATACGTCGAGCTTCTTAGAATTATTGAGAGACGCGCCGAGGACGTAGTTGTATCGACACTTGATGAAGAGGTTCTCGATGTGGTATGTCAGTTTGTACTTGCCGATCACCCCGAGCTTTTCTATATGGACGGTTATACCTACACGCGCTATACGGTAGCAGGAGTTCTGAAGAAGATATCGTTTACCGGCAATTATATTTACAGCGATGAGGAGATTGATTCACGTCAGGCCAAAATCGATGCCTACGTGGATACATGCCTGGCAGGAGCTCCGCAGGATGCTGATGATTATGAGAAGGTCAAGTATGTCTATGATTATCTTATAACCAATACTGAATACGACGCGAGTGCGCCGGATAACCAGAATATCTGCTCGGTATTTTTATATGGAAAATCGGTGTGCCAGGGCTATGCCAAAGCTACGCAGTATATCCTTAACAAACTTGGGGTTCCTACCACGATGGTCACAGGTAAGGTGAACGGTGTCGGCCATGCGTGGAATCTTGTATATGCTGACGGAGAGTACACCTACGTCGATACGACCTGGGGAGATTCCTCTTATCAGAAATTTGAGAGCGGAGGAGCTGATTCGCAAAAACTTCCGCTGATCAACTACACCTATTTGTGCTGCACAACTCAGGATATCAGTAAGACACATACCATATCCGAGACGCTTCCAATGCCGGATTGCACTTCAATGCGCAACAATTATTACGTAAGGGAAGGTGAGTACTTTACGGAAAATGACATGACTGCGCTGGGGAATCTTTTCTCAAGAAGATACGCCGACGGAAGTAACAATGTCACGATAAAATGCAGTACAAGAGCCGTATACGACGAATTCATAAGAAGGCTCATAACCGATCAGCAGGTATTCGGATATATGGAGGGCTCAAACAATACAGTTTCATATACGACCTTTGATGAACAATACATTCTTATAATCTGGTTATATTAAAACTTCGTACTTTAAAATGTTGATGAAAATTGCATTTTGGGTACGAAGTTTCTTTTTGCAAATATAGATATTACCTTGCTTAGAGCGTTCCCCGGTGGTAAAATTGTATCGTTCGGTTTTTTATGATTATCTACATGTTTTCATACATTCGTAAGGACCGGGTAACTATATAAACACCAAGGAGGAAATGGTATGTTTAATTTGTTCGATGTTACTAGTTTCATGACCGGCATATTTGGGGGCCTGGGGAAAGTGATAGTAGCGCTTGTTATTCTGCTTATAGCCTACATCGCGGCTTCAATTGCCAAGACACTCATCATTAAGTTGATGACACACACTAAGCTTGGATTCATTGTTTCAAGAGCAGATGGTCCGAGACCCGGAGTTACAATTACTTACATCAGTAAGCTTGTTTACTTCCTGGTATTCTTACTTTTTATTCCACAGATTTTTAACACATTGGGAATTGACAGTGTTACATCTCCTGTAATGGGACTGCTTAACACAATTTGGGGATATGTTCCCAACGTTCTTGCAGCACTTATCGTTATCTTTGTAGGTAACCTTATCGCTACAACAGTAAGAACACTTCTTGTTCCTGTATTTGCAAGACTTAAGGTTGATGAGCTTCAGGCTAAGGCAGGCATTGAGGTTAAGGACACAGCTAAGCTTTCATATACACTTGCTTACATCGTATATGTTCTTATCATGATCCCTGTTTTCATCGTAGCACTCAACGTTCTTAAGATTGATGCTATCACAGCACCCGCTGTAAGCATGCTCACAGTTGTTGTTGATTACATCCCTCGCATAGTAGTAGCTTGCCTTGTTGTATTTGTCGGCTACCTTATCGGCAGATTCGCAGGTCAGATCGTTACTCAGCTCCTTGCTTCAACAGGCGTTGATAAGAAGCTCACAGACGCAACAGAAGGTAAGACAGAGAAGTTCGTTCTTTCAAAGGTTACAGGTACCGTTGTTCAGGTTGTTATCAACATCATGTTCATCGTACAGGGCTTTGCGGTAGTAGATCTTAAGCTCCTTACAGACATCGGTGCTGCTGTTATCGGCTATATGCCCAAGGCTCTTGCTGCTATCATCGTTCTTACACTTACATACTTTGCTGCAATCCTTGCAGAGAAGGCTCTTAAGAAGAACGGAATGGACGGCTATGCACTTGTTTCCAAGGCAGTTATCTTTGTAATCGGCATTTTCATGGTTCTCAACCAGCTCGGAATTGCTACTACAATCGTTAACTCAGCCTTCATTATCATTGTTGCAGCACTTGCTGTTGCATTTGCAATTTCCTTCGGTATCGGCGGAAAGGCATTCGCTACAAAGCAGCTTGATAAGCTCGACAAGTACATTGAAGAGAACAAAAAGAGCGACAAATAATAGCACGAAATTTTACGAAAAAACATATTGAAGCTTTGGCGGAGGGTATACATAAAAAGTTGCCCTCCGCTTTTCTATCTTGTATAATTATAAGGATTTCAGTATGAAAGGAACGTGATTATTATGGAAAAGGAAGTACAGAATAATACACTATTAAAGGCAAAGGGAATCGGCTCTGTAAAGATTGCCGACGACGTTGTTGCCAAGATTGCTGCGCTTGCTGCTCTTGAGATTGACGGAGTAAGTGAGATGGCAGGTGGTTATACCAGTGAAAATATAGATAAGGCAGGTCCGAAGAACATCCAGAAGAGTTCCAAGATCTTTTTGAATGAAGGTAAGGTACGTGTGGATATGTCCATTCTTATGGATTATAGCTACAACATTCCCGCTACAAGTAAGCAGGTCCAGGATAAGGTTAAGAGCTCCATCGAGAGCATGACAGGACTTAGTGTTACTGACGTCAACGTACGTATTGCCGGCATCAAGATGCCTGATTAAGGATTACAGAGGATATTATGAAAAGATCAGAACTTAGAGAACAGGTTTTTCAGCTTCTTTTTCGTGTAGAATTCAATACACCTGAGGAGATGCGTGAGCAGGAGGACCTGTTCATTGAAACAAGCGACATAGAGATGAGTGCCAAAGATGTTGATTACGTGAAGGAGCGCTACGAGAACATCGCAGAGAAGCTCCCGGAGATCGACAAGCTCATCAATGAAGTGACAACGGGATGGGATACAGGGCGTATCGGAAAAGTTGAGCTCGCAATCCTGAGACTCGCTGTCTATGAGATTAAATTCGATGAATCTATCCCCACAGGGGTAGCAATCAACGAGGCAGTTGAGCTGTCCAAGAAATTCGGCCAGGACGGCGCTTCTTCCTTTGTAAACGGAGTGCTGGCAAAACTTGCGTAATGTATATACAGTTGAGCAGATAAATTCCTATATTAAAAATATGTTCACGCAGGACTTCCTGCTCTCATCACTTACGGTGAAGGGCGAGGTCAGTAACTGCAAATATCACTCCTCCGGTCACATCTACTTCACGCTTAAGGATGCGTCCGGAGCGATTTCTTGTGTGATGTTCCGGGGAAGCGCCGCTACGGGGCTTAGATTCCGTATGCAGGAGGGCCAACAGGTCTGCGTTACCGGATCAATAGATGTATATGAACGGGACGGGAAGTACCAGCTTTATGCCAGAAAAATTGAACTGGATGGAGCAGGTGCTTTGTTTGAGCGTTTTGAGGCTTTAAAAAAAGAGCTGTCAGAGCGCGGAATGTTTGCTAATGAATATAAACAGCAGATACCAAAGCATATAAAAACGCTTGGAGTTGTGACAGCTCCTACCGGTGCGGCTGTGCGAGATATTATAAATATTTCCACCAGAAGAAATCCCTATGTGCAGATATATCTGTATCCTGCAATAGTTCAGGGAGATCAGGCGAAGGAGAGTATTGTCCGAGGCATAGAGACTCTCACAGCAATGAATGTGGATGTAATCATTGTCGGAAGAGGCGGCGGATCCATTGAGGATCTGTGGGCATTTAACGAAGAGATTGTGGCGGAAGCGATTTTCAACTGTCCGATTCCCATCATCTCGGCAGTAGGCCACGAGACGGATACTACGATAGCCGATTATGTTGCGGACTTAAGAGCACCCACACCTTCTGCTGCAGCAGAGCTGGCGGTATATGAGATTGACCTGCTTTTTCAGGATATCGATGCCTACCGCGATATTCTTACCCGCAGAATGAACGACAGGATAATGAGACTCCGCGAGAAGGCAGCCTCCGATAGGCGCCTTTTGGAACACCTTTCACCGGAGGCGAGAATACGCGATCAGAGAATGAGAGCTGCGCAGGCTGCTGACAAGCTTGAGCGTCTGATGACAGACCTCATAAGGGACAACAGGCACCGCCTGGATGTCAATATAGAGAGGCTTAAAGCCCTCAGTCCTCTTGATAAACTGCAGTCGGGATTTTCCTATGTGGCTGATTCCGAAGGCAAGAATGTCAGGAGTATCAAAAATGTAGCGCCCGGCGACAAGATTGAAATAAATGTCAGCGACGGTGTTATCGGGGCAGAAGTTGTGGGTGCGGAGAAGAGAAAATATGGCTAAGAAAAACGAAGAAAAAGAAATCACAATAGAAGAAGCCTTCGCTGAAGTAGACGAGCGCATCAAGGCTCTTGAAAAGAGCGATGTCACTCTTGAGGAATCCTTTAAATTCTTCAAGGAAGGCATGGATTTGCTTAAATACTGTAACGATTCCATCGACAAGGTTGAGAAAAAGGTTCAGAAGGTTATGGCTGACGGCAGCATGGAGGATTTTGAGTAATGTCCGATTTTGATAAGATGCTGGATAGCAGAGCGGCAGAAGCAGAGGATATCATAAAGAGCTTTCTTCCCGCTGAGGAAGGCTATCAGAAAAAAGTAATCGAAGCCATGAATTACAGTGTCATGGCAGGTGGCAAGAGAATCAGACCGGTTCTGATGCTTGAGATGTTTAAGATTTTTTCCGGAAAGGACAAGGATCTGGTGGCGCCTTTTGCAGCGGCCATTGAGATGATCCACACCTATTCCCTTGTGCACGACGATCTTCCGGCGATGGATAACGATGAATACAGAAGAGGCAGGAAGACCACCCATGTTGTATATGGTGCGGGAATGGCTACTCTTGCAGGAGACGGACTTTTAAATTATGCATACGAAACCGCTCTGAAGGTATTTTTATGCAAAACAAATCCCGATCCCTTCGACGGAGATATTAGCGACAGACGAGCTAAGGCTCTTGAAATCCTTGCCAGGAAGGCCGGTATATACGGGATGGTTGGCGGACAGTGCGCAGACATAGAGGCTGAGGGAAAGGCTGCAGCGACCTCCGAGGAACTCATTTTCATTCATGAGAATAAGACAGCTGCAATGCTGGAGAGCAGCATGATGATAGGAGCGCTTCTCGCAGGAGCCGATAAAAAGGCACTTGATGATATTGAACAGGCTGCGAGGAAGATCGGAGTTGCCTTCCAGATTCAGGATGATGTTCTTGATGTTACGGGCGACGAAGCGGAGCTAGGAAAGCCGATTGGTTCAGATGAAAAGAATGAGAAGACTACATATGTGACACTTCACGGACTTGAAGAATCAAAAGAAGAAGTCAGGAAGCTTTCGGACGAAGCTGCCTCCATCCTTTCAAAATACGATGGCAGCGAAGAATTCCTGATACCTCTTGTAAAGTGGATGATCTCAAGACAAAAGTGATAACATTTATGCCTTCTCCTATGGAGAAGGTGTCAGCGAAGCTGACGGATGAGGATTAACATGTTACTCGACAGTATAAAGAAACCAAACGACATAAAGAAAATACCGAAAAACAAGCAGGGCGAACTTGCGCAGGAGATTCGTGATTTTCTCATAGAAAAGATAAGTGTGACCGGTGGACATCTGGCATCAAACCTTGGTGTGGTTGAGCTGACCATGGCTCTTCACTTAGAACTAGATCTTCCGAAGGACAAAATTATTTGGGATGTCGGACATCAGTCCTACACACATAAGCTTTTAACCGGTCGTAAGGACGGCTTTGATAATCTGAGGAAATTCGGTGGGATGAGTGGATTTCCCAAGAGATCGGAGTCGGAGTGTGACTGCTTTGACACAGGCCACAGTTCCACCAGTTTATCTGCGGGACTTGGTATGGTAAGAGCAAGACAGCTCTCCGATGAGAAGTTTACCATCGTATCTGTAATCGGTGATGGTTCACTTACAGGTGGTCTTGCATACGAAGCCCTTAACAATGCAGCGAAGCTTGATACGAATTTTATCATGGTACTAAACGACAACGAGATGTCTATTTCAGAGAATGTTGGTGGAATGGCGAAATACCTCAATGTCGTAAGAACCAATGAGGGATACCTTAATTTGAGGGATGATATATACAACTCCCTTAAGAATTCCAGTCCCAAGATGGTCAAGGGAATCAGACGTGCAAAGAACAGTTTTAAACAGCTCTTTGTTCCGGGAATGGTATTTGAGAATCTCGGCATCACATACCTTGGACCAATCGACGGTCATGATATCACAGCACTGCGGGCTGCTATCCGCGAGGCTAAGAAGGTTCGTAAGGCTGTTATGATTCATGTGGTTACCAAGAAGGGTAAGGGCTTTGAACCTGCAGAGAGGCATCCTGCGCGCTTCCATGGTACGGAGCCGTTCCTTATTGAGAACGGAATTCCGAGGAATCCCAGAACCACAGCCAATTATCAGGATATTTTCAGCACGGTTATGTGCAAAATAGGTGAACGCGAGCCCAAGGCGGTTGCAATTACAGCAGCAATGGCGGACGGAACCGGACTTAAGAGATTCAGGAATATGTACCCCGACAGATTTTTTGATGCGGGAATCGCGGAGGAACATGCGGTTACCTTTGCAGCAGGACTTGCAGTCGGCGGTTTCCATCCGATTTTTGCGGTGTACAGTTCGTTTTTACAGAGAGCTTACGATCAGGTACTGGAGGATGTTTGCCTTCAGAATCTTCCGGTTACCTTTGCGATAGACAGGGCAGGACTTGTTGGAAGCGACGGTGAGACTCACCAGGGAATATTTGATTTGTCCTACCTTTCCAGTATGCCCAATATGCATATAATGGCACCCAAGAATAAATGGGAGCTTTCCGACATGCTTAAGTTTGCGATTGCTTTCGATGGACCTTCGGCGATCAGATATCCGAGGGGTACAGCATACGATGGACTTGCAGACTTCCGTGCACCTATTGAGATGGGTAAGGCAGAGCCACTGTACAAGGAGAGAGATATCATCCTCTTTGCATTGGGAAGTATGGTGAAAACCGCGGAGAAAGTTCGAGAGATACTTCTTGAAAAAGGCTACAATTGTTCACTTACCAACGCGAGATTTGCTAAGCCTATTGACGGAGAGCATGTGCGGGACGCAGCGAAAAAACATAAGCTTATAGTTACGATGGAAGAGAACGTTGAGAATGGTGGTTTTGGTGATCAGGTAAGACGCTTTATCTATGATGAAGGAATTGACATTCATCATCTTTGTATAGCTCTTCCGGATGAGTTTGTAACTCACGGCTCATGTGATCAGCTCTATAAGGCACTTGGTGTTGATGCTGAGTCGATTGCCCAAAAAGTAATGAGAAAATATGAGGAAATAACAGTAGATGGCTAAGGAAAGACTGGATGTAATTCTGGTTTCCAGAGGACTTGCCACTTCCCGTGAGAAGGCAAAGGCTGTCATTATGGCAGGCGATGTTTTCGTAAACGGTCAGAGAGAAGACAAGCCCGGAACATCCTTTGATGAATCAAAAATCACATCTCTTGAAGTGAAGGGTGAACAACTCCCCTATGTCAGCAGAGGCGGTCTCAAGCTTGAGAAGGCTATGAAGAGCTTTGAGCTAAAACTCGATGGCTTTGTATGCATGGACATAGGAGCTTCCACCGGAGGCTTTACGGATTGCATGCTTCAAAACGGAGCGGTGAAAGTTTACTCGGTGGATGTGGGACATGGTCAGCTTGCCTGGAAACTTAGATCCGATGAGCGCGTGGTCTGCATGGAGAAAACCAATTTCAGATATCTTACAAGAGATGATATAGACGATGACCTTGATTTTGCATCGGTTGATGTTTCTTTCATCTCACTTACCAAAATACTTATTCCCGCGAGAAAGCTTCTTAAGGATGGCGGAGAGATGGTATGCCTTATCAAGCCCCAGTTTGAGGCGGGCCGCGAGAAGGTAGGTAAAAAGGGAGTTGTGAGAGAACCTGAGACTCACAAAGAGGTCATCTGCAAGGTAATAGATTTTGCCCACATAATCGGATTTAAGGTTTTAAATCTCGATTTTTCACCGGTTAGGGGACCGGAGGGAAATATAGAATACCTTCTTTATATCAAAAAGGATGAGAGCAGAAACGATGAGGTGTCTGAAATCAATGAAGGCGAGGGACTTCATTTGCTGTCAGAGGTTTTGAGTGCAGGCAATGGTTTTTCAACGGAGTCTGATATGAAGGAACTTATTGAGGAGACGGTAGGAAGAGCACACGGGGAGTTATAAGGTCTATGAGACGGTTTTTCATAATCACTAACAGAGGCAAAGATCCCGGAATGAAGGCCACCCTGCGCATCAGGGATTACCTTGAGCAGAAGGGGGCATTCTGCGAGGTCGCCGAGATAGAGAGTACGGCGAATAAAAACGGCAAGGAGTATTCCTGCAAGGTTCCGGACTGCGTAGAGTGTTGCATTGTCCTTGGAGGCGATGGAACGATGCTCCAGGCGGCGGGTAATGTCCTTGGGAAAAATATCCCGCTTATCGGAGTTAATCTTGGAACGTTGGGCTATATGGCGGAGGTTGACCTATCTGAGGTCGAAAGCGCCATGGATAAGCTTCTTAGTGATGAGTATGAAATAGAAGACCGTATGATGCTTCAGGGAGTTCTCTGTCAGGGAGAAGAAAAAGGCGTTATCAACTACGCCTTAAATGACATCGTAATCGCAAGATGTTCATCGCTCCGGGTTTTCAATTTTAATGTGTATGTAAATGATCTGCCGCTTACAACCTATCAGTCCGATGGAATAATTCTTTCATCGCCTACGGGTTCGACGGCTTATAATATGTCTGCAGGCGGACCGATTGTGGATCCAAAGGCACGGATACTTCTTCTGACACCGATATGTCCGCATGCGGCTAACGGAAGGACAATAGTGCTTTCCGAGAATGATAAGGTCACTATAGAAATCGGAAAAGGAAGCGGAGACAGTACTTTGGAGCTGGAGGCTTCTCTCGACGGAAGAAAAAGGATGATGATGAAGAGCGGGGACAGGATAGATATCACCGCAGCAAAACAGGTTACCAAGATATTGAAACTAAGCAGTGAAAGCTTTTTAAACATTTTAAGGAAAAAACTTGTATGAAGAAAAAACGTCACAGCAAACTGATCGAAATAATTCAAAACAATGTTATCGAAACTCAGGAGCAGATCGCGGATATGCTCAATGCTGCGGGTTTTAAGGTTACCCAGGCGACCGTATCCAGAGACATAAGAGAGCTCCGACTGACCAAAAGAGCTACTCCTGACGGAAGGCATAAATATGTTTTTGTTCAGGACAGTGCAGGAATGACTGACAAGTATGCGGATGTCCTGCGAGCAGGATTTATCAGTATGGATCATGCTCAGAATATTCTGGTTATCCGCACGGTATCGGGAATGGCGATGGCTGTAGCCGCTGCTCTTGATGCTATGGAATTTGAAGAGGTAGTAGGATGTATTGCCGGTGATGATACCATCATGGCAGCTATACGTACCAATAACGATGTTCAGAAGGTTATGGATGCCCTGAACGAAATAATAGGCTGATAGTACCTGTCCCATTAAACGGACAGTTATTATATACATTTCCTTGACTTGCCCGAAGAAGCAAAAAGGAAAGAGGTAAATATGTTATACAATCTACATGTGAAGAATCTTGCTCTGATAAATGAGCAGGAGGTTGAGTTTGAAAACGGTCTTAACATAATGAGTGGTGAGACCGGCGCCGGTAAATCAGTTATTATCGGCAGTGTGAATCTGGCGCTCGGTGCTAAAGCTGACAGTGGTATGATTCGCACGGGAGCTGAATATGCTCTTATCGAGCTGACCTTTGGAATCAAAAATGAAGCGCAGCTAAGAAGCCTTAAGGAACTTGATATTCCTGTAGAAGAAGACGGAACACTTATTTTGCAGAGAAAAATCATGGAGGGCAGAAGTGTCTGCAAGGCAAACGGCGAGACAGTAAGCGCAAGGCAGCTTCGTGATCTTTCAAACATACTTATAAATATTCACGGTCAGAATGACCATCAGGAACTCCTTCACAAGAAAAAGCATCTGGAGATACTGGATGATTTTGCAGGTGAGGAGCTTTTGCAGCTTAAGGAAAAGTGTGCAAAGGCTTACGGAAGCTGGAAGGATGTTATGAAGGCTCTCGATGAGACCAACTTAGACGAGAGAGAACGTGAGAGACAAAAGGATCTCGCGAATTTCGAATACAATGAGATTACTGATGCAGACCCCAAAGAGGGTGAGGATGAGGAGCTTGAGACCAGATACAGAAGAATGGTCAATTCCAGGAAGATTGCCGAGGCAGCAGGTATTGCCGCTGAGGTGACGGGAGCAGGCGACTCCGGTGAAAGCGCTGCGGATGCTATAGGAAGAGCAGTGCGTGAGCTCTCCTCGGTTAGCAGCTATGACGATAAGGCTGCGGAGCTTTTGGAACAGCTCTCTGATATCGATAATTTATTATCTGATTTTCGTCATGCTATTTCATCCTATATCGATGAGCTTGAGTTTGATCCCGAAGATTTTGCGACAACAGAGGACAGACTCAATACCATAAACCATCTCAAGGATAAGTATGGCGGAAGCATTGAGGAAGTTTTAAAGTACAGGGATGAGAAGGAAGAGGAGCTAAAAAAACTCGAGGACCTTGCAGCATACCGAGACGGTCTTCTTGCTGATGAGAAGAGGTTCCATGATGAGTTGTTATCCGCCTGCAAGAGCATCTCAGACCTGAGAAAAGAAAATGCCAAAGCTTTATCGGAGCTTCTCCGCAAAGCGTTGGAGGATCTTAACTTCATAGATGTAAGATTCGAGATTGATGTTA
The DNA here is from genome assembly GCF_000420905.1 of Butyrivibrio sp. AD3002. Classification (NCBI taxonomy): domain Bacteria; kingdom Bacillati; phylum Bacillota; class Clostridia; order Lachnospirales; family Lachnospiraceae; genus Butyrivibrio; species Butyrivibrio sp. AD3002. The sequence continues at coordinate 94,956 of NZ_ATVV01000014.1, read as the reverse complement.
AGCCTGACGGAGAGAGAGTTTCCGCGGGAGGCTATGATGATGTGGAATTCATGATTTCCACAAATCCCGGAGAGAGGATAAGACCCCTTGATCAGGTGGCAAGCGGCGGTGAGCTCTCAAGAATCATGCTTGCAATCAAGACCGTTGTCGCTGAAAAGGATGACATAGATACACTCATTTTTGATGAGATAGATGCGGGAATAAGCGGACAGACTGCCTGGAAGGTTTCGGAGAAACTTGGACTTCTTGCAAAGGGTCACCAGATAATCTGCATCACACACCTTCCTCAGATTGCATCTATGGCTGACACTCATTATGAGATCGCGAAGGGAACTCATGAAGAGGGCGGAAACGAGAGAACCGTCACCCGGATCAGAAAACTCTCGGATGATGAGAGAGCATCAGAACTTGCAAGAATGCTTGGCGGCGCCACAATCACAGATTCTGCAATGGAGAATGCGAGGGAGATGATGCGCCAGGCAGAAAAGGTTAAATCTAAATAGCCTTCCCCTTGGGATACTAAATTGGAGTGAATTTATGACACTAGACTATGATGATTTTCTAAACAGCATAATGGCCAGCATGGACAGAACCACTCAGGTTGATGTTAATGATATCCCTAACATCGACCTGTATATGGACCAGCTGCTTACTTTTATGGATGAGAGCCTTAGGAAGTCCTCAAGGCATCCCGGAGTGGATAAGATACTCACGAAGACCATGATCAATAACTATGCCAAAAATGATCTGCTTCCCCCTCCGGTAAAGAAGAAGTATTCCAAGGATCACATCATACTTTTGATGTTCATCTACTACTATAAAAACATGCTGTCCTTCAGTGATATCCAGACCTTGTTTGAGCCTGTTTACAAACGTTTTGGAAAAGACGATGAGGACATAAATTTAAAAGATATCTACAAGACAATCTACGATGAGCAGAAGGATATTATCGCCCATCTTAAAACTGACATCGAGGAAAAATATAAGACCACCCAGAAATCATTTCCCGAGGCGAAGGGCGAAGACAAGAACGAACTTCAGATGTTCAATTTTGTCTCTATGCTTGCTTACGATGTTTTCATGAAGATGCTTCTTATCGAGAACATCATCGATCACATCGAAGAGGAGCGCGAGGGCGACAAAGAGACCAAGAAGAAGAAAAAATAATGCCTTCTCCCTCTGGGAGAAGGTGTCGGCGAAGCCGACGGATGAGGGTAATTTTCGAAAGGTAGTACATATTTAATGAGCATTTACGACACCCTGAATAGTGAACAGAAAAAAGCGGTTCTGCAGACAGACGGTCCGGTCCTGATACTTGCCGGAGCAGGTTCGGGAAAGACCAGAGTCCTGACGCACAGGATCGCTTATTTAATTGACGAATGCGGAGTTAATCCCTGGAACATTCTCGCGATAACCTTTACCAACAAGGCGGCTGGCGAGATGCGCGAAAGAGTTGATAAGATTGTAGGCTTTGGCGCCGAGAGCATATGGGTTGCGACTTTTCACTCAACCTGTGTAAGAATCTTAAGACGCTACGCTGACAGAATCGGTTACAGCAACAATTTTACAATCTATGATACGGATGACTCCAAGTCGGTACTTAAGGATATCTGCAAAAGATATCAGCTGGAGACAACTCAGCTAAAGCTCCGCAACATCCAGACTGCGATATCGCATGCAAAGGACAACTGCGTCGATGCCAATGAATACATGCTGGCATCGGGAAACGACTTTAAGAAGCAGAAAATTGCGAAGGCATACATCGAGTATCAGAATACGCTTAAGAAGAATAATGCAATGGATTTTGATGATCTTCTTCTTAACACGGTGAAGCTCTTCAAGGACGAGCCGGAGGTGCTTGCGCAGTACCAGGAACGCTTCAGGTACATAATGGTTGATGAGTATCAGGATACCAACAACGTACAGTTTGAATTCGTAAGGCTTCTTGCAGACAGGTATAAGAACCTTTGCGTGGTCGGTGATGATGATCAGAGTATTTACAGATTCCGCGGCGCGAACATCAGGAATATCCTTGATTTTGAAAAAGTGTATCCCGATGCGACAGTGATAAAACTGGAACAGAATTACAGATCAACACAGAGTATTCTTGATGCGGCAAACGCTGTCATAAGGAATAACTACGGAAGAAAAGACAAGGCTCTCTGGACTGACGAAGGGAAAGGCGAACTCGTCAGATTAAAGGTTGTGAATCAGGCTCCCGAGGAGGCTGAGTTTATAGCATCCGAAGTTTGCAAACTCAAAAAGTCAGGCAAAGCGGATTATAAGGATATTGCAGTTCTCTACAGAACCAATGCGCAGTCGAGACTCTTGGAAGAGCGATTCGTGTATGAAGGAATTCCGTACGACCTTGTGGGAGGAGTGAACTTCTACGGCAGACGTGAGATCAAGGACTGTCTCGCCTATCTGAAGACTATTGATTCCGGTGCGGATGACCTTGCTGCGAGACGTATCATAAATGTTCCGAAAAGAGGGATCGGAGCTACAAGTATCACTCATGTTCAGGAATACGCAGATAAGGCCAATATCAGTTTTCTGAAGGCGTGCGCCGAGGCTGATATGATCCCGGGACTTAATAAGACAGCGCAGGCAAAGTGCAAGGCATTTGCATCAATGATCGGAGTTTTCAGAGCCTTTGCAAAAGAGGCAAGACTTGACCAGCTTATGCAGCACATCATCAGAGAAATCGGCTACATAGATTATCTCTATACAATCGATGAGGATGCAAACACTGAGGATAACGAGCGTGAGCAGAACGTGGACGAGCTTATATCCAAAATGGCCGGCTACGAGGAAAAAGAGGATGAGCCTACGCTTACAGGATTCTTGGAAGAGGTCGCTCTGGTAGCGGATATTGACAATGTATCCGAGGATGACGACAAGGTGCTCCTCATGACACTTCACAGTGCGAAGGGACTCGAGTTTGATCATGTGTATCTCGCGGGTATGGAGGAGAATGTTTTCCCCAGCTTCATGGCGCTGATGGACGAAGGAGTAGATCCCGAGGGACTCGAGGAGGAGAGAAGACTTGCTTATGTTGGAATAACCAGAGCAAGAAAACATCTCACACTCACAAGTGCCAGAAGCAGAATGACAAGAGGTCAGCTCCAGTACAACCCTGTGAGCAGATTTGTAACTGAGATTCCGGCTGAGCTTCTTGAAAAGGTCGGAGCGGCTGAAGCTTCCTTCATGTATGATGGCGGAGAATCCATTGATGACGACGATGATATCGATCTTGATACAGGTCGCATTTTTAAGAAAAAGATGGACTTCTCAAAACCCACCTATGCAGCCGGTACAGCAAACTCGCCTCTTAAGAGAAGTGCTTATGCCGGGACGAAAGCGGCGACCCAGCCTGCTTACGGAAGACCTGTCGCAAAGCCGGCACCTCCCAAAAAGAGAGCGGTACCAAAGGACAAACCTTTTATCGCAGGAGCTGCCAGTGCACACAGTAAGGCTTCTCTCGGAAAACCGGGACTCGCCGGATTATCCAAAGGAATGCCGACAGCCGGAGCAGCACTTGATTACGGCGTAGGTGACAGAGTCATGCATGTTAAGTTCGGTGAAGGGACTGTCCTTGATATCGTCAAGGAACCGAGAGACTATAAGGTCACAATCGATTTTGACGATTACGGACAGAAAATCATGTTCGCTGCATTTGCGAAGCTTAAAAAAGTATAAACTTTGCCAATTCAATAGATTGTGAATTAATAAATGCTATAATATATATAACATTTTATGCCTTCTCCCGCTGGGAGAAGGTGGCACGAAGTGCCGGATGAGGGGTATTAACCACTAACTACATCTTGGAAAGGGGTAAGTAATGGATAAGAACAGAATCGAAGAACTTCTTGAAACAGTCAGAATCAATGAGCTTTTAGAGAAAAAAGAAGCTGCAAACGCTAAGAAGCCATCAAACATTGTTTTATGGTGTCTTGCAGTTTTCGGAGCAATTGCTGCTGTAGCAACAATCGCTTATCTGGTATTCAATTACATGATGCCCGAGTACGAGGATGATTACGATTATGATGATGACGATTTCGACGACTTTGATGACGACTTCGTTGATCTGGATTTGGAGAAATGAAGAAAAAAGATATAGTAACGGGCAGAATTGTTAGGGTTGAATTTCCTAACAAAGGCATTATGGAGACACCTGAGGGAAAAGTGATAGTTAAGAACACACTTCCCGGTCAGAAGGTGTCATGTGTGATAATTAAAAACAGAAATGGCAGAGCAGAAGGTAGGCTCCTCGAGGTTCTCGAAGAGCCTATTGATGCTATAGAAAGCCCCTGCATACATTTTGGCAAATGCGGAGGCTGCAGCTATCTTACCATGCCTTATGTCAAAGAACTTGGCATGAAAGAACAGCAGGTAAGGCATATTCTTAATCCTATTTTGGAGAAGCAGACTCAGAGTTATACCTGGGAGGGCATAAAAACAAGCCCCATCAAATTTGCATACAGAAATAAGATGGAATTTACTTTTGGAGATGAGGAGATAGGTGGTCCCCTCACTCTTGGCATGCACAAAAGAAACAGCATGCATGATATTGTCAGCGTAACAGGCTGCAGAATTGTGGATGATGATTACAACAACATCTTAAGCGCCACACTTTCGTATTTCGGAGAATTATATAGACAGGAAAAAATCACTTTTTATCATAGAATGAAACAGGAGGGTTATCTTCGACACCTTCTCGTAAGAAAGGCTCAGAAGACAGGCGACATCCTGATAGACATAGTGACGACGACACAGGAAGACCACAATCTCATGAATTACGCGGAGATGCTTTTAACCCTTGAGCTCTCCGGGCATATCGTTGGTATTCTTCATACAAAAAATGATGCCAAGGCAGATGCCATAATTGATGAAGGAACAACTGTACTTTATGGACAGGACTACTTTTATGAGGAGCTTCTTGGACTTAAGTTCAGGATTACACCCTTCTCATTTTTCCAGACAAATTCTCTTAGTGCAGAGGTTCTGTATGGCACTGTCAGGGAATACATCGACGGACTTTATGACAACATGTCGGAGGATCCGGGTGACAAGATCATCTATGATCTATACTGCGGAACAGGAACCATTGCCCAGATAATTGCACCCATTGCCAATAAGGTGATAGGTGTTGAGATTGTTGAAGAAGCTGTTGCGGCCGCAAAGGAGAACGCTGCGAGAAATCAGCTTCTGGACTGCGAATTTATCGCAGGAGATGTGCTTAAAGTTCTTGATGATATCGTGGACAAGCCCAATCTCATCATTCTTGATCCTCCCCGTGAAGGCATCAATCCCAAGGCACTTAAAAAGATCATCGACTACGGCGTAAAGCACATGATCTACGTAAGCTGCAAACCTACTTCCCTCGCCAGGGATCTCGAAACCCTTGCAGAGGGCGGCTATTATGTTCAGAGGGCTGTGGCAGTAGATCAGTTCCCTTGGACAAATCATGTTGAGACGGTGGCTTTGCTGACAAGAGCTGAACACAGTTAAATAGAAAAACGTAAGTGGCTTAACGGTGCGCTTTGTGGCTAACGTTAAAAAGTGTTAGCAGGCAAAGAGGCACCGTTATTTTTATGCCATTTTGAAAGTGTAAGGGAATTGAACTACGAGAAGGTTGAGACGGTGGTGCTCCATGATTTTGAAAATGAATACAGTTTAACGATAGCTGTTTATGTAAATTTCATAATAGAAATTCGTATACTATGTTATATTAATCTAAGGCATAACATTTGTAGAACAGCGGTATAAAGGAGATAAGTTGTTATGGAGCAATTTGAAATAATTAGTGCTGAAAATATAGTTGTTGAAGCTGACCAAGTCCCTGGGAAGGTGAGTTTTCATAACTTTGCTGAATTAAAGCAATATATGGAGAAGGGGCTATCAGTTTACAATACTACAGAATATACCATAGATAATTTGAAGCAGGCAGAGCATGATCTGAAAGAATTAAAAGCTATAAAGAAAAAATTGTCCGATAAAAAGAAAGAGCTTGAGACAGCCTATTCCATGCCTATAGAAGAGGTCAAAAAACAGCTAGAAGAGCTTATTGATATGGTTAAGGTGCCACTGAATACGATTGATACGTTGATAAAGGAGAATGCAAAGAAGGCTAAAGAGCAAGAAATAATGGAATATGCCAGAAAACAAGCGAGTATTCTTGGGGAATACGCGGACAAAGTGATAGAAAGTGACAGCTTCTTCAATCAGCGCTGGCTCAATACAACTTATAAAAAGAAAGACTGGCAAGCAGATATAGATAAGATTATTACCGATTCTTCAGATGCTTTCGAGACTATTGAGAAAGTCGGTGGGAGCCAGAAGGCAGCTTTAAGGGCGTTTTACTTTGACAAACTATCTTTAGATGGAGCAGACAAATTCCTGCAAGAAGCGTCTTCTGAGAGTGAAGATAGTACTTTGAAAAGTGTAGAAGATGAAGATGCTGTTGTCGGGTATAAGGTATTGAAAATATTTGGGACTGATAGGCAGATGCGCCAGCTTATGACAGAATTAACTCTGTCAGATATGGAATTTGAAGAAATAGAAGATGGAATGCCTAAGTCGATGGAAGAAATAACAACGCCGGATTTTTCCTCTTTTGTTTGCTTCGACATTGAGCATACAGGTACTTTTGGCATAAATAAAGGAGATGCTGAGTCTGAAATAATTGAGATTGGGGCAGTAAAGGTTAGTAATGGTGAAATAGTTGATCGCTTTGATATGCTTGCAAATCCGGGACGAAAGATTGTTCCTAGGATTGCAAGATTAACGCATATTACTGATGAAATGGTAGCTAGCGAGCCATCTGTTGATGAAGTGATTAAGAAATTTAAGGAATTTATAGGTGGGGAAATACTTGTTGGACATAACATAAAGAGTTGTGACATTCCTCATATTTCTAGAGCGGCGAAGCGTGCTGGTGTACAGCTAGAAAATAAATATCTTGATACTAAGGTCTTAGCGAAAAGAGTTAAAGATCGTAAAGGATGGGAGAATATCACATTACCGTACTTGGCAGAGCTCTATGGTTTTGAGCATAAAGAAGTGCACAGGGCGTGGAGCGATGCTGAAGTAAATGCCAGAGTTTATTTTGAGTTACAAAAGGCTATACAATAGAGAGTGATAATGAATGATTATTCAAAAATCGATATTGAAAGGCTTCGTAAAGATATCGAAGGAGAAGCTATATCAGCTTTTTATGCAGGTGGTTATGGAGCTGCATTAGTAGAATCTTTCGATATTAAGCATGCATCTGCGAATGAACTGATTGATGCTGCTAAAAAGATGGGAATTTCAATAGAACGATATAGGATTTGGTAATTATACATAATTTGCAAAATGAAGGATGTTCTATATGTCGGTTGAATCAAGCTTTGTTTTAAAATGTAAGAGTACGGAACAAATTGAGGCTGCGATGGAATACGATAAGTGCTTGTCTGGGAATGGTCAGAACTATCCAATTTCATCGATCTTTAAGATAAACGGGAAAAAAATAGAAATATGTAATAACCTGTGTATCGATGATTTTGAACGATATCTTATTGATTGGTGTATATTTGTTGCAGAACAGTTGCCTGAAACAGACTTTAATGCAACAGGTAATTTTATAGAGGACACGGGAGGGTCAACTATCAACCATAAAATGTCATTTAAAAATGGGATTCTTACCGTTAATACAGTAAAAGAAGATGATTGGGGCAAAGACAAAATCAAATTAGTATTTTGCTTTGAGGGGAAAAAGTTGTCATTAGATAAGGATAAATCTAAAGGTTATTCGGATTATTTAGATGAGGATCCTAATGATGATGACAAATATGGAGATTTGATATTCGTTAAAGAAATTACTGATGCATGGAAATATGAAGATGAACTTGATGCGGAGGGGGTATTGCCTAATGAGGTTCACGACGAAGATGCATGGGATGAATTGCCTAGAGTAAAAAAACGTGCGGAGGAAGGCGACGAGAAAGCTATTAGTATTCTTGAAAAATATAATGAAATAAACGATACAGATGCTATGTATAAATAGAGTCATCAGCGAATAAAACATTTCTTGTAGCGGACAAAAAGCGAATGTAGCTTAACGATAGAAATGAGTATCTATTCAAATCACAAAAGAGAAGTAGGTTGAGAGAGGGGGAAACATGTGCTAAATAAGAAAAAACGAGGGTTCATATCATATCAGTGCACCCTCGCTTTTTTATTTATAGAGCGTACTTTTATAATTGTTTTTGCGCTTCTAATACTATACGTGTAATTTCATTATAGAAATCGTAACTAAGTTTTTCAGTATCAAACCAAAATGCAGTATCGACATCCGGGCAGACTACAACCACACTATAATTTCCATCACCATAGCTGAGCCAATCTTCATCTGCTAGGCCTTTGGGACAATGAATAATTCTATCTATTTTAGTTAGAGGAACGGAATTAACATAATCACCAGATTCATATATGAATCTATAATTCGTTAAAATCAGGCGAATTTGCATGAAGATACCCTCAGAATCGCTGGCATCATCTTCGGACTCACATTTTTCGTCATCTTTATCGTTAGGAGTGTCCAAACTAGAAAAAATACGCCATGAGTTAATCACACATTCATCAGGAATTAATAGTTCGCTAATTTCTTTACTCATAATTTTTCACCTTAATAATAATTCGGGGTTATAGTGGTCAATCATTTCTTTTTCTAACTTACTGATAATCGAAGCCTCATACGGTTCTAGCTTTATTGGTAGAATCTCTACAGAAATTCTATCAATATTATCAGTAAAGTACTTGCTAACTACGTTTGCTTTTTTTCCAATATGTCTTTCTATGGTGTATAGAATTCCTCCTTTATGTTTGTTCATGGCTCTTTCAATAAGTATGACCTTATTTTCTTTTATATACTTGACCAGACCTAATTCTTTTAAGTCAGCTTCATTGTGGTTTAAATGACTAATAACACCTTTACTAATCCAGCGTTCATCATATGAGATGAATTCTTCTTTTTTGATTACTCTGCAAGTTGTGTTTGCTATTGCCGCCAAGTCTGAATAAATTCTCTTGTTGATTTTTAATATATCAACGGACATATAATTTTTGGCGAATTCTGCCCTTAATGTGTCAAGGATATCTGGTGATGAATCGTAAATAATTTGTTCTTTTTCTTTGTTATTATTAGCGATATTTTCCTTTTTTCTATTTCTTTCAGCTGATGCAGAAATGTCATGTGCTAATGTATTTAAAGTATTTAGGTTATCGGATAATGACTTGCTGTTATTACGAAGTTGTTCTTCCATTTTTTTGTACCGTTCGCGTTCACTTTGAGAAAAGGAAGGATCATTCGCAAACTTTTTGGCATTTTTTTCTAAATTTTTATGACCTTGCAATATCATTTCTGTAGCTACATCAGAAAAAATATCTAATAAGCCCATAGGAATTCTCCTTTGAAGATTTTTTTATATATGATGCTACTGATATTATTAGGTAGAGGTATAAATTTCGTATTATGCTGGTATTAAAAAAGCATTAATTATTTAAAAAGGATTCAATATACGATATTTTCAACGAGGTATCATATTTTATTTTGAAACATAATGAGATAATTCTGTGGAACAAAAGAATAAAGATGATATAATTATTATGTATTATGAACGGCATATATGCTAACTGTTTGAAAGGAAGGTGCTCTTATGGCTCTATTTGGAAATGATAAACAAAGAACTACGGTTAATTCAAGTGGCTATAATGGTTCAGAACCTACTCGAATATGCCCCAAATGTGGTAAAGAAAAACCTTTAAGTGAATTTGGATTCAGGAAAATGGGTAATGGGGAAGTTAGAAATCAATCATGGTGCAAAGATTGTAGATGATACTAGATCTAGGGTATAACCTTATATAATAAAATGCTGGGAACAGATTGAGTGTCGATTTGTAAGAAAGGTACCTAAATTACAGATTTTAGGGGCCTTTTTTATGTGGGAGATTTATTGTACAGCATGTGTGATACACTGGCTGTGTTGTTTAATTATATGTACACAAAATGAGTTTGTAACAATAAGTAGACATTTTGCTCATTGGATATGAACTCTTGTTAACAAGGAGGTTTTTATGAGATTACAGGAAGCATGTGACAAATTTAATTCTTTGGCAGGAATAAAATTTGGAGAATTATTCTCGCCGTCTGACATGGACATGATTATTGTCAACAAAGGAAAGACCGGACAGCTTTTAGAGCTTGCACTGGGAATGCATCTTTCAAGTAGTAACTTGGATTTTGAGGATGGAGAGTTAAAGACAAATAAATGTGATATAAACGGAAACCCGAAGGAGACAGTGTTTATTACTCAAATAAGTAGTGTTATAGACGAGCTTATTCAAGAGCGACCTTTTGAAGAAACTCATTTATTTGAAAAGATAAGTAATATTTTATATGTTCCTGTATGTAAGGATGGTAATCCAAGAGACTGGATGTTTTTGCCAAGTATAAATATTGATTTATCATCATCGAGGTTTTCTGAATTAAGAGATATTTGGAGAAGCGATTACTATTCTATCTGTAGTCAGCTGAAGCATCACATTGAAACAAGTGCAGATGGCTATATACATACTTCTAATGGAAAGCACATTCAAGTTAGAAGCAAAGATTCTAAGCCATACCATCCAATTTACTCAAATATTTATAAGCGAGATGTTTCAAATAAAAATCACGCTTTTTATTTCCAAAAGCAATTTGTTTACGACATAAAGAGAATGAATGGTTAAAGTATTGTGGCGTGAATCTTTTACATACAATGAAAGTATCGAAAGGAGAGTCTTGTGGGACGTTTAGTTAAAGAGTTTTCAGATGGAGCTTTTTTAGAGTTCGACCGTGGAGGATTCGATAATTGGTGTGTATATATGACTAATTCTGAAGGAGTGAGAAAACCGCCATTTGATAGAGATTATTTTGCTGAATTAAAAGATTTGGCAAATAAATATGGAGCAGATAAGGTTTATGCTGATTTCGTTTCAATATTTGATGTAACAACAAGGAATATTGAGGCTTCTGTACTAGAACAAATAACAAATATTGCACAAAGCTACGAGGCTATTGATACATTGGCTGTGGATAAATTATATACAACCTTCTATATGGCTATGACAGCAGAGGAAAATTATCCAAACACAAAATTGGGAAGAAGAATTAAGAGATTAGCCGCTTATGAAATTCTGTATAATAATAGACCTGTGGCAGATGCAGTAGTTTTCATGAAGAAAATGCCCTGGAGAGAAATTGACGCTTTATGTAGAGAAAGGGGATTTTAATTATGGCTAGAATACCCAATACACATGGCGGTGGGGCACAAACAAATGCGAATGGGCTCAGGTTTGAACAAACGACATCACTAGATGATGTGCTTAATAAGGCAGGATTCATAGTGAGAGATTGTAGAGTGTATGATGAGGATAAATTGATCGGAGCCTCGGTGCCTCAGAATAAAATTTATTCAAGATTTCTTGATGAAAAAGGTATCGATTATCGCGACTATAATTCAAAAAAATGGCATCCAGACGAGTGTTTTGTTAATTATCAGAACAATACTGCTTATATTATAGAAAAGAAGTTTCAAAATGCCGCGGGGTCTGTTGATGAGAAACTACCGGGATGCCATTTCAAAAGGATGGAGTATATTAAGCTATTTGAACCTTTGGGATTTTCGGTTGAGTTTGCATATGTGTTTAATGACTGGTTTTTAGATCCTAGATATAAGGACACGTTGGAATACATTAAAAAAATGGGGTGTTTCTATTTCTTTAATAATATACCGTTGGATTTTTTGGGATTATAAGGAGGGGGGCTAAATGCCAAAGCACGAGATAACACATTTTTTTTCCAACGAGGGTACTAGAAATGAAGTACGTATGCGGGTTGTGGATGCATTAGCTACCGAAGAACCTGGCACTGGTACAGGGGAAGACTCTTCAAAGTACATATATTTTGTTGAACAGTTGAAAGATGGAAATAGAGTATACCTTCAGAGACCCGCAAATTTACATAATGGATTTGATTTTTTGGTATGCGTTGAAAACACAAACTATGCCGCTGCAGGAGAAAGAAAGAGAAACTATCCTAAACATGATGATTTTGAATCGGATCTTCTTGATAAACGTGAAGAAAATGCGCAAATGTATAGCCAGCTTTATAAACTGTTAAGAACAGTATATGAGTGTCACGATGTATCTGAAGAAGAGATTGCTGCGATTAATTTCACGGGTGGTTATTCAGTGGATCACCTTGTAAAGGTGATTAAATGGTTGTTTATAGAGCAAGATATTCGATATTGGAATTACTCTGGAAGAAACATGACCTGGGGCATTGTGCCGCCACCAGATTATACTTGATATAAAACTTGTGAAATGGCAATATAGTAATGCGAAATAAATAATCTGGAGGAGAAACAATGGGGCCATTTGTAAAATGGGCTGGTGGAAAAACACAGCTTCTTGAAAAGCTCCATAATAGGATGCCAAATAAATATGGTAGCTATTATGAACCATTTATTGGAGGAGGTGCTCTACTTTTTAATGAGAAACCGCAGACAGCAGTCATTGGTGATATTAATGAACAACTTATAAATATATACGAGCAATTAAAAAATGATCCAAGGGCAGTGATCAGAGCGGTTAATCATGTGGATGAGTCTGGAGTGTGCGATAAAGATTATTATCTTGAGACGCGAGAAAAGTATAATCAAAAGATTAAGAACCATGAGCTGGATGCTGAATGCGCCGGACTAATGATTTGGATCAATAAGCACTGTTTTAATGGCCTGTATAGAGTTAACAGCAAAGGACTTTTTAATGTGCCATATAATAATAAGCAGTCGGGAAAATCGATTGATGAAGCCAACATTATGAGCATAGGGTATTATTTACAGAACTCAAAGGTTGATATTCGGTGCCAAGATTTTGAAGAACTTTGCCAGGATGTTAAAGCCGGTGATTTTGTGTACTTCGACTCACCATATGTTCCAGTAAGTGAGACAGCTAGTTTTACAGATTATACTAAAGATGGATTTACTTATGAGGATCATGTTAGGTTATCTGAGCTATATAAGAGATTGGATTCTATAGGAGCTCTTGTAATGTTGAGTAATCATAATGTTCCTTTGGTTCATGAACTTTATGCTGAATTCAAGATAGAAGAGATTGATGTACGTAGAAATATCAATAGTGTAGCAAAAAAACGTGTTGGGAAAGAAGTAATAGTGACTAACTATGAGGTTTAAGTATGGAAAAAATGTTTTCCAGAGCTATTGATTATTATTATGAAACAGAGAATGAGGCACTAATTTTAGGTGATACATTCACTGCTTTAAAAAAGATGAAAAAGGAATCGGTGGATCTGATATTTGCAGACCCACCGTACTTTTTAAGCAATGACGGCATAACATGTCATGCAGGTAAAATGGTTTCTGTTAATAAAGGAGACTGGGATAAAGTTGCTTCTGTAAATGAAAAGCACAAATTTAATCGTCTGTGGATAAGGGAATGCAAGAAGGTTCTTAAGCCAAACGGTAGCATTTGGATTAGTGGTACTTTACATAATATTTATAGCATTGGAATGGCTTTAGAACAGGAAGGCTACAAGATAATAAACAATATTACATGGCAGAAGACTAATCCGCCACCAAACTTAGCCTGCAGATGCTTTACGCATAGCACAGAAACAGTTTTGTGGGCGCAAAAAGATGACAAAAAGGCACATCATCTCTTCAACTATCAATATATGAAAGATAAAAATGGTGGCAAACAAATGAAGGATGTATGGACTGGTCCATTAACCCCAAAGTCAGAAAAGACGGAGGGAAAACATCCTACACAGAAACCAGAATACCTTTTGGAAAACATAATTGAGGCAGCGTCTAATGTTGGAGATGTTATACTGGATCCTTTTTGTGGAAGTTCAACAACCGGTGTCGTATCTAAGAAACTGCATAGAAAGTATATAGGCATTGATAATAATAAAGAATTTGTAGAACTTTCAATTAAAAGATTGAATTTATTATAAAAAAGTAGCTTTCAAAGACATGAAAGCTATTTTTTTATCTGAATAAGTGGCTAAATAGAGTAATGCCATCGTTATCTCTAGGCTATGTTTAATGCATAGTTACAACTTCATAATTATATTCAATGATTATTTATTGATTGTATTGAAAATTATACTTTATCCAGCATCACTTACACGAGAGGAGAAAAAATATTTTCTTATAAGAAAAAATAATTGATTTATATGTGTGTATATGATATATTATTTTCATGAGGTGATAAAATGAGAAAAGAAAATTTACTTGATAAAGCACAAATAAATTATTTAAATCTTCACTCAGACGAAGTGATTGATAGGCTTATTAAAGTGATAGACGCAAGGGGACTTAAAAATGCTGATATTTGTAGACTCACTTGGTGGCCTGCATCTAAAACAAGTAAAATCCTGAATAAAACGCAGAAACCCTCAGCTACTGATTTGAAATTATTAGCAAAAGCAGTGGGGTATACGCCGGAGATATTTCTTTTAGATAATTATGATATTAGAGGCTATGTACTTTCTGATGCTATTAGATGTATAAGTGATTGCGTTCGAGAAGTATATGCGATAGATGGGACTATTTCGAGTGTAGATTCTATTCAAGATATCGTTAGCTACGAAATGCCACTTGCTATCATTGATGCGTTGAATGTAGAACCTACAAATTATGTTACAAAATCATGTATAGATGAGAAGTATGATGAAGCTGAGATGACTTCAAGTGATTCAGATGAGTTTGTAGGAGAGATATCTGTTGTATTATATCATCGTAATGTTACGAGTTATGATGGATATACTCCATATATACAGCTTCTCATAGATGATAAGCGTAACACGACCGTCGTAGGGCTCTTTTTAAGAGATAGTGAAGGTCATCTTGACCCTAAAGAACGGAAAAAGTTTAAGAATATTATTTTGGCAAATGATTCGGATCAGGAATGGAATAAGCTTGAAAACAGCGATTCTTACTGGGAAAAGATGAAATGGAGCGAAAATGAAATAGAATCCGTTATATACAGTAAAAGTGATATTATCAACCACAATATTGATAAGACGATCAACATGGACTTAAGCATTATGTTGGACAAATATTGTGAGCTTGTATTTTATTTATCTAAGGGAATAGATATTAAGGAGCGCAAGACTGATATAACTACGAAGGATATTTTTTCAGCGATTACTGGGAATGATTTTTTTAGCGAAGAAACAATAGCAAAAGTATTAAGGAGTAGAAAAAATAAATGCGAGATAGATCCTGAGCACACATCGTTTATAGATGAAGCGGGAAAGCCTTATATGACAGTTGAGTGCCTCCTACCTTCATTTAGCGGTTATCCGTTGGAGATAATAAAGAGCGAAGCAAATTGCATTTGTCTTTGCCCTAATTGTGCCGCACAATTGAGGCATGGTAGTAGAAAGGATCGAGAACGGATGTTTTTTACTTTGTACAGAGAGCATGAGGCTGCTTTAAGAAATCAGGGAGTGGACTTGTCACTCGGTGATGTTTTAAAGCTGAATGAATTATAAATGCTTCAACAGTTGATAAATAGTTTATAAACTGTTTATAAATCAGTTTTAATATTTCCATCCTCTGAAATAGGATATATGCCGTATGTTTTATGGAAATACATTGTGTGTTTTCAACATTAAATTTTTATTTATCAACTATTAAAAATTTGTAAATAAGCCAGATAAAATATATAATTATTATAGTAAATAAAAGAAAAAGCCCCTGCAGAAGCGACGTTCCGCAAAGGCAAACCTAAAAATGGCTACCAACCGATATTTAGGCTTCTATACATGAATAATAGCACAAATTGTTAATAAATTAAACAAAATGATTATTATTATGTTCTTTATGCATATTATTTTTAGTATGGATGTTCATAAGGTTTGCTCTAATGGAGTCCTTCAGTGGGCCCCGCTTTTTCTTGAAAAATAGGAGGAAAAAGATGCAAAAAAGTAATATGCGAGCACAAGATGAAAAGGATTTAAAAATGATCAGAGATATGAAGAACTTTGCCGATCAGGGGTTTGATTTGGAGTTCAGAAAGGCTAGCGGGGGAGGCTATAAAATACTAAAAGTTAAAAAACAGATATTGACGACGGATTAAACTGGTAGTCCGGATACAGCTATAGGAGCTATTGGATATGAATAATCATATCTTATAGCTCTTTTTTTTTTGCAAAAAAGGAAGTGAATTTTGAACTCGATAAGACCACCTAACAAATGAAATTATCTATAAAAGGATTTCAAATACATTAACAAATAACCGAATCACACTTGCGATCTAGTTGAGCATGCAAGCAAGGGGAATGCGTAAATATCGATCTTTATACAGGTGCCAGTGGTATCTGCTTGAGATTGGTTTTTCACCTGACCTCTTATTTTGCGTGCTTTTTTTGGACCAAAAGTGTCGTCTACTTAGCGGGTTCCCCTTGTCAGTGATTCCACGAATGACAAGGAGCGCCAATCTAATGAAAATCAATGTAACAATCGAAACTGAAGACAACGACGTAAAGGTTACGGCAGGCAAGGAACTTAGAAATTATGATGGAAGACCATTAAAACCGGGAGAGGTTCTTATGCCTATGGTTTTAGGAGAAGACTTTATTAAAGCTAATGTGACTAATCCTGATAGCATTAAGTGGTTTACAGCAGGAAAGAGCACAAGAAAAGTTGTTCTTGTTGCTGTACCGGAGGAGCAAGCGTCTTTTGCAAGGTCGCAGCTCAATTTTGTTCAGAATGAGGACAATGGGAAATATTGTAAGGCCGGAGAGACACCATATGATTTTACCAAGGGTCAATATGAGGACGATGTTCCGGATCCTCTGAATAGTGTGGAAGCATTTGTTGAGGATAAGGTACTTGCGGCAAAGGCAACAGAGATGTTTGGAGAGTACTTTAACAAGCTTCTTGAGGCATCACCAAAGCATGCCTATGCGCTTTTACTTATAATGAATGGTGTTAATGGAAAAGAATTCATGGATATGATGAAGTTAGGACATGAGTGTGCTAATGTTATAAGAAAAGAAGCTGAATACCTATATAGTAAAGGCTTAGAAAAAATTGACCTTGAGAATATTCATTCCAACAGAACAAAAAATACTGATTATTATAAAGAAGCAGCAGAAGCTGCGTTGGATCACTTGTTAGATTTTTTTGCATAATATGATAATCACCTCTGAGCATAACAGCCCGGAGGTGAAATTTTTTAGTCTTTTTTATAAAATTGTGTTTCGTAGCCATCAGCTCTGAGTTTTATTCCTGGGAGCCATTCCGGGGGCCTACCCATTTGCTCACAGATAGCTTCGAGAGAGGCATCTTCCCGGCATTCGATTATAAGCTCATCGTGCACATGGCCGACTATGAAGCAATGTGACAATGTTCTCATGGAATTGCAGAGAATATCGCGGCTGATGCCTTGGACGATGTTCTCTACGAACTTCGGACCATAGCTTTCCAGGCGTGTCCATTTCTTATCACTGCCTACACCTTCATAGGTAGGAGATTCACTACCAAACTGATTAATTCCCATCCTAGGCTTTACATAAGACAGCTTTCTTCCGGAGGGGAGCGTTATAAATAACATGCCGCTTTTGTACTCAAAGAGGATCCCATGCGATTGAGTTCTGGTTCTTCGCTTAATTGCAGTTTTTACCGCCGCATCGACATCCCACCAAAGCTGTACGACATTCGGATTTGAAGCTCTCCAAGCATCTACAAGGGGCTGCAATTCATCTTCTGAAAGTCCCATATCCAAGGCACCCATGCTGATGAGAGCACCCTTTGAGCCACCGTAGCCAAGCGCCAGCTCAG
The DNA here is from genome assembly GCF_000420905.1 of Butyrivibrio sp. AD3002. Classification (NCBI taxonomy): domain Bacteria; kingdom Bacillati; phylum Bacillota; class Clostridia; order Lachnospirales; family Lachnospiraceae; genus Butyrivibrio; species Butyrivibrio sp. AD3002. Next base: position 77,059 of record NZ_ATVV01000014.1, on the reverse strand, counting down.
CAATTTTGCCTTTTTGTCTAAGATGACCATTTTTACCATGCTTAACAACGGGAACATGAAACATTGCTGATGCAGAAGCACAGTAGATGTCCTCGCCTCTGGCAAATACATCAATACGCCACTGTTCACCTGCTAGGAAGGCCAGAACCCTTGCTTCAATAGCAGAAAAGTCACTTACAACAAACTTATATCCCGGCTTTGCAACAAAAGCAGTTCTGATTAACTGGGATAATATATCCGGGATATTATCATAAAGCATATTCATGAGTTCATAGTCGCCGCTTTTAAGGACAGCCCTGGCTTCATCAAGATCCTCTAAATGATTCTGAGGAAGGTTTTGTAACTGTATAATGCGGCCTGCCCACCTGCCGGTACGGTTTGCACCGTAGAACTGGAACATGCCTCGTGCCCTTTTGTCACTGCATGCGGCAGCTTCCATGGCCTGATATTTTTTGACGGAGCTCTTTGCAAGCTGCTGCCGGAGAGTAAGAACATCGGCAACATCGGTAGGAACTGTTTTTATGAGATCAACAATAGCTTTCTTATCCAAGGACCCAGTTTCTATACCCTTTGAAGAGAGCCAATCCTTCATCTGTTGTACTGAGTTTGGATTCTCAAGCTCAGTTTTATCCTTCATAGTAGCGATAAGAGCAGCCTTGCTGAATGCATCAAACTTGATAGCGTTTTGCACTACAGTCATATCGAGTAAGATGCCTCTATCATTTATTTCCTGATCCCGGTGATATTCTTCCCAAACTGAATCAGGTACCGGATATCCTGACAGCCTCTTTTGTATTTCCTGTTCAACAACGACATCTCGGATATTGTAACTTTTGAAGGTATTCCATTTTCCCTTATCATGACAGGGTAGATTTCTTGTTCTTCCGCCATTGACCTTAGTGGGAGCACAGGGGCAGCAGAAGTACTTTATTAGGGCTTTACCTTCTTTCATTTTCTGTTGTTCTAGTCCAAGGACCGCGCCTACACCTTCAAGAGATAAGGGGAGTCCTAAAGTGGCAGCCCATATCATGCTGCAGCGCCATGATGAAGGATCGAGGTAATTACCTGTAGTATCCTCAGGAATTCCATATCCTATAAAGTGATCAGGGTAGTGTGTTCTTATGTACTTACTAAGGCAGACCCTTTCGAATGTAGCATTGAAAGCCCATTTTATTACATCCTCGGATACGATAGCATCTATAAGCCATTCTGGGAGTTCTTCTCCTTGGGCTAGGTCGATGACTTCCACGTCGCTACCATTTAAAGAATAGGAGAAGAGCAAAATATCAAAGCTTTCAGAGTCAGCATATTTGTATACGCCGCATTTCTTAATATTGACATCTGAGTATGTCTCAAGGTCGATGCTGATTGTTTTAATTGAATCTGGTTTTGTCATTGATTATCACCTCGAAATAAAAGTGGGTGGCCAGATCACCCGACCACCCTGAAAAAGGAGAAAAGATTAAGACAGGAAATCGTCCTCGTCATCTGTAGCAAAATCGCTTTCTGCTGATGCTTTGCCTCCAAGTGGAACACCATCTTTAATCTTCTGGAGATTGTTAAGGCCGCAGGCGATACCCTTGTTGCCGTTGGAGTTGAATGCGTAGAGGTTAATAGAAGCTCTACCATAAACGCCGCTATAAACTTCTGAGCGATCGATAATTGGCTGTCTATCTGCATCTACGATACCGGGGGCTGATGCTGAGTTTGCGTTGATGAAGTAGCTGTCAGCATAAGCTGCATCATCGGGTCTTTCTACATCACCATCGCGAAGAGGATTCTTGATAGCAGTAAGGGGTGGTACAGTTTTACCGTTACCTTTAAGCTTTGACTCGCCTTCCTCGTAAGCTGCCTGAATTGCGGCCTTGATCTTCTCGATAGTTGCTGTGTCTGACTTGGGAATGATGAGGCTCACACTGTACTTTGGGCTGCCTCCGTTGATTGACTTGGGATCCCAGACATTAGCGTAGCTCCATCGGGTGCTGGGGCCTGTGATAACTTTAGTTGCATTCATGATCTTTGGCATAATTTTTTCCTCCATTATTCTTTGAAATCTTCATTTGCTGTGTTTAGCTCTGGACGCTTATCTGCGTCATTTACTAGGGTTGGCTTTCCGGCTGGCTTCTCAATGAGGTCGCCAAGTAGTTCATTGAACTTCTTTTTTCCAAGAAGAACGGTCATAGCTGTGATTCCAACAAGCTTCTTTTCGTAAGGGTCATAACCAGCATTTTCTACAATAGAGGCTACCTTGGCCTCATCTACATACCTTCGATTGGATTTGCCCTCTACTACTTTGAAGCCGTTAAATTTCACACCGGAGAGTGCCTGCTGAAGAGCATAGGCTTTTATATCGCCGGCCCAAGCTACAAGCTCGTCTATTCTGGAAAGAATTATTGATATCTCATCATTGCTGAGCTTTGATGGCATCTGAAAATCATACTTTGCCATTTCTAGGTTATACTCAGCTCTTTTTCTGCAGGTGTTCTTAATTTTGCAGAAGCGGCAGTGATCGCCGGCTTTGTATTCACCTTTTCCTTCGCTAGCCAGTTTCGCTGCAGGAAGGAGTATATCGTTAGCCCACTTAAGGAGCTCATCCTTTGTAAGAATGTAGGTGTTAACGTTATCGCGCCTTGGCTGAAAGATGGTCATATAAACTTGCTTGATGTCATAAATCCCATCAAAGACTTCCAGAGCGCCAAGCGCATATAACATCATCTGCGGGTTTCTCACCGCTGAAACTTCAATGCCCATACCATATTTAAAATCGATGATCTGAAGAACATCGTCTGCAACTATTACACAGTCGCCGGTACCGAAGCCTTCAGGAACCCACTTTGAAAAGTCCAGGTGTTGCTCCAGCATGATAATCGGGTCATTGCAAAGCTTCTTTGCCTCCTCAAGCTGCTCCATTACGTATGAAGCATAGCTATCGGAGTGGTAGTCCATTTCATTATTGAAGTATTCAAGGTTTTCTCTTGGATCCTCAGCTTTTTTTCCTATTGCTTTTAGTACCTTGTACTCACATAAGGTATGTGCATCGGTTCCTTCCAGAGCATAGACGGAAGTAGTATCAGGAATCTTTGCGCATTCCATAGCTGAAGGCGGACACTCGAGCCACCTGTGGCTGGATGAAGCGGATAGTACTGCGTGCTTATCAGGCATTTATTATTGCCTCCGCTTCAGCAACAAGTGCTGCGTAGGATTCTTCCGGTACACCTTTAAGGGTTCCTGTTGATGAGTATTTACCAACAAGGTCCTTTATCTGTGATTTGTACTTACCATCGTCCTGACTGGATATGCCTGCCAGCGTCTTTCGTACCTCTTCAAATGTAGGAACCTTTACTTCCGGCTTCGTTAGTGTTTCAGAAGGAGCAGCGGTTACTTCCTTTTCAGGTTCAGGCTGTTCATTGGTAGTTTCTTTTTCCTTTGTCTCTGGAACCTCGGCATAAGCTTTTAAGCTTTCTGCTACTACAATGAGGTTCTCACTGCAGGCAATTAGTGCCTTAATCAATTCTTCTGTTGGTTTCTGTTTGCTCATTTTTTTCTCCTTTGGTTTTCAATGAATTTTGCAGTTTCTTTGCAAGCCACTTGGCGATGACGCTGATTGCCATAAGAACATCGACCAGCTCTTCGTCTTTAGAAGGACTTGTGTTTTCGCTTGTTGTAAGCATCATTTTCTCCTCACTTTCTAGGAAGTTTTATTTGCGTTCCTAACAGTTAGGTATCGCTGTAGGGTGTTTTTCCGGTTTTTGGGAAATCTTTTTTACAAATTTTTTTTGAGGCGAATCTCCCTTTATTAGGAAGAAAGAAAAATATTTCAAGAAAAAATTTGAAAAACCGGAAAATGGGTCAACTCGGATACCTAACAGATGGAGGGGCTTAAGGCCTCTATCTTTTACAAAGGAGGACCATATGATTTTTAAACTGTTTTTGGCTGACTGCACCGGGAATAAGAGCAACGTCTCTTATCCAAATAAGGTCGTAGTTAGCTCAGGAGAGATCCTTAAGGAAGCAGTTTCTAAGGATCATGTCTGTGGGGAATTTACTGGTAGTCGCAGGAGCAATACCAACTTCATCGCGTCAGATGTCATTGTAATGGACTGTGATAATGACAATTCAGAGAATCCGAGTGACTGGATTACGCCAAGTTCATTAGAAGAATCCCTTGCAGATATCGATTTTGCTGCTGTGCCAAGTAGGCACAACATGCTTCCCAAAGGAAACAAAACTGCCAGACCAAGATTTCACATTTACTTCCCTATTAAGGAAGTAAAAGATGCTGATACCTATGCTGGCATGAAAGAAGCCATTCATAAGAAGTATCCGTTCTTTGATGACAACGCTTTGGATGCAGCACGCTTCATCTTTGGAGCTGATGTTGATGAGGACGAGATTACTTGGAATGAAGGCTGGGCTCAGATTGATGACTTTATAACTGTCGAGAATATAGAGCATCAGGAAGAGCATCAGGAAGAGCAAGAATGTGAACCGGATGGAACCATTACAGAAGGTAGCAGGAACAGAACAATGTCTCGCTATGCAGGAAGGCTTGTCACAAGATTCGGAGCGTCGGAAAAAGCTCATGAGTTATTCCTTGAGAGGGCCAAGAAGTGTATTCCGCCTCTCGAAGATGAGGAGCTATCCACTATCTGGAACAGCGCATGCAAGTTTGCTAAGAAGGTTCAGTCCCAGGAAGGGTATGTACCACCAGAGGAGTTTAACAACGACTTTGCAGGTGGAGCAGCTCTTAAACCGGATGACTATTCCGACATTGGCGAGGCGAAGGTACTGGTTAGGGAGTACGGGAATGAGCTCATATTCTCAAATGCCACCGATTACATGAGATTTGATGGAGATCTGTGGGTTGAGAATAAGCAGCTTGCTGTTGGAGCTATGGAGGAGTTTCTTGATCTGCAGCTTCAGGATGCAAGGGATGAGGTCGAGGAATCAAAACAGGCGCTAATTGATCTTGGCATATCTAAGGAAGCAGTTGATGCCGGAGGAAAGACGCTGGAAAAGTGTGTAGATACGAAAACAATGGCTGCCTTTTTTAGATTTCTTGCAGCTCAGGCATACCTGAAGTTCGTCATGAAGAGAAGAGACTTTAAGTACATCCAATCAGGTCTTAATACCGCAAAGCCTATGGTGACAGTTGATATCGCTGACCTGGACAAGAACGAGTTCCTTCTTAATACACCGGTTGCTACCTATGACGTAAGGAAAGGTACTGAAGGTGTTCAACCTCATGATCCGAGAGACCTCATCACGAAGATGACCGAAGTGGCTCCGGGAGATAGGGGAGCCGAGATTTGGAAAGAGTGCCTTGACCTCATTTTCTGTAACGACCAGGAGCTCATTAATTATGTGCAGCTCAACGTCGGTATGGCTGTTGTCGGAAAAGTCTACGCAGAGCAAATGATCATCGCATACGGAGGCGGTGCGAATGGAAAGAGCACCTTCTGGAATACCATCTCGAGAGTTCTTGGAACCTACTCAGGAAAGCTATCTGCAGAAACCCTGACTACAGGCTGCAAGAGAAACGTAAAGCCTGAGATGGCTGAGCTTAAGGGCAAACGCCTCATCATTGCATCAGAGATGGAAGAGGGCATGAGGCTTAATACCGCTGTAGTAAAGCAGCTTTGCTCAACTGATGAGATATTCGCGGAAAAGAAGTACAAGGAACCGTTCAAGTTCACTCCTAGTCATACGTTGGTGCTATATACCAACCACCTGCCAAAGGTGGGAGCCAATGATGATGGTATCTGGAGAAGGCTTAAGGTCATTCCCTTTAATGCTCATATCGTAGGAAACAGTGACATCAAAAATTATGCGGACTACCTATTTGAAAATGCGGGTCCGGCCATCATGACATGGATCCTCGAAGGTGCTAAGAAGGCAATCGATTGTGGATTCAAAGTCGAAGAGCCCGCCTGTGTTAAAGAGGCTGTTGAGAGATACAGACAGGATAATGACTGGCTGGGGCAGTTCCTCAATGACTGCTGTGAGATCGGGAAGGACTACGAAGAGAAGTCCGGAGCCCTTTATCAGCAGTACAGGGCTTATTGCATTACAACCGGTGAGTACACAAGGTCTACAAGTGATTTTTATTCGTCTATGGACAAGCTTGGATTTTTAAGACACAGAAAGACACAAGGTGTTGTTGTGCAGGGCGTGAAGCTCAAAGAAGGAAATGATTTCATTTGAGTATTTCTTGAATGAAGGTCGTGTAGGTAATTACCTAAACTTTTTTCATTTTTAAGAATGCCTTATTTAAGCCATTTATGTAGGTCATGTACCTCTTGTGTAAAAAGTCCCTATATAGGGATTTTTAAGTCAAAAAAAAGCATATAGAGAGGTTTACGAATAGAGGTTCATGACCTACATTATTCAATTTTTTGATGGGAGGTCTGGCATGCGTGAAAAAGAAGTTGAAAAGCAGCTAATAACTGATGTCAAAAAGCGTGGTGGCATTTGTGTAAAGTGGGCGTCTGGTTGGAATGGCGCTCCGGACCGCCTTGTTTTTCTACCTGATGGGAAGTTTGGGATGGTGGAAGTTAAGGCACCAGGCCGTAAGCCAAGAAAGCTTCAGGTTAGTAGGCATCAGAAATTAAAGAACTTAGGACAAAAAGTGTTTGTTTTAGACAATACAGAGCAAATCGGAGGAATTCTTGATGAGATACAAACCACATGATTACCAGTCTTATGCGACTGAGTTTATTGTTAACAATCCTATATCAGCCATTCTTCTTGATATGGGACTTGGAAAGACAGCAATTACCTTGGATGCAGTATCACAGCTTATCGCAGATGAAGAAGTAAAGAAAGTTCTGATAGTCGCACCTCTTAGAGTAGCAAGAAATACCTGGAGTTCAGAAATCGAGAAGTGGGAGAACTTCAGCCACCTAACTTACAGCAAGATTATTGGATCTCCTGCTGAGAGGATGAGAGCCATAAAAACAAAAGCGGATATTTACATCACAAACCGTGAGAACCTGCAGTGGCTTATCGAAAAGTCAGATACCGTCTTTGACTATGACATGGTAGTTCTTGATGAGCTTAGTAGTTACAAAAATGGAAGCGCTAAGCGTGTTAGAGCCTTCATGTATGTAAGACCTAAGGTCAAGAGAGTTGTTGGCCTTACCGGTACACCTTCCAGCAATGGCCTGATGGACTTGTTTTCAGAATACAGATGCCTTGATATGGGAAAGCGCCTCGGAAGATTTATCACTCAGTACAGAACTATGTATTTCAGGCCCGGGAGATGCAATGGCCAGGTTGTTTATGAGTGGATCCCGCTCCCGGATTCAGAAGGACTTATCTACGAGAGGATATCTGATATCACAATTTCAATGAAGGCCAAGGACCACCTTAAGATGCCTGAGCTTGTATCTGTAAGGTATCCGGTAAAAATGACACCTTATGAGAGAGCTTTGTACGACAGCTTTCAGGAGGATTACATAATTCCTGATAGCGAAAAGAATGGTGAGATCACTGCAGCAAATGCAGCAGCTCTTTCAGGGAAGCTCTGCCAGATGGCAAATGGTGCTGTCTACACAGATGATCAGGGATTATTTCACCTTCATGATGCAAAACTTGATGCTTTGGAGGACCTGATCGAAGCAGCAAATGGAAAGCCGGTCCTTGTAGCGTACTGGTACAAGCATGACTATGACAGAATCTGTAAAAGGCTGCAGCAGATCAAGGTACCTTTCCAAAAGATTGATAGCGACAAGAGTATAGCTGATTTTAATGCCGGAAAGATACCTGTGGCCTTGATTCATCCCGCGTCAGCAGGACATGGTCTCAATATTCAACAGGGCTCAAATATCCTTATATGGTTTGGCCTTACCTGGTCCTTGGAGCTCTATCAGCAGACGGTAGCTCGTCTTTGGAGGCAAGGACAGACAGAAGGCACAGTAATCGTGCAGCACATTTGCTGTGAAGGAACAATCGATGAGGATATCATGGAGGCTTTGGAACATAAGGAGATGACTCAAAACAAACTGATAGATGCTGTAAAAGCCAGGATTGGGGGAAAGCATGAAGGAGATAAATGATAAGGCTTTTCTGGATTTAGCGAATGCCGTAATCCTGCTTGCAGTAAGCGATTACAGAAAAGCCTGTAAGCAGTTGAAGAAAGCTTCAAAGAACACGAATGCCCAATATGAAAAGAGTCAATGTCTTAGGTTCTTTAGGTCTGAGTGGTTCGGTGTTCTTACAACTGTTGATGGGGAGCAGCTTATAAAAAGATTAGATGCGGAGGAGTGTGTATGACTACAAAAGAATACTTGTCGAGGGCTTATTACTTGGATATGAGGATCCGAAGTAAAGCAATGCAGATAGCTGAGCTTGAGACCTTGGCCACAAAGGTATCAGCAGCTCTTAGTCCAATAAAGGTTCAGACATCCAAGGATAATCACAAGATGGAAAGTACTGTCATTAAGATGCATGAATATCAGGAAGAGCTTGATAATGATATGAAAAAACTTATACAGGTTAAGCGTGAGACAAAGGAGATTATTGATACCGTATCCAATGATGAATACAGAGTTTTATTGGAACTTCGGTATCTTTCATCAATGCGCTGGGAGGAGATTGCTGTTGAAATGAATTACAGCATTGATCACGTATTTCGCCTTCACAGAAGAGCACTTAAAGCTGTTAAATTACCCGCAGCATAAACATGACAGTAAATACCATAAAAAGACAGTAAGACATTATGATATAGTTAAAGTGGAAAAAATGATAAGAGCCTCAGAGGACAACACCTCTGGGGCTTTTTACGTGGAGGAAGCAATGCCGTACAAACCAAAGCACCCATGCATGCACCCTGGTTGTCCTAACCTTTGTGATGGGAAGTACTGTGATGATCATATAAAGATGCACCCGAACAGTGACAGGAAGAGTGCAGCGCAGCGTGGCTACGGAAGTAGATGGCAGAGGGCACGAAGAAGGTTCCTGGACAGACCAGAGAACTTCTTCTGCAAGGAATGTAAGAAGGAAGGTGTTTTTACAAGGGCAACGGTTGTGGATCATATTACACCGCACCGAGGTGACAAAGAACTTTTCTGGGATGAGAGCAACTGGCAGCCGCTTTGTAAAAAACATCATGACCAAAAAACATGGACTGAAGATAAGTGTCCTGAGTACAAATACTGATGGGGAGGGGCGGTCTAAATCTCATTTTGAGATCCCCTCGGAGACCGGGCCGGACCCTCACGTGCAAAAATCGCGAAATCAAACGGGGTATTAACCCGGGTAAAAAATAGGAGATACGAAAATGGCTAAAGACGGCACAGCCAGAGGCGGTGCACGCATTGGCAGTGGCCGCAAGTCGAAGGCTTTAACTGAAAAAATAGAGACCGGGAATCCAGGAGGAAGAAAACTTAAGGTGATACAGCTCCCCAAGGGCTCAGACCTTAAGGGAGAAGATATTCCGGATCCCAAAGAATACTTAAACGCCATGCAGAAAAACGGAGAACTGTTAGGCGCTGATGAGATATTTAAAAACACTTGGAAATGGATAAAGGAAAGAGGCTGCGATCAGCTTATAAGCACGCAGCTCATTGAGCAATATGCCATGAGCGTTGCGCGGTGGATTCAATGTGAGCAGGCTATATCCGAATATGGCTTCCTTGCTAAGCATCCTACTACCGGAGCTGCTTGCGCATCACCCTATGTTCAGATGTCGCAGGCTTATATGAAGCAGATCAATTCTGTTTGGTATCAGATTTTCCAGGTGGTTAAAGAAAATTGCAGTGAAGATTTTGTGGGCACTCCGCAGGATGACATGATGGAGATGCTCCTAAGAAAGAGAAAAGGATAAATACATGACAGAGAAATCAGAGTTTTTAAAAGCTCTTAAGAAGAAAAAGAACAAGATGTCCATTCAGGAATATAGGACATTAAAGGGGCAGGCACTTAAGGGCGATGTTAATGCTGCCAGCAAAGGCATGAACAAGGTGATGAGAAGGAGGGGACTTCGTTGAGCAGAACTACTACAGAAATGAAAATGGTTGAGACTGCCAAGCTCATCCCATATATCAATAACGCAAGAACCCATTCACCGGAGCAGATCAATAAGCTGCGTGGATCCTTACGTGAGTTCGGTTTCATCAATCCGGTTATTATTGATGCTAACTACAATGTCATAGCCGGTCATGGGAGACTCATGGCTGCAAAGGAAGAGGGCATCACTGAGGTGCCCTGTGTATTTGTGGACTATCTTACTGAAGCTCAGAAGAAAGCTTATATCCTGGCGGATAACAGATACGCTCAGGATGCAGGCTGGGATGAGCAGATGTTAAAAGCTGAGATTGAAGCATTGGAAGGTATGGACTTCGATGTTTCTCTCACCGGCTTTAACGAAGATGAGATTTCAGATCTGTTTGCTGATGAGAATAAGTCGGATGTAGAAGATGATGACTTTGACCTTTCAGAAGCTCTTGAGGAAGCCGCATTCGTAGAGAGAGGAGATGTATGGATTGTAGGTCGTCACAGACTTATGTGCGGTGATGCAACATCCCCGGAAGATGTAGAACTTCTTATGGATGGGAAGAAAGCAAACCTTGTTGTTACTGATCCTCCTTACAATGTAGCTTTTGAAAGCTCAGATGGATTATCGATAAAAAACGATAAGATGGAGAATGATAAGTTTTATGAGTTTCTCCTTGCTGCATTTAAAAATATGGCCGAGCATCTTGAGAAAGGTGGCTCGGCTTATGTATTTCATGCAGATACAGAAGGTCTTAATTTCAGGAAGGCATTCATTGATGCGGGCTTCCATTTATCAGGCTGCTGCATATGGGTAAAGAACTCATTAGTGCTTGGTAGGTCAGACTACCAGTGGCAGCACGAGCCGGTGCTTTACGGATTTTTGCAGAATGGCAAACATTACTGGAGCAGCAAGGCCGGAAGGTCTCAGACAACGATCTGGAACTTTGATAAGCCTAAGAAAAATAAGAACCATCCGACATCAAAGCCGTTGGACCTTCTTGCGTATCCTATTGGAAATTCCAGTCAGGAGAATGCAATTGTTATTGATACCTTTGGCGGATCAGGCTCAACACTTATGACCTGTGAAAAGACAAATCGTATCTGTCATACCATGGAGCTTGATGAGAAATACGCATCCGTTATTCTTCGCCGCTATGTTGAAGATACAGGCGATGCGGATAACGTATATGTATATAGGAACGGAGAGAAGCTCATGTATAACGACCTCGTTAAAGAGCTTGATCTTGGTGCGTAATATACCAATAATACGAACCTAAATTTGTACAGTTTATCTGCACATATAAGTTGCTATTACTTTCCTACAGAGTGATATATGTAGTACCAAAACAAAGGAGGAAAGTAGCATGGAACTTACATTTAGCAAAGAAACAAAGAAACTTATGGTAAAGGCAATCGAGGAAGCAACCGGAGAAAAGGCAAAGTACCTTGGAGTTCCTTCCTGCGCTTACCAGATCGGAGACTACAGAGTGGAGAGAGACGGAACCCTTAAATGGGAAGACTGCAAGGATACAGAAGAGAGCAGCAAGGTTATAGAGGCCTGCATAGAAGCAACAGGGATTACACCTGAGGGAATAGAGCAGGAAGAGCAAGCAGAAGAGAATTCCTACGGACTTGCATTTGAGATTCCCACCGACAAGGTGAACATTGATAACCTAAAGAGGATCCTTACTGCAAAGGGGAAACTTATAATGAAGGCCCTTGGAGTGGAAACACTTGAACTTGAAGCCACCGAGGATAAGGTCACATTTCCTTGGTTCGAAAGAATCGATCCGGAAAAGGCCATGATTTATAGCAACTTCATCGCAGCCCTTTGCGAGATGAGCATAAAGCAAACAAGGATAAGCGCAAAAGAGACTGAAGTACCAAATGAGAAATACGCCTTCAGATGCTTCCTTCTAAGGCTCGGGTTCATCGGGGATGCATACAAGAAAGACAGAAAAGTTCTTCTGGGGAACCTTGATGGCAACTCAGCATTCAGACAGCCCAAGGGAGGTGACGAAGTATGAACTTCCCAAGCGCAAATACAGTAAAAAGAATAAAAGAAGAATATCCGGAAGGGACCAGAGTTGAGCTGGTCCACATGGATGACCCTTATACAAAGATTTCGGAAGGAACAAGGGGAACAGTTCAGGTGGTTGATGATACCGGAACTATTCATGTGAAATGGGATAACGGAAGCAGCCTTGGAATAGTTTATGGAGAGGATTCCTGCAGGAAGATATAAGTGTAATCTACACAACACATTCTGCACATCTTTGGTGTATGTACACGTTGATACATATTCCTAGTAGAGCGAATATACAATCAACAAAACCAAAGGAGGTCAGGAACATGACAAAGAGAGAACAGGAAGAATACAGAAGGCTTTTCAAAGAAGGAACCATCGGGGTGCCTTTTGGGAAGAAAGAAACAAAGATCGTACACTGGTGGGCAAAGGTTTACGACGAGGGCAGCGAATACGGAATAAACGAGGGTCGCATTTCAAAGCTTTCCATGAAGATTGACGGGAAGACAACGCTTTCCTACGACAGAGGCTGGGACATAGAGCCGGATGAAAACGACGAAGCAACGATGATAGCTTACAGCATCATCCTTCAGGAATACAACTAAAGAAAAAGCACCAGAGGCCGGAAGGCCTTTTGGTCGTATATGGGGACCGGGAGGTCCTATTTTTGTGCAAGGAAATAATATGGCTAAGAAAAAACTAAAGTTTGAGCCTACGAAATTTATGGCCAAGGGGTCATATTATGACAAGGAGCAAGCAGATTATGTAGTTAATTTTATACAGTGCCTGTGCCATACAAAAGGCAAATGGGCAGGAAAACCGTTCATGCTTCTCCCTTGGCAGGAGGAAATAATAAGAAATATCTTTGGGATCCTTAAGCCAAATGGAAAGAGGCAGTTCACTACAGCATATGTAGAAATACCAAAGAAGAACGGTAAATCAGAACTGGCAGCGGCTGTGGCTTTATACCTTCTATTCGGGGATGGAGAAGCTTCACCCGAAGTTTATGGTGCTGCCGCAGATAGGCAGCAGGCCAGTATCGTATTTGATGTAGGGAGGGTTATGTGTGAACTTACACCGGCCCTTGAAAAGCGTAGCAAGATAAAAGGTGCTACCAAGAGAATAGATAACATATATAACAATGGATTCTACCAAGTGCTATCAGCAGAAGTAGGAACCAAGCATGGCCTTAACGTGAGCGGCTTGGTTCTGGACGAGGTACATGCTCAGCCAAATAGAAATTTATACGATGTTCTGACAAAAGGATCTGGTGATGCCAGAGAGCAGCCTTTATACTTTCTGATCACAACAGCCGGTAATGATACAAACAGCATATGCTATGAGCTTCATCAGAAGGCTATGGATATCATTGAGGGAAGGAAAACAGACCCGACATTCTATCCAGTAATTTACGGAGCAGGGGAAGATGAAGATTGGACTGACCCGGAGGTATGGAAGAAAGCGAACCCATCCCTCGGAGAGACAATACAGATGGAGAAGGTTGTAGCTGCCTGCGAATCAGCGAAGCAGAATCCCGCTGAGGAGAATAGCTTCAGACAGCTACGCTTAAATCAGTGGGTAAAGCAGGCAATAAGGTGGATGCCCATGGATAAGTGGGATGCCTGTGCATTTCCTGTTAATGAAGATGATCTTGAAGGTAGAGTTTGCTACGGAGGCCTTGACCTATCAAGTACTACTGACCTTACAGCATTTTGCTTGGTATTTCCTCCGGAAGATGAAAATGATAAATACTATGTGCTTCCGTATTTTTGGCTTCCTGAAGAGACCTTGGATCTTCGTGTTAAGAGGGATCATGTGAATTATGACCTTTGGGAGAAACAAGGATACATCCAAACTACGGAAGGTAATGTTGTTCATTATGGATATATAGAAAAGTTCATAGAAAAACTTGGAGAAAAGTTCAACATCAGAGAAATCGGATTTGATAGGTGGGGAGCAACGCAAATGACTCAGGACTTGGAGGATATGGGATTTACTGTAGTTCCATTCGGTCAGGGATTTAAAGATATGAGTCCACCCACAAAGGAGCTTATGAAGCTTACCCTTGAACAGAGGATAGCTCATGGAGGACACCCGGTTCTTAGATGGAACATGGATAATATTTTTATCAGGCAGGATCCTGCTGGAAATATTAAAGCTGATAAAGAGAAGTCTACGGAAAAGATCGATGGTGCAGTGGCAACTATCATGGCCCTGGATAGGGCGATTCGATGTGGACTTGCTTCAGGAGAGAGCGTCTACGACAGCAGAGGGCTCATTGTTTTTTGATAATATAATACACAGTTAGTCCTTCTTATCTTTGGTAGTAATACACGTGGATATATGTGCTTATAAGAGCGAATATACACATACCAAAAGACAAGGAGGAAATAAGAATGAAACCTACAACAGAAAACGCGCTTAATGCTTGGGCGGAACTTGCATTTAAGAACATGAGAACAGATTCAGCAGTAAACGACCTGCTTGAGAAGATTGCAGGAAGCAAATACCTGACAAGCGAAGAGGACGACGATCCGATTTGGACCACAATTCAAAACCTCACAAACGCGGAACGACGCAGATTCTTAAAAGGCTGCGAGAGAATAAAAGAGGCAGAAGCAGCAAGGTAAAAGCAGGAAGGGCATCCGGATGGATGCCTTTTTAGCAATATACTACACAATCAATCCTCGCAATGTCTGGTGGTTATACACGTTGATACATACCTCTTTCAGAGCGAATATGTACCTACCAAAACAAAAGGAGGACTTAAAAATGAGGATTGAAGAACTTGATAAGGCAGCTGAGATAGGAGCAAAGTACCAGGACGTAGGAATTAACCCAACCTTCGGAGCAGCATACTTTTACAGCAGGACCGCAGGAAACCGCCTGATCAACTTTGCAGAGGTCATTTGGGACAGAGACATTGATGAGATCATTGAGAACTGCAGAAGATACGGAATAAAGGATTTCACTATTTCCTCAACATTCTCAGGGCTTCTTGAGACCATCGCAGAGTTTGAAAAACGCGGCTGCCGCATGGTAAGGCTTATCGAGATCAATTCAAACATTGAAGATTGGAAGGCCGCACTTGAGGGAGAACATAAAAAGGAAGTTATTCCAGCACTCCTCATGAGACTGGATAGAGAATAAGAACTAAGGACAAGGGCATCGCTTCGGCGGTGCTTTTTGCGTGTATTGAAAAACCCCTTTAGAATTATTAGATAAATAATACTTTGAAGGGAGAATAAGATGGATTTAAAGGACATGAAAGACCTTGTTGTAGCTTATGATGCTATCGAGAAGGTTGCTGACGCAGTTGAGATATTATGTGGAGAAAAGCCTGCAGGAGGAGCTTTGGATGATTTAAACGGGATAGTATCCGTAATAATAAGAAATTCATATTATTATGACCACAAAGAGGATCCGGATCATACAAGAACGTACAAGATTCTTGATGATACCAAGCTTTCTGCAGAAGAAAGAGCAAAGAAACTAATAGGAATTAACTAAAAAGGATAAGGCATCGCTTCGGCGGTGCTTTTTTCATGCAATGAAAGGTGGCATTATGATCATTCTTTCAATTATAGGTTTCCTGATAATTCGGGAAGCATTAAATCAGATGGAGGAAATGAATTGAACTTAATAACAATGCTCTTTAAATCAAGAGCACCGACAAACAGAACTTCAGGATCAGCCTATAACTTTTTTATGGGGCCATCAGCAGCGGGTAAAAGGGTAAATGAGAGGACAGCGATGCAGACATCAGCAGTGTATGCCTGCGTAAGAGTTATCTCGGAATCTGTTGCGAGCCTTCCACTTCATCTATACAGGTATACGGATGGCGGTGGAAAAGAAAAAGCTATAGACCATCCCTTATATCATCTTTTGCACGATGAGCCAAATCCTGAAATGACTGCATACTCATTCTTTGAAGCTGCCCTCACGCACATGCTGCTGTGGGGGAATTTTTATGCCCAGATCATAAGAAATGGTAAGGGTGAAGTTATGGCCCTTTATCCACTAATGCCTGATCGCATGAACGTGGACAGAGATGAAAAGGGAAGGCTTTACTACGAATATCAGCTTACAAGTGATGATCCGGTAAAGAAGAAAGACACTACAGTGATACTTAAACCGGAGGATGTACTTCATGTACCGGGCTTATCCTTTGACGGACTTGTAGGTTACAGTCCTATTGCTATGGCCAGAAATGCTATAGGCCTTGGAATAGCAGCCGAGGAGTATGGTAGTAAGTTCTATGCTAACGGAGCTGCTCCGAGCGGCGTACTTGAACATCCCGGAACACTAAAGGATCCATCAAAGGTAAGGGAGAGCTGGACGCAGACATTTGGCGGAAGTTCAAATTCGAATAAGGTTGCTGTTCTGGAAGAAGGTATGAAATACACGCCTATATCCATTAACCCAGCGGAAGCTCAGTTCCTTGATACAAGGAAGTTCCAGGTAACAGAGATTTGCAGGATATTCAGGGTGCCGCCTCATATGGTTGCTGACCTTGATAAGTCGAGCTTTTCCAACATAGAACAGCAGTCGCTTGAGTATGTTCAGTATACGCTTAGGCCTTGGCTTACAAGACTTGAACAGGCAATGAAAAGAAGACTCTTTTCCGAGGAGGAAAAGAAGTCTTATTTTTTTAGGTTCAATGTAGATGGCCTTCTTCGCGGAGATTACCAGTCAAGGATGAATGGTTATGCCGTAGCAAGACAGAATGGCTGGATGAGTGCAAATGACATAAGGGAGTTAGAGGATCTGGACCGTATTCCTGAAGAGCTTGGAGGAGATTTATACCTCATAAATGGAAACATGACAAAGCTTGAGGATGCAGGTCTTTTTGCTAATAAAGAAAAGGAGGAATCTGATGAAGAACAAGAAGTTCTGGAACTGGATGAACCAGGAACAGAAGGAAAATCAGGAGGAAGTCCCGGTAGGGCGAGTCCTCTCCATAAACGGAACCATAGCTGAAGAGTCGTGGTTTGATGATGATGTTACGCCAAAGCTCTTTAAGGATGAGCTTATGGGAGGCGAGGGTGATGTAACGCTCTGGATTAACTCTCCCGGAGGTGACTGCGTTGCAGCAGCGCAGATTTACAACATG
This sequence comes from Butyrivibrio sp. AD3002, assembly GCF_000420905.1. Taxonomy (NCBI): domain Bacteria; kingdom Bacillati; phylum Bacillota; class Clostridia; order Lachnospirales; family Lachnospiraceae; genus Butyrivibrio; species Butyrivibrio sp. AD3002. The sequence goes on along the minus strand of NZ_ATVV01000014.1, from coordinate 59,924 downwards.
CTTTCTGAGTATCCGGGAAAGATAACGGTAAAGATTGACGGACTTGCAGCTTCCGCAGCATCGGTCATAGCGATGGCTGGTGATGAGGTTTTGATGAGTCCCGTATCAATGATGATGATTCACAACCCTGCGACCATTGCATTTGGTGATCATGCTGAGATGCAGAAAGCCATAGATATGCTTGGTGAAGTTAAGGAGAGCATCATCAATGCCTATGTTATTAAGACAGGGCAGTCGAGAGCAAAGCTGTCACACCTTATGGATGCTGAAACATGGATGGATGCAACAAAAGCTGTAGAGCTTGGCTTTGCTGATGGAGTTATTGAAAAGAATAGTGAAAACGCTGATGAGAGCACTGGGTCAAGAAACTCGGTGCTCTTTTCACGTAGTGCGGTAAATAACGCACTCGTAAATAAGCTCACGAAGAAATTCGGTGAGAAAAAGCAGGAGCTTTCTGATGCAGCAAGTATTCCTGCACCGGAAGGCGTTTCTTCAAAAGAAATGAGAACACGTCTTGAAACTATTGAAAAGCTTATTTGATCAGGAGGAAAACAAAATGAAGCTTAATGAGATGATTAAAAACAGAGCAGAGATGCTTGGCACAATGAGAGAGTTCCTTGATTCACATGAGGACAAGGACGGAAACCTTACTGCAGATGATGCAGCCACATACGCAAAGATGGAGGCGGAATTTGATGCTCTCACTGATTCTATTAAGAGAGAGCAGAGAGCTGCAGACAGAGAAGCGGAGCTGAACAAGCCCGTAAACACACCCATTATTGGTAAGCCTTTTGTGGGGGATAAGGAAGAGAAAAAGACAGGACGCGCTTCCAACGAGTATAAGGAGGCAATGCTTACTGCTCTTAGAACAAACTTCAGACAGGTATCAAACGTACTCCAGGAGGGTGTTGATGCCGATGGCGGATATCTTGTTCCCGAGGAGTACGACAAGAGACTCATTGATGTTCTTGAGGAAGAGAATATCATGAGAGGTCTTGCTACCAAGATTACTACATCCGGTGAGCACAAGATCAATATCGCTGCTACAAAGCCTGCTGCAGCATGGATCGAGGAAGGCGGAGCACTCACATTCGGTGATGCTACATTCGATCAGATCTTCCTTGATGCATTTAAGCTCCACGTAGCAATCAAGGTAACCGAGGAGCTTCTTTATGATAGCGCTTTCGGCCTTGAGAACTACATCATTACACAGTTCGGAAGAGCCCTTGGAAATGCAGAGGAGGATGCATTCCTCAACGGCGACGGAAAGGGTAAGCCTATCGGTATCTTCAATAAGGATAAGGGCGGTCATGTGCTCAATACCCTTACAGCAGATATTAAGGCTGATGATATTCTTGACCTCATTTATGGCCTGAAGAGACCTTACAGAAAGAAGGCTTCCTTCATTCTTAATGATGGAACACTCGCTCAGCTTAGAAAGCTCAAGGACAACAACGGAGCTTATATCTGGCAGCCTTCTTACCAGGCAGGTGAGCCTGACAGGATCCTTGGCTATGAGGCACATACGTCTGCCTTTGCACCTGAGACAGCAATTGCCTTTGGTGATTACAGCTACTACAACATCGGTGACCGCGGCTCTCGTTCTTTCTCTACTTTAAGAGAGCTCTTTGCTGGTAACGGCATGATCGGTTATGTAGCTAAGGAGAGAGTGGATGGAAAGATCATCCTTCCTGAAGCTGTTCAGATCACACACCTTAAGGGTTGGAAAGCTCCTACCGCTAATAACGGTTGATGATTCATTTACGGGATGTCCTTAGTGGGCATCCCTTTTTAAGAGGTTTCTATGGATATCAATTTGGAAGAAGTAAAGACATACCTGAGAGTTGATCATGGCGATGAGGATGAGCTTATTGGGGGACTTATAGAAAGCGCCAAGGAAATGGTACTTGATGTCATAAGAACAGAAGAAGTGCCAGAGTCAGGGAATGGAACAGTGAGAACAGCAGTCCTATATACAGTTGCTTATCTCTATGAACATAGGGAGGAAGCTGATCACCATGACCTTATGTTGTCACTTCGTAGTCTTCTTATGGGAGTCAGAAAGGCAGGTTTTTAATGGATATCTCAAGATTATCGGAAAAGATACTGGTTCAGAAAAAGACCATAACTGAGGACGATATCGGGAATCATCAGGAAATGTGGGAGGATTACCACTACTTTTTCTGTCATGTATCGGACATGCCACAGGGCGGGGGAAACGGTGATGAGACATCTGCTGCCGGGCAGACACTTGAGGAACCGATAATAACTTTCACTGTAAGATACAGCAAGGATGCAGCTGCAGTAAAGTCTACCGGCTTTCGAGTAATATTCCATGATGATTTCTACAACATAGTTTCTGTAGACCACATGAACTATGACCATAAGAGCATCAAGCTTAGATGTAGGAAGGTGTGGAGATGAGCGAGACGGTAAAGATAGGAGAGCTTTCATCAAAGATTATGGCGGGCCTTAAGGAATACGAGAAGCTTGCCACTCAGGATATGAAAAGTGCTGTGAAAAAAGCTGGGCAGACAGCCCGGAAAGAGATAGCTGCAACAGCTCCTACTGACACAGGAAGGTATGCAAAAAGCTGGACGGTGAAAAAGACTAAGGAAACAGGAACTTCTATGGAAGTGACGGTTCATTCTAGGAACAGATACCGAATAGCACACCTTCTCGAGCATGGCCATGCAAAAAGAGGTGGCGGAAAAGTAGCAGCAAGACCTCACATTGGAAAGGCAGAACAGAAAGCAGTTAAGGAATTTGAAAGAGATATCGAAAAGGCTCTGAAGGGATAAAAAATGAATGCCATTTTAAAAATCTTAAGGCGGCTGGGTTTTCCTTTTGCATATGACCATTTTGCAGAAGGAGAAGGACCAGATCCGCCTTTTGTTATTTACAGATGTGAAGGAACAGATAACTTTTCAGCAGATGATGAGGCCTATTATCCGGTGGATGAAATGGCTGTTGTTCTTTATACGGATAAAAAGGACCTAAAGACAGAAAAGAAACTGGAAGACCAGCTTACAAAAGCTGGAATCTTCTTTGAAAAGTACGAGCTGTTTATAGACAGCGAAAAGCTATATGAAGTTACCTACTCTTTTGAGCAGGGTAAAGATTAAGGAGGCTAATATGGGCAACAAGGTAAAATTTGGCTTAAAGAACGTATTTTACGCTCTTGCCACAATAGCTGAGGATAACTCAGCAACATATTCTGCTCCGGTAAGATGGCCGGGTGCAGTTAATTTATCAATGGATCCCGCAGGTGAGCAGACAAAGTTTTTTGCAGATGATGTCAGCTTTTACACCACAGTAGGTAATGCTGGCTATACCGGATCATTTGAAAGTGCACTTGTTCCGGATTCATTCAGGAAAGATGTTCTTGGCGAAGTGGAAGATGGTAACGGAGTTCTTATTGAGGATTCTGATGCAACACCGGTTCACTTCGCTCTTATTTTTGAATTTACAGGAGATGCATCCCAGGTAAAGCATGTGCTTTATAACTGTACTGCTGCAAGACCTTCTGTTGGATCAAAGACAAGAGAAGAGTCAGTTGATGTACAGACTGAGTCGATAAACCTCACCTCATCTGCAATCTACGATAAGACTCTTCAGAAGAACATCATCAAAGCTAAGTGCGGTGATAAGACTTCTAAAGCATATGCTGGATGGAGCACAGATGTATACCTTCCTGCAGCAATTACCGAAGGAGGCAAGGGTAAGTCATGAGAAAAACAGTAAAGGTTGGAGATATTGTAGTGGAGTTTTGCGCTAACGGCGCAACTCCACTTAGATATAAGCAGGTCTTTCATAAGGACCTTTTAAAATTCTTTGATAATGCTTCAAAGGAAGGCGTGGATGATGCCTTTGCCACAGAGACAGTTATGGAGCTTTCATTCATTATGGCAATGCAGGCAAAGGGCGGTGACCTTTCAAAACTCACAGAAGAGGAGTATTACGAGTGGCTCTCACAGTTTGAAGCAAATGATATTCCTCAGAATGCATCGGATATCATCGATGTATATATGGGTAATACCAAAACAGATTCAGAGCTAAAAAAAGAGAGCGCCCCACAAGCAGATGCATGAACACTGCAATCTACCTTCTTAGGGTAGTACAGATGGGGCTTTCTCTATCTGAGCTTGATAACCTCGATATCGGTATGGTGTTTGATATGATAACTGAAAACGCCAATGATCATGAGGAATATGACCTTCTCCCTACGCAGGAGGATTTCGACAGATTCTGATGAAAGCCTTTTGCAAATGAGTTAAAATATTTTTGCAGGCTTATGCGTGCAAAAAGGAGAACGGTATGGATAAAGGGGTTAAAAAAATAGTGTTTACTGGAGAGTCGGGGTTCGGGAGACTTGAAGATGCCTACACTGAAAGACTTTCCATTACGGAAAAAGGTGTGAGCTATACATATACACCAAGAGTTCACTATGATATGAATCTGCCAAGGAAGTGGAAATACACCACTGATAACTTCAGGTATAAAAGACTTTTTTATGAGCTTTCTGAAATGATCCAGGATTATAAGGATAAAGTGGTTGAGGACCTGGTCGATGTAGGTGCTCTTGAAATACAGGTTGTTTTCGAAGATGGAACAAGCTGGAAAAGAGAGTTTTATATTGAACCATTCTTTAGTCCAGACGGAGATGGTTTTTTACAGATGTTTGAGATTATAAATAAATTCGTTCCTCAAAGTGAAGAATATCCAAGGTTCTCTGATTTAGAGGATTATGAAGAGGACGAGGATGAGGAAGACGAAGAGGAGTAATAAAGGTAAGTTAGTAAGGCATCAGACTAAAAAGTCTGGTGCTTTTTTAGTGCATTAAAAGGAGCATGTATGGCAGACAGAATAAAAGGTATTACAGTCGAGATTGGAGGTGATACCACAAAGCTCTCAAAAGCACTTGAGAGTGTAAACAAAAGCATAAGAACTACCCAGGGGTGCCTTACGGATGTCAATAAGCTCCTTAAGATGGACCCTGGGAATTTGGAGCTTCTTTCACAGAAGCAGTCGTATCTGTCAAAAGCGATAGCGGATACAGAAGAAAAGCTAAAGGCTGAGAAAGAAGCCTATGAACAGCTTAAGAATACAGATGGCTTTGATAAGAATTCTGATCAGGCAAAGAACCTGAGAAGAGAAATTGAAGCTACTACAATAAAGCTCAATGAACTAAAGGATGCTGTGGGATCACTTGATTCCTCGGCATCCTCTTTTAGTGCTATGGGTGAAAAAATGAAGGCCCTTGGGGATAGCCTCAAGGATTCCGGTGAAAAGATAAAAGCAACTGGCGACAAGATAAAAGATGTTGGCGGAGATCTTACAAAGAAGGTAACTACACCGATACTTGGACTTGGAGCAGCTGCAGCAAAAAGCGCTATTGATTTTGAGGATGCTTTCACCGGAGTAAAAAAGACAGTGGATGAAACAGCAACTACATCATATGAAGATTTGTCAAAAGCTATCCAGGAGATGGCTACGGTTACAGCTTCTTCTCAGGCGGAGATTGCAGGAGTAATGGAAGCAGCCGGTCAGCTCGGTGTAGGTGCTGATAACATAGTAGATTTTACCAAAACGATGATCATGCTGGGCGATACAACAAACCTGTCAGCTGATGAAGCTGCAACAGCACTCGCCCGGTTTGCAAATATAACAGGAACATCACTTGATGATGTTGATAGGCTTGGATCCGTAATAGTTGATCTTGGTAACAACTATGCAACGACTGAGTCTGAAATAGTAAATATGGCGACAAGACTTGCTTCCGCGGGAACAATAGCGGGACTTTCTGAAACAGAAATCCTTGGACTATCTGCAGCAATGACATCTGTAGGTATAAATGCTGAGGCCGGTGGTACAGCAATGAGCCAGACGCTTACAACTATATCTAAGGCAGTAGAACTTGCAGGAACTGCTGGTGATGAAAATGGTAAGTGGGCAGCATCACTTCAGACTATCGCAGATATCACAGGATATACAGCAGAAGGATTCCAGGAGCTTTGGAAGCAGGAAGGTGGCGCAGGAGAACTAACGGAAGAGTTTATAAGAGCTCTTGGTGTTATGGGTGAGAACGGAGAGTCAGCACTTGTAGCACTTGATGATCTTGGTATGACAGGTATCAGGCAGTCAAACATGCTTCAGTCACTTGCTCTTGCTTATGATATGACAGGTCAGGCTGTTAATACAGCAAACACAGCTTTTTCAGAGAATACAGCACTTTCTGCTGAGGCTGAGAAAAGATATGGAACAACTGCATCGCAGATTGAGCAGCTTAAGAGTGGCTTTGTAAATGTGGGTATTAGTTTTGGACAGATACTCCTTCCTTACCTGCAGCAGGGAATTGGATTCTTACAGGACCTTGCAGCAAAGATGCAGGCTCTTTCACCTGAGCAGCAGAGCATGATCGTGCATATTGCAGCGATTGCAGCTGCGGTAGGTCCGATCTTAGTTGTTATAGGAACTGTGATATCGAGTATTGGCGGAATAGTATCTGCCATAGGAACGGTTATCTCAGTTGGAGGAACACTTATTGGTGCGATAGGAGCTCTTTCACCGCCAATGCTTATTGTGGCTGGTGTAGTAGGAGCTCTTATTTTAGTTGGAGTGGCCCTATATAAGAACTGGGACACTATAAAAGCAAAGGCACAGGAACTTGGTGCAAAGCTCTCTGAGAAGTGGAATGCAATAAAGACATCAACAAAACAGGCTTTTGATAACGTGAAGGAGAGCGTATCAGGTGCTATGAACAGTGTAAAAGAGAAGTGTTCAAATGCCTGGGATAACGTAAAGAGTGCAACTTCTACAGCACAGAACCTTATCGCCAGTGTGGTTAAGGGAAAGCTCAATGAAGTAAAAAGTGCTTATGAATCACATGGTGGTGGTATCAAAGGAACCGCTGCTGCCATCTGGACTGTTATGACTGAAAAGTACAGAACCGGATTCCAGGTGATAAATACTCTTTCACATGGAAAGCTTTCTGAACTGACGAATAAGTTTAAGGATCAGCTTGGGCAAATACCTCAGAAAGCTCAGGAAGCACTTGAGAGTGCGAGACAGAAGTTTAATGAAAAGTTGGAGGCAGTAAAGACACTTGTTAGTAATGCGCTTAATGCTGTTAGCGGATTCTTTAAGAACCTGCACCTGGAGCTTCCACAGATAAAGACACCGCACTTTAAGTTTACTAACTGGTCTCCAAATCCTGTTGACTGGGTATCAAAGGGAATGCCTGGAATAGAGATTGAGTGGTACAAGAAGGCTATGGGAAATGGAATGATCCTTAATGGCCCTACAATCTTTGGATATTCAGGCGGTAAGCTTCTTGGAGGTGGAGAAGCTGGAAGTGAAACAGTTGTTGGAACAGCATCACTTATGGCGATGATTCAAAAAGCTACAGGCGGTGGAATTAATCCTGCTGATATTTATGATGCAGTAAGGGAAGGCGCTTCTAACGCAGAGATCATTATAAATCTTGATAATAGAGAAATGGGCAGGAGCCTTAGAAAGATGGGAGTGGTGTTTGCATGATCGAAGTTAAATATGTCAACTCAGAAGGAAAGACTTTTATTCTTTCTTCAGAAGGCGAGAGGCTAAGACTTCGAAAGGGAAATTTACATAAGTATTCTTGGGTGGCTGAGACTATCGAATACAAGTATGGTGACCAGGTTCAGGACTTTACTAAGCAGGCGATTTCATATGATTTGGAATTCATAGTGAGAGGAAATCCTTTGGAGCGAAAGGAATGCCTTAAGAATTTTCATAATGCATCTGAGCATGACATTATGGTGAATGAAAGAGGAAAGCTTTGGTTTGGAGAATACTCTATAGAATGTTTTATACTTGCATCTGATACTCAGCCGGATGAGAAAAATGACAATGTTACTATCAATTCCGTGACAGCATATTGCCCATATCCGTTCTGGATGAGAGAGACAGTTCTATCGTTTATGAGTCATGGAAAAAATGGACTTATGGACGCCTATGATTATGCCTTTGATTATGGCGATTTTGATTATGGAGTAGAAGGATATCGTGCTTTTACAGGAATTGATTCAACAGTTCCTCTAGAATTTAGGCTTATCGTATATGGCCCTGTTTCGGATCCTCAAATAGTTATAAACGGGCACCTTTATGAAGTTGATGTGGATATTGCTCAGTACGGCTATCTTACAATCTCTTCCTTAGAAAAATCTGATCAGGAGAAGTCGTGTATTCTTACATATCCATCAGGTAAGAGCATAAGTGTCCTAAACGCGAGAAACCGCGATAGTTATATTTTTAAGCCTATAACAAGCGGAGAATTAAATGTTTCATCTGAGCAGGAGGTGAAGTTTGACCTAGTTATTATTGAAAGAAGGAGTGAGCCGCTATGGATCTGATATATGGGAATGTTAAAGACGGGAAAATTGAAGATATTGGAATCCTTAGCAATTATACGTTAGATCTTTCATTTGGGAAAAACGATAATGATTTCTCTTTGGTAGTGCCTGATGAGGCAACCCGCCTTTATGAAGATCAGGTGATATACGTTGAAGGAACTGAGTTCGGTGGAATAATAGACCACATCGAAGTGGATACTGAAAAAAGAAGGCTGACATATAGCGGACGGACATGGCATGGGATACTAGAGAATAAGGTCATGTATCCATTTGCCAGTGATGACTATCTTTACTATAACGGTGAGGCCAATACCGTTATTGCTCAGATTCTGGAAAGACTTAACCTTTCACCAGGAAAAGCAAATGAACTGATGAAAGCACCTAAGGCTGGTGTGATCAAGGCATCCAAGGAGAACTCCGGTATTAGAATTTCCGGCTATAGGGTGAGCAGTGAAAGTGGAAATTATGCTAAGGGATATTCTCTTATTAGGGATATGCTTAGTGAGTTTGATGCTAAACCTCTAATAATTGACGGGGTGATAAAAGCTGTTCCATTAGTGGATTATTCTAATGATTATGACTTTCTTGCGCAGACTGATCAGTTCAGGGCAAAGCGAAAGTATAACTCGCTGAATCATTTGCATTGCATGGGAGTGGGAGAGTTATCGAACCGCTATACGATTGATATTTTTCTGGATAGTGGGGGAGGGATTCTTCCTTATGCGAGGTCAAACCCAATTTATGACAGTGACTACTATTCGGACTTATCAAAGTTGAAGAGATCAACTAACGCAGAGGACAAGAAGAACTATAAATTGCTCTTAGACAATATGATCACTGGTGTAAATGAGATTGCTGACATTTATGATTATAAGAGTGCAGGAATTGTTGATCATTATGTGCCGCAGACAAGTAAACCGTCTGATTGGCAGACTATGTATCCTGAAGATAAGAAGTATGGCTTTCAGAAATATTATGTGATCAATGATGAGAAAACGGATCAGAACGAAGCAACATATAAAGAAGTAAGTGATCCGGGGAAAGCTATAAGATATGACCTTTTGCTTTCATCCCCACAGGATTGGCAACATGTATTTACCGATTATTATGAAATAAAGAACGGGAAGTATGAAAAGCTAACTAAGGGTGATGTGTATCATCCACTTTCTGCAGCTCCTTCTGATTGGAATGTAAATTATGCCCGGTATTACGAAATGAGCGGATCAAGTTATGTGCATCCGACTCTTGTAGATACGCTTGCACCGCTTACTTCAGCACCGGGAGACTGGGAGAATACTTACGGGAATTATTACTATTCCAACGGAACTAAGGTTAATGGGGTGTGGCAGGGTGAGCAATACTTTTATACAACGTCACAGCCACCAGACTGGGGGACGAGCTATAGTAGTTATTATTTTGATTACTCTACTGGAACAGTGATAGAAAAACGTTCTGTTCAAGGTGTTCCCAGAGACGTATATGTGAAGATGACCATAAAACCTTCAGATTGGAATACGAACTGGAAATATTACTATAAGAACAAGACAGTAAACAAAAAGACGAAGAAATATCAGCTTTCAGAACTCTATAAGAAAAAGCCTAAGTGGAAAGCAAATACTTTCTTTAGGAAAGACACGGTGTATGATGCACCGCCATGGCAGGCTGGAAAATACTATTGGAAAAAGAGCGCAGGTACATATGCTCCGGCATTTGTAGCGGGCTCTTTTTTCTATGCAACAAAAGCAGTTCCGTCTTTTAAGGCTGGGAAATACTACGAGAAAGGTGACTATCCATATTGGAGCAGCGGGAAATATTACAAGGCGGTTGAGTATCAGCTCTTTCCAACGTGGGCAAAGGGTGCATTCTTTACTAAGGTTGAAGATCACTATGCCGCTTTAGTAGAGGGCGCTCTTAAAAAGATAGCTGAATACCAGGAAAAGGATGAGCTTGGAATAGAGCTTAAGGATGGTAGAGAGTACGACATCAATGATATTGTCGGAGCTTCTGACGAAGTTACCGGCCTCTCCGCCAAAGCACGTGTGATTCAAAAGACAGTAAAAATAAAAAGAGGCATTACTACAATCACGTATGATGTCGGATAGGAGGAGAAATGGTAGAACTTGTAACTGGACATAGAGGTAAACCTCATGTAACAGCGCTGCAGGCAGCAAGAAATAATGCAGGTATTCTGGGAAATTCAAAAAGTGTTGTTTTCTTTGAGGCAGACGGGAAATTCGAAATGACGGTGATGGATGGATTGAGAATGAAACTTAGTGAAGGATGTGGTTATGCTGGAGGCAGATTTTTTGAGATTACAGAACCTATTTATCTGCAGGCTGATACTCTTGAAAACTCATCTTATTACAGGCGTGACAGGATAGTACTTCTTATCATAGAAAACAATATAACTGGTGAGGAGAGAGCAGAATTCAGGTATCTGCAAGGGAATGAGGAAGGCCCCGATCCGACGAGGATATCAATCCCTGAAAATCCTACTGAAACTGAGAATGAGAATGATAAAGTTCTTAGATGTTTTTCAATTGCTTCGTTATTTACAAGAGCAACACAGTTTTCTGCTGTGTATAGGGAGTTCTATAGTTTTTCGGGGGCCTATGAGCTTCAAAAGGATCTGGAAAGTACTAAAAAAGACATTGATTCTATAAAACAGTCTTTTCAGGATGGCTGTAAGAAGATAGCAAAAGCATGTACCAACAAGGGCGTTTCTACAGCCGATAATGCAAGCCCTGATACCATAGTGACTAATATTGGTAAAGTATATGATAAAGGCAAAGCGGATGGAAAAGTGAAATGGAAAGCAGAGAATTTGACTATTACTACAGATTCTTCCGTGGCTTTACCGGCAGAAAGAGCTACATCCTGCACAATAACGATGGTAGAGTACAATGGCTCACAAGCTAATATATTATGTCCTGGACCGGTTGGTACTCTTGGAAATAAAGGAGATAGTGTGACTTTTAATCCGATACAAAAAGGTGGAAAAGTTGTGACTATCGTAAGGACAGGAGCACAAAAGCCTATAAAGTGTTCATATTCAATGACTTACGAGTGATAGGAGGAAATATGAATTTTACGACAGAACAGGCAATACTTGTTATATGCGGACTTATAGGCGCGGCTATAACGCTTATAACGCTGATAGAAAAAATAGCATCAATAATAACTCTTGCAAAGGGCCCAATAGCAGATCTTGATAAAAGGATAAGTGCTCTGGAGCATAAAACTGATCATTATGAGCATTTTTTTAATAATGATAAGCGTAGGATTGAATATCTTGAGCGGACAATGTCCGTTACGATAAGAGCGCAGTTTGCTCTTGTAAGGCATGCAATTAATGGTAATGATATCGATCAGTGTCGGGCAGTAGAGAAGGAGCTTCAGGAATTTTTATCAAACCAGGGACAGGAAAGAGGGTGGATTCCTTATGGTGAAAAAACTGAATAAGAACAGATGGCTGTGGGAGTTTTCAAAGAGAGTGGTGCTAATATGCACTGCTCTTTTTGTTATTGGGGATGTTTATTCGATGGCGGTAATGCTTCTTTATGAAAACTTCGATAGCCTGGGTACTTTTATTGATTGCAATACGCAGGTTCTTCGGGACTGCGTTTTTGCATATATGGTCAAGAGTGGCCTAGAAAACATTTTCAAAATCAGAGGAGGAAATGAAGAATGAGAGATTTTGTAACGAGGGTAACATCAAGAAAGTTTTTACTGTGTTTTGCAGCGTTTTTGGCATCTATCGGTGCAAGTGTGGCAGGTATCCAGAGTGGGAATAATACCGTTACTGCAATAGGCACAGTTTGTTCTGTTCTTTCCGCTGCCATTTATGCAGCATGTGAAGCTTATGTTGATGCTTCCGGGAAGGAGGGAAAATGAGTTATACAGCAGAAGAGTTTCTGCAGAAGATAAAGCCCTTTGTAATTGCTGATGCAAAAAGTACCGGTATACTGGCTTCTCTTACTGCGGCGCAGGCTTTCATTGAGAGTAACAGGGGAAACAGCGGGCTGACCGTTAAGGCAAACAATTTATTTGGAATTAAAGGCAACTACAACGGCCAGAGTATTACCATGAATACAAAGGAGTATGTGAACGGTAAGTACATTACTATAGCAGCCCCGTTCAGGAAATATCCTTCATGGAAAGAATCAATAGCTGATCATTCAGCGCTGTTCCTTCGATCTAAGAGATACAGTAATCTCGTTGGATGCCGGGATTACAGAACCGCTTGCCAGAATGTATATAAAGACGGATATGCTACTGGTAAGGATTACGATAAGACACTTATAAAAACAATCGAAAAATATGGGCTTTTTGTATGGGATAGTGAGACAGGAGATGTCATTGAAAATCCATACAAAGAGCCCTTATTCAATGTTAAGACTGGAATGAAAGGTGATTCAGTCAAATGGGTCCAGGCTCAGCTGCGTACTAAAGGTTACAGCCTTGCAATCGATGGCGATTTCGGATATAAGACAAAAGCTGCAGTGGTACAGTTCCAAAAGGCAGTAGGCCTTGATCCGGATGGGATTGTTGGAGTGCTTACACGTAACAAACTTAAATAGTACATTAGGAAATAGCTTGCTGTTATATTGTGACATCTGTGTAATGTTTATAGGACAGCAGATTTGATAAGCTGTAATTCCTGCTGACGGCCGTCTGAAGGGAACAAGCTTTTTTTTATTTAAGGAGTTTTATATGTGTATTTATTGTACCTCTAATGACAAAATCGATTTTATGTGTAGAGAGATATTTAATATCAGGGTGGACTGTGGATTTGTAGGAGAAATATGCTCATCATTGAGTATTCGCAGGAAAGAAAAGGTATTGGAAATGGTCGTATATAACGAGAATGGAGACGACTATAGAGTAAAGAAGGCTATTGAAAAATGTCCATTTTGTGGTGAGGTTTTTTAATAAGAGGATGTAGTAATTAAGGACATCAGGGATAACCTGGTGTCCTTTTTAATTTGGAGGCGATCATGATATGGGATAAAGTTAAAAACTCAATAACACTGACAAGAGTAGTAGCTTTTGGAATATGGCTTGTGCTCCTTACAGTGACGGTAGCATGCTTCCGGAGTAGCAAGAATACCACGGATTTCAGGACATCTTCCTGGGGAGACAAATATGGTGATGTCTATGACAGGGAAGAGTCAGAGATATTCCAGCAGGGATCCGAGGAGTTTTCTATGATGGATAGCCTCATTGAAGGCGATGAATGTGTAGTAACCTACTTCTTTAATGAGTATGCAAAGCTCGTCCGGGGAGAATATTATATAGAACATCCCGGAAAACCAATCGATGAAGCCTTTGGAGAATACTATGAGCTTTTATCGGAGAAGTACGGTAAAGCTGCTGACGAAGATAAAATCGTGGGTGTTACTTATGCTAAGTTTAGAACAAGAACTACGAAGATTACGCTTGTGGTAAAGAACGGAGCAATTACGATAAAATTTGAACCGATCCGAAATATTTAATTTATTTTTAATACCTAATTCATCTGCTTTTCACAGGAATGAGAGATAATTACGATATGTTTTCATGGACTGAAAACTATGCTAATGATTCTTTTGTTAGTATTAGGAAGGAGCCTAAATATGAGAAAATCTATAATTTCCATAATGCTTGTTCTGTTGTTTATACTATGTATTCCTTCAAAAGCATATGCTTCATTCCCACTTAAGGAATCTAACAGTGATACTGCTTCGGTAGAAGCGCAGGAGTATTATAATAAGCTGCCACAAGGTGTTAGAAATGCTTTTGAGTCATATGGATGGCGGGTGATCATAACGGATGTATTCAAGGTAAATTTCGTATCAGCTATGTATAAAGGTGCGCCTAGCGGTGGATATGTTGCAGGATATACGGAGACAGGCTCAAGAAGCATTGTACTTGCTAATACTGATGCGGGGGCTGCTATGAACCATGAGATGGGTCATTTCTTTGACTATATTCTTGCAGGGAACGTGTCTGAATCGCAGAAATTCTATAATATCTATGCTGCGGAGTGTGCAAATTTTGATGGGGGAAGTAATTCATATGCAATGTCTGATTCTACAGAATATTTTGCTGAAGCGTTCCGGGAATATGTGGAGTGCGCAGGATATTTGAAGGCTCGTTGCCCTTATACATACGCTGCATTAGATGGTCTTGTTAGTCCTTATGGAAGGACACAAACAGATAATGTAACAGATTACGTGAGATGTGACTCTCATGTGATATCCGAGACTGCAAGACAAGCTGCGAATAAGTTTAAGGATTTGGCCGTACTGGCAGCAGAAAAAGTGCTTGGAAGCGATAGTGTAGGCTCTAGAACTTTGGATGGATGGCTTGATAAGGCGAGTGAAACTTATCAGGATATAAAGGATGATCCGGAAGGATGGGGAAAAGCATTAGCAGAAAAGGCAAATGACAAGATACATAATTCAGATCCAGGAGATATTGGTTCAGCAGCTGCTGATAAGATCAATAAAAAGTTCGAAGAAATGGGAGAATATGCAGATTCTAAGGACTGGGGACAAGTCGGAGCTGATGCTGCTGATAAGGTAAAGAAATATCTGGGAGGTATCCACTGGAACGAATAGCCTCTTGCATGGAGAAAATCAATATGAACTTTTGTTTTGTACAGTACAATCGATACACCTATCCATCTGGCCTTGAGCCTGAACTGACGGAAATAGCAGGCCACTTTGATATTTCTGAAATAAAAGATGTGCAAGATTACTCACTCCATACGGAGTACAGCTTTGCTAGCAGGAAGCTTTCAACTGAATTAGTAAAGAGGTTTCCGGCTATTAAGGAAGCTCATAACAGATATGTTCCACAATTATGGAAATCTGAGAAGTGGGCTGACGAGTTTGCACAGTTCGTCATTGCGCTTACGGAATCCCATGTGGCTCCCAAAGTCATCGAGATACATCCGCCATTTAATGACTACTGTGATATGGATGGATTCATAGATCGATTTAATGTTTTTGAGGCTGTTATACATAATAAGTATCCGAATGTGCAGATTGTGGTGGAGAACAGGGCAGGATCCAGGTATTCAGGTGGAAAATTCCTTGTTAGTAAAGCAGCGGACATTGGTGCACTTTGTGAAAAAATCCGTCAGAAGGATGTGAAGCTTGGAGTAGTCCTAGATTTTCCACAGCTTCTTACTGCTGAACATATAAATACAGATCCTTTTGAGAAGTTAAAATACCACAGTGCTCTGAATCCGCTTCTAGAGTATAGAAATGAGATAAAGGGACTCCATATTTGGGGGAAGAAGCAGAATGACACTGGAAGGATGATTGCTCATGTGGGGAACCTGAATACATACTTTCCTAACCCGGAGGATAAGCGATATTTTCTCGATGGGATTTATGCCCTCTGTAGAGATGATGCTCGACGGTTCTTTGTACCGGAAGTGAATTCTGGTCAGGCTGATTTTGAATCAGTAGTAATGGACGTTGTTAACAGATGTATAGATGATTGCCACTAATATGATAGATGCTTTTATATTGAAGTAGTGAGCCGGATACCTTTTTTATGGGTTCCGGTTCTTTTTTTATTGAAAGTTTAGATACCGCAAGCCTTGCCAATGATAAAATGGTTATATGGCAAAATACAGGAAAACAAGAAAATTTAGATATCCGCTGAATCTTTTACGCGATATATGTAAGACTTGGGGAGCAGAGTATCTTCCGGTATCTGCAACCTCGGATGTTAGGGCTAACCTTTTGAATGTCGTTAATGGCCTTACAGATGATGAGATAGAGCTTATTAGGCTTCGTTATGAAGAGGAGAAGACCTTCGTAGAGCTTTCTGATTATTATGGAATATCTCCAAGCGGTGTTCGGGATCGAATGGTTAAGATCCTGAAAGCGCTCGGTACAAAGCAGTATTCTGATATGATCTACAAGCCGCGTAAGGATAAGAGTGAGATTAAGACGCTGGAAGATCTTAATCTTTCAAACCATGCCTATCGTACACTTCTTAGGAATAATATAACCACCCTGGATGAATTAAAGGATATCGGACTTGAAGGAATACAGGGATTAAGGAGTGTAGGAGCAAGTACATATAATGAAATCCAGGACAAAGCTGGATTCTTGTGGAGAGAAGAACGGTCATGAACGGTGAACGGCCGCTTGTTACTATTCACAGTTAAATAGATTTTGAAATGAAGCTCATATTGGTGGGCTTTATTTTTGTATTAGGAACAATTAGAATATTAAACAAATTAAAAATTCATAGGGAGATAAAAACTGATGCAAATAAGGCCAGCAGTAGAGATAGATTATGAATCAGTTCTGAGAATTATGAATCAGGTTCAGGATATTCATGTTGAATTGCGTCCTGACATATATAAAAAGAATAAAGAGATAATTACCAAAAAAGAATTTTTGGAAGCACTGGAAGGGGATACTTTCTATGTCGCGGAGGATGGAGAAAAAGTCGTAGGTATTATGGGACTTACTTATCGTCATATAGAGTCATCTTCTCATGTAACGAGAGACGTTATTTTTGTGGATTGCATGGCAGTCGACGAGCCATACAGAGGAATGGGAGTAGGGCATGCCTTTTTTGATAAGTTAAAGGAACTTGCGGCAGAAATAAACTCTGACGGCATAGAACTCCAAGTGAATGCAAAAAATAAGCAGGCGTATGAGATGTATGCAAAATACGGATTTAACGAGAAATCAATAAATATGGAATTGTTGGAATGGTAAATAATACCTATTGACGATTGTAAAGGCAATAAAAAAACGACAAGAAATATATAAAACATCTAGCTTTTTGGTGATTTTGACAGAGATAATTAATCGTTATGAGTATGAGGGAATTAAAAATTTAGAACAGCATGAAGCTGATAGGCTGTGAATAGTAACGGCCGCTTTTGTGCTGTGGAAATTATTGGACACCTTATGAATTATAATTTGATTTATAAAGAGTAAGGAGGAACCAGTTTATGAGAGACATAAAAAGTTTCACAAATAGAAAAAATGTAGTTGAAATGGAAAAAGTCTTTTTGTCGGATTTTGTTGAAAATATGGGTGTGAAGGATAGAATCAGTGACATGGGACTTACATTTTTTAGCGCGGGGATACTGATGTTTTCTGTAGCATTCATTATTTCATCATTATGAGGTGTGGCATTGTAAATTAGTTAGGATCCATTAGAAAAAATATATCTTTAGCGATAAAAAGAGAAGCGGAGGAATTATGGATGGACTCAAATGAAATAGAATACTCTGAGGATGCGCTTATATTCTTAAGCTTGTATAAGCAGATGGATAAAATGAGTCAGGAGTTTTTCAAATGGTTACTTCCTGAGATTGCTGAAGGCCGGTTGGATGTTATTGGCATGGGCTCTGAAGGGTTGCAAAAAATATACGAGGACTGGAAGGCAGAGCATAAGAGAAATATTTAAAGGCTTAAACTAACGGAGTTGATTATTGAAAATATGTTTAGGGGGATTAGTACAATGAGAAAAATAGTAAAAGCGATGTTCTGTATGCTGTTAGTATGGGTGATTGTTCTTACAGCTATACCAATGGAGACATATGCGAAGGTCAAAAGTGCAAGCTTAAAGATTACGGGAGCATTCATCAGGGATAATAAAGCTATGATAAGTTTAAAGATAAAGCTTCCGGATAATGATTACTATTATGTCTACACAAACATAAGTAGGATAGAAAATGGGAAAACAGTAACATATGACGAAAGCTATTACTCAGTAGAAGAAAGTGGTGCTAGTGAAGACGATGTTAGCTATTATATTGATAAATCAGGACTTTATGAATTCGATTATATACTGACAGATAATATTGACACGTATAGTAATAGTTATGAAAACTTATATGCTTATGACAAGACGTATCTGTATATAACAAAAGAAAATGGTATATACAATATTACAGATTATAAGCATGATCCATATTCCGCTCTTGCTGCCAAAGACAAAAAGAGCATAAAAAAGCAGCTGACTCAATTCTTTAAATATGCTAAGAACTATAATGTCGGAGGGATAAAAAGCTGTGTTAAGACGGACAGAAAGAATAGTTACATTTATGAGAGATCGGCTCAGCAATTTATTCGTACTGCTAATAAAAAGAGGTTTTCTTACAAAATTAACAGCATAACTGTTGATGGAAATGAAGCGAGGGTAAGGACGGATGTTACTTGCTATAATTCATATAATGCAGTTAAAAGTGCTATGAAAAAGCAATTTGTTACAGCCCTTCGGACCAAGAAATTTAATTATGCTAAGTTGATCTCGGACATGAATAGATATTACAAAAAGGACAATACATACGAATGGTATCCGACAGATATTAAAATGGTAAAAGTTAAAGGCAAATGGAAAATTAAGAAAATGACTTTTGATATTCAATTTATAACTAATTGTGGATTGATATATGCACTTGATTATATCAAGGACCATCCGTCAGAACTTATATTTGATTAAGTGTTTCTGGAAACAGAATTTATAGGCTATTAAACTGAAAAACGTTGCATTAATGAAAAGGATTAATGCAACGTTTTTTTATTTGAAACGGAAACAAAAAATGAAATTTATATTCAGATTGTAGTCAGTACAAAGATAAATCATTGTGCAAATAAGATTTATTTTATCTCGAATTAAGATAATTTTAACTTATATCTGAAATAATAGAATCAGTGGTATTGTGCAATTTTTTTACTCTCATGGGAGCGGCTTATTTCCCAATCACGGAGGTTAATAATGTCTGATATCATTTCTGAATTTAATGGCAATGTAGTAGGTATAGCATGCAACAAAGGTGATCATGTGAAGACTGGGGATACGGTCATTGAGATCCATATGATGGGCCTTAACGTACCAATAGTAGCTCCTGCACCAGGTATTATTGAAAATATTTGTGTTTCAGTAGGAGATAATGTTACCAAAGGAATGATAGTATTCAGTATGGAAAGTCTATCAGCTGATTCTGATCATGTTTCATGCCCAAGTTGTGGAGTAATCAACAATCGTTCTGCGAGATTTTGCTCATCTTGTGGCCAAAAACTTGCAACAAATACTAATATTCCTACTATTATACAATCACCCAATACAATTAATGGTTTCGGAAATCAGACCACTAACAATACAATTCCGCCATATACTCAAAATACGGCTTATAACTCCAATATAGCTACCAATGCTCCAATCAAGAAGAAAAAGCATTGGTTAAGAAATACCGTAATAGTTGCTGGTGTTCTTTTAGTATTGTTAGTTTTATTTGGCAGCAGCACCGATGAGAGTGAAAAAAACAATAAAACCGTAGAAAACACTCAAAAGAGTAGTGCAAGTACAGCTAGTACTCAAATCATCCAAGTAGCAGAGAATAATACAAAAGTTGAAAATTCTCAAAAAAGCATCAGTAAAGAGAAAGATCCCAACTTTATGCATGATTTGAATAAACAAAAGACAGAAACGGTTATAACTGGGATAGATTACTATGGATACGGAATAGTTTTTTATAGTCAAGGTGACCGGATGTTCTATCTAAGATGTCCATATATAGAGACATCGAATGGGGAGACTCTTTATTCAACGGTTCGCTTGCCAATTGATGATGAATCAATAACGAAATACGAATTATCAGATGGTGACTGCGTAAAAATTAGTGCGCATGTGGTTGATCATATGACTAATGATGAGTTCTGGTTGTTGTTCGACGAATGCACACGGGCAGATACAAGTTTTATATATGATATTTATAACTCCTCATCATACGAAACACTGCCATCATATAGTTCTTTTACCAACTTTTGCAGATATGGAAAAAAAGGGCAAATGTGTCTATTAACGAACGTTGAAGTATATTCTACTGATGACGATAGTTATTTTTGTTTTATTGACTACAATCCTGATTCTATAGATTCACAGGTATCTTTGCATTTATTGGATTCTGCAAATGGTGTTACACATACTCGCATACTTCCAGGGGATAGGATATCTGTTTTTTGTCATCTTGTACGTATAGAGTCATCCGGAACACCTACTTTTGAGCTAGATTATATTATAGACTTGAATGGAAGTAATTCTAGCGGTGCAACCACTCACAGTAATCCCACTGGGCCTAGTACTGCAATAAATGACAATTCAACAACTGGTAATACAAATAAGGCCAATTCATATGATAGTATGGCTATCGCCGGGCAGGATGTTGTTGGTAGATATACTAATGGTAATGGGGCAAATCTTGGATTATATGAAAAGCCTAATGAAGGACAGATTTCTGTATTTAATATAAGCGGAAGTTATGAAATACCGTATAATCCTAACTATGAGAACTATTCTGAGGAAAGATACTCTATAAGTATATACACAGAACAAGATGATTATGGTATAGGAGAAGAGTGCGGATGCATAAGTTATTATGTTGATGGAGTAGAAAAACTATATGCATTGTTGTATATGGTTGATACTAATACATACCTTGCTTATGATCCTAATACCATGAAGCAAGATAGCGACATGCTGTTTATTCAAGTTCGAAGCTATAATGATGCATACGTGATTGATACATATAAAGGCGGTGAATGGGAGTATTCCTATGTTATGACTGAGCACTATGAGTCTTAAGCTTTTATTTTTGAACCATATATGGGGCAGTCTTAGACTGTCCCTATCATGAAAGATTAATTATTATTGTCCCTTTTTTATTCAATTTGCGAAGTTCCATTGTTTGTATTCTGTAAATAGGCTATACTCTCCAAGGAAATTATTTAGGAGGGACAGATATGGCTAAGAAACATATGTCAAATGATGAAAAAAGGGAGTTGGCTTGGGACCAGGCAAGAGTGAGAAACAAAGAAGAAATCGCAAAGATTGTAGCATTTTTGAAACTTGACATGAATACTTTTGAAATTGAGTATTCTACTAAGTGCAAGATGATGATGCTTAGTGACTATTTTTCACATGATTTAAAAAGCTTGGTGAAGAGATCGAAGAGTCATTCAGAAGAATTAAAAGCATAATAAAAGTGAAGCGATGAGGTCAGACTATATGTCTGGCCTTATTTTTTTTTTGCTCCCCGGAATTCAGTCTCCCAAATCCCCTTAGAAAGATAGAAGAAATTTTTCAGAAAAACCGGAAAAACACCTCACTCGGATACCTAACTAGTAGAGAGGTGTAAAACTTTAACTATTTGTTTCCAAAAACCGGAAAAAGGATCCTCTTCAAATACATAACTATTAGAAAAATTCAAAATCTCTCGTACATTTTCACAGGTTTTGTAATTAGGGATTATAGAAGAACAATTGCAGGGAGCTAAGGTAATGACGCAGAGCGAAAAGTATCAGATCGAAATATTCCGAGCGCAGGGCATTGGTTATACAGAGATTGCTAAGAAGATGGGGATATCTGTCAACAGCATAAAAACATATTGCAGAAGGCATGATCTTGGCGGGAAGAGAGGCTATGTGGCAGCAGGACCAATAAACGTTTGTGCCTGTGAGAATTGCGGTAAGCCTGTTATACAGAACGCTGGGAGAAAGAAAAAGCGCTTCTGCTGTGATCGCTGCAGAAATGAATATTGGAACTCACACCTGGATCAGGTAAACAGGAAAGCCAACTATGAGGTCATATGTAAGAACTGTGGAAAGACCTTTATAGCCTACGGCAATAAGAACCGCAAGTACTGTTGTCATGATTGCTACTTAGAAGACAGATTTGGAGGTGCGTGTTAATGGACGTGACAAGTGATATCAGAGAAATGATGGATACTCCTGCAAGGGAAATAACTGTAGAAGGGATGCAGCAGGATTTTGAGTATGAAATAGCACAGAAGATTACCAAGTCCCTTTTTGAGCAGGGCCTTATTTCTGATGAAGAGCAAGGGAGAATTACAAGATTAAACAAAGAGAGCTTCTCGCCATTATATAAGGAACTCATAGAAATATAACTTGATAATAATGGCCGGTAGAGTGATGTATGGTATCGACCAAACAAGGAGACGAGACGATGGTTAAGATTACAAAGATTGAGCCCATGCAATGCTTTACAGCTCATAAGAAAACAAGAGTCGCGGCCTACGCAAGAGTATCTACAGATAGTGATGATCAGCACCAAAGCCTTGATGCACAGAAAGAACATTATGAGTGCTTCATCAAGGGGAGGAGCGATTGGAGCTACGCCGGCCTCTATTATGATGAAGGAATCACAGGAACTAAGGTAGAGAAGCGAGAGGGACTCTTGAATCTACTTAAGGATTGTAAAGCAGGAAAGATAGACAGGGTTATTACTAAGTCAATAAGTCGCTTTTCAAGAAACACAGAAAACACGCTGGAGATGGTTAGATCACTTAATCAGATCGGCGTGAGTATTTATTTTGAAAAGGAAAACATAGATACAGAGCATATGAACTCTGAGCTGATGCTTTCAATACTTGGCTCTATAGCTGAGAGTGAAGCAAGGTCTATTTCTGAAAACAGCAAATGGGGTGTAAGGCACAGATACTTAGAAGGAATATACAAAATATCATACCCGCCATACGGCTACAGAAACGATGATGGCAAGATGGTAGTTGTTCCTTCCGAGGCAGAAGTTGTGAAAAAGATTTTTGACATGGCACTTGCTGGCCATGGTTCCTTAGCAATAGCAAAAGCGCTTAATTCAGAGAATATACCTTCAAAGAGAGGCGGGAAATGGCATCCAGCATCAGTCCAGGACATTTTGAAGAATGAGAAATACACCGGAGATGTAGTTTTTCAGAAAACATACACGGATGGGAATTTCAGAAGGCATCATAATTACGGAGATGTGGACAGGTACCTTTGCCAGAATCACCATGAGGCAATAATCGATCATGAAACTTTTGATAGAGTAGCTGATGCTGTACAAAGGCGCGGTGTAGAAAAAGGCATTATTGATGGAGAGAAGTACAAGACAAGATACGCTTTTACAGGAAAGATCATATGTGGAGATTGCGGGGCAAACTTCAAGAGGCGTACCCATTATAAGAAGAGTGGCGATTTTATTGCCTGGACTTGTAAAACACACCTCAGTGATCAATTATCCTGCGGGATGCTTTATGTTAAGGAAGAATACATAAAGGCAGCTTTTGTAAAGATGATGAATAAACTGCGTATAGCCCATCCGAGGATGTTAAGGCCTTTTGTAGATAATCTTCGAGGCATTAACAGCACTGACAGACTCCGACAGATTAAAGCTCTGGAAGAAAAGATAAGAGATAACAATATGCAGCAGCAAGTTTTAGCAGAGCTTATGGCTTCCGGTTATACAGATCCGGGAACTTATCAGGAAGAAAAGAACATGCTTCTGATCGAGGCTGACCGCTTGGCAAAAGAGAAGGAGAGCATATCTTCATATATAAATGGTAACCTTACACACTTAACTGAAGCAGAGAAGCTCCTTAAATACATTTCAAAAGTTAAGAACCCGGTAGCCTATGACGATGAGCTCTTCCTGGCATACGTCGAGTCAGTAACAGTAAAGGACAGAGAAACATACACTTTTAATTTGAAGTGCGGCCTCAAATTAACAGAAAGGGTGGAAGTTGAATGAACCATATACCATATGGGTACTACATTGATAAAGGCGTGGCCAAGATTGATGAACCTGCAGCAAAGATGATAAGAGCGCTGTTTACAGAATTCATCGAGTGTAAATCAATGAGAGCAGCAGCCATGAAGATCGGACTGAAGAAGCCACATGCAACCTTGGGGAGGATCATCAGCAAGAGGGTTTATTTGGGAACTGACTTTTACCCGCAGATCATTGATGAGGAAGTTTTTAATAAGGCAAATGAGATTAAACTCCAGAATGCTATAGCACAAAATCGCATCAGAGAAATAAAGAAGGATGCACCAATGATAATGAATATCCAGTTCCAGCTCGGAGCTTTGGAGAATAGATATGAAGACCCGTATAAGCAGGCCGAATATGTTTATAGCCAAATCAAGGAGGCAAGTGATGAATGAAAATGTTGTTCTAATCCCAGCAAAGAAACGTCCCGGGAACAATGTGGTTAAGGATGCTTATAAGCCAAAGTTAAAGGTTGCAGCGTACTGCCGAGTTAGTACAGACAGCGATGAGCAGGCGGGGAGCTATGATGCACAGGTTGAGCATTACACCGAGTACATTGGCAAGAATGAAGCTTGGGAGCTTGCAGGCATTTATGCTGATGACGGAATAACCGGTGTGACCACTAAAAACCGAGAAGGCTTCAAAGAAATGATAGATGACTGCATGGATGGAAAGATAGATGTTGTTCTTACAAAGTCCATCAGCAGATTTGCACGAAACACCCTGGACTGCTTAAAGTATGTAAGACAGCTTCGTGAAAAGAATATAGCGATCATCTTTGAAAAAGAGAACATCAATACCTTAGATTCTACCGGAGAGCTCCTACTTACCATTATGGCATCGCTGGCCCAGCAGGAATCAGAATCCATCAGCCAGAATGTTAAAATGGGTATTCAGTATAGATACCAAAACGGACAATATAACATCAACTATAACCGTTTTCTCGGATACACCAAAGGGCCAGACGGAAAGTTGGCCATTGTTGAAGAGGAGGCCAAGATAGTAAGGCGCATTTATAAAGAGTTTTTGGACGGAGCTACACTTAGAGATATCGCAAATGGCTTACAGCGAGACAAAGTTATGACAGGTGCGAAAAAATATAAGTGGCACATGAGTACTGTGGAAAAAATCCTCAAAAATGAAAAGTACATGGGAGACGCTCTTATGCAGAAGACAATTACCAAGGACTTCATGCAGAAAACGAGAAAAAAGAACGATGGAACAGTGCCTCAATACTATGTAACAAACGGCCATGAAGCGATTATTCCAAGAGATATTTTCACAGAGGTTCAGGAAGAATTTCTTAGGAGAAACAGTATCTACACCAAGACCGGTAAGAAAAGACTCTACTCCAGCAAATATGCTCTTAGCAGCTTATGCACCTGCACCAAATGCGGAGATGTTTATAGGCGGATCGTTCTAACAGACAGAGGCAAGGTCACCATCAAATGGAAGTGCTGCACCAGATTTGAGCATGGGCCTAATGCATGCCCGGCTCCAATGGTTCCCGATGTTGAGCTTAAGGAAGCAGCGGTTACAGCAATCAATCAGGTCCTTAAGTGTTCAAAGGATATGAAGGTAAAGCTCAAAGAAAACATTGAAACAGCTCTGGCCAATGATAATTCTAAGGAGCTTGAGGCTATCAATAAGGTACTGGCCGGAAAACAGAAAGAGTTGTTAGAGCTTGCCCAGGCAAGGAAAGATTATTCGAAATTGGCAGAGGAGATAGAAAAGCTCAAAGTTGATAAGAAAGAGCTGATGGTTGATAAGGCCAAGAACGAAGGAGTTAAGAGAAAAGTTGCGGAGATGGAAAAATTCCTTCAGGAAGCGCCTACCGAGATTGCAGAGTTTGATGATATCATGGTTAGGCGCTATATCAAGGAGATCAAGATTTACGATGACAGATTCCAGATCATTTTTAAGGCTGGAATTGACATAGATGTGCCAAGACAGTGAAAAAAAATTATATAAAATTGTTACAGATCGATATTTATAAGGTACAAAAAACGTGCGTGGCAAAACAGTCACGCACGTAAACTTTTGCAACAATAATGGACACGTGGAGAGTAGAAATTAGTAATCGTAGTCCTCGTCATATTCATAGTCCGAATAGGGCCCTAAATATTCATAATCATTGTAAATAAGGACATAGGAAGATCCTTCTAGTTTGTAAATATGCTTGTTTTGTATATTTACAGCCAATCTAGCACATCGCTCTGAAGTTTCATCATCAACAACATATAGCACAGAATATACGCTACATTTTTCACCATTTATAGTTTCTGTCTGATTCTCATCTTTAACAGCTGCTTCATCATATTCATAATGATATTTATCAAGAATTGACTTATCAGCTATATCAATGATGTAAGAATTAGCAAAATCCAGTACAAAAGAATATTCTTCTCGTTTTTGTTCTTCATTTAGATTTTCTTGAGCCGTACTGGAAATAATAGCATCCTTACTGCTCCATAATAAATACCAAACATCATTTTTTATCTCATAAATCTGGCCATAATCCAAACTGATTGCATATTCTGAATACCAGGAACCATTTTCATCGACTAAGTAGTACTGACTATATTCGAAAAAGTCATTATTATCTTGTGAGATTTCTCCTGATCTACGAAGATTTTTATCATTCGACAGATTATTTTGTATTTCGGGAACAGATTGAAGAAGCTTTATCTCTTCAGAATAAAGTATAGCATCTGCTCCATATACGGGAGTATTATAACCGTCTTTCTCGTTACGAATAACTTTTTGACTATAAACGTCCGCTTCGTACCAGCCGACAGTCCGGATAGTAGTACCGTCATCCATTTTTAAAGAAAAAGTATCCCCGTCTTGGTCCAAATATGCTCCGTTAGCTATTGCGGTTTTAATTTCATTTGTGGCCATTATCAGGTCTTCTTCATTATCATATTTTGCTTTTGGCAAATTGTCATGAAGAAGCTTACTTTTTTTTGATAGTGAGTATACGCCTAAAATATCTGAACTATTAGTATCTTTAAATCCGGTATATGAAGAAACTTCAAGAGACTCAGTGAAGCTATTGTACTTGAGCGATATGCTCGTTTTATCATACCTTGTTGAAAAAGTGAATTCATTATTGTTACCTATGGATAAAATGCTAAGTCCTACACTATTATCTTTTTTGGGATCATATGATTGCCATGAAAAGGAAGGCTCATAGCCTTGATAATAGGTTAGGTCAATTTTTGAGAGGGAGCCACTTGAATTATTTTTTATAAAGGTATAAGAAGTACCCTCAATAAAGAGGTCATCGAATGAAAGAGTTGAAGCGCTTGCAATGATTGGGCTAATGTGTAGAGCTATAATTGAAAAGACAGCAGTAAGAACGATAAAACATGCTTTTTTTAAATTGTTCATAATCATTACCTCCTAATTATGAGATATGTATTCTGTTTTCTTGATTGTTGCTATCAGCTCATCTATTTATTGAGCACTGATTCCTGCAGAACTATTTATCATATTCTCAGAGTGTTATTTAACGATGTTTGTTCCATCTTCCCACGCTAAATTCCCTTTTGATTGTAGGGGATATGAAATGATAATATTATTTAATATCTAATCCACAATTAATAAAAGAATTTATATATAAAAAGAGTATAATCTTTTTATATAACATACAGATTATATCCAATAGAAGTATGATCTTTGTGGGAGATAAAAAATGGCTGCCTAGGTAGGAAATAAAATAATAGTGGAGACATGGCTCAGGATGTAAGCAATCCTGGGTCTTTTTTGTGTGTGAATATTTGAAGGAGCATATTATAATTGCCAATATCCTTTTTCAGTAAGTTTTTATAAATTATTAAGTTGTGATTTATTGACCGTCCAATCGATATAACCATAAACTAAAGTGGTAAGAGTGTGCGCAGTTTTCAGCGGATATTCTTCTATTTTTGTTCATCAGAAGATGCAATTCTCTATGGAGGTTAATATGTATTGCGCAAAATGTGGAACACAAAATAATGATAGCAATGAATATTGTGTTAAGTGTGGTTTTCAGCTGAAGCAAGGTTTGAGCAAAGATAATGCATATGAACAAGCTGAAGATTTAGTGCGCATGGGATCAGGTGATGATTTTGAGCAGCCAGATGATGTGAATAGCAAGATGAAATTTATAGATTCAAAAATTGGAATGGCTGATGAAACGCCTGTTATTTATATTGTTTTCTATGTTGTATCTATGATAGCAATTGTCTATGGGGTTTTTATATTTACGAAATTACCCAATACTTTTAAGATGTTTGAGTTTTACAATATTGCTATAAACTCTATTTTGGGAATAACAATAGCAATTCTTATATTCACAGTACCAGTATTATTACTTGTTTATGTTATAAGAAATTTGTTTGCAAATGCGTATGTATATGAAACAGGTGCAAATTTTGAAGGTATTAGCTCTGCTGCAGAAATAGCATATTTATTAAAAAAATCAAAGAGTCGTTATATCAAGGATATTCGAATGAGCGGTACGGATGATTTGATTATTACAGGCATGCAAGGCGAATACATACTGAGAATAAATAAAGGGCATCTGGTTTTTGAAAAGCCAAGCAGAGGATTGTTTAAGTATTATTCTCGCCTGGCAGAACAGAATGCAATAATGAATTACATTGGAACTGTATATGATAGTAAAGCTTATAAATGGTCTCCTGAAAAAATATATACAGGCTATGTGGGTATTCTAAGAATTTATAAAGCAGTGCTTGCAACCGCTATGGTAGCACTCGTAGTGTTTGGAGGAACATATTTATATGCAAACTTAGGAGATATGTATGTTTCCATGGTAAAAACAGCAACTCCAGAAGGGTATCCAAATATAACTTATGGAAAAGCTTTTGATTCATTTTTTGATAATCCAAAATGGAAATCATTTACAAGTGATACGGGACAGAAAGTTGTTCAATTTGATGGTACTCGAAATGATATGGATATGACAGTTCAGTGGGTCATAGACACGGATAAGGAAGTTTTTACTTTGGAGTATATGAGCCTAGATGGTGAAAGTATGCCTATACTTGTTCAGGCGTTTGTTTTGGCCGGAATATTTGAAAGCCATAATCTGGATAAGAACGATATTTTGGGGTATGAAAAGAAAAGTACGAAACAATTTGAAATTCAATCTGATGAAGAACCGGTAGAAGAACAGGCAAGCGAATCTTCAATAGATGAGGGTACTGATAATAATAGAAAATATACTTTACTAAATTCGGATACAAATAAAATGGATATATCGATTTTAATTGGTCAAGATTTAGCAAGCGTTATATCTGAATACGGATTAACGAAAATTAAGAATAATTCAGGATATAAAAATGATGATTTTTCAGTTTGGGGGGATCCTATATCAAAGGTTTCATTGAATAGTAACGTATATTCATTATTAGGCTTGTACATTGGAATGGATGGTGAGGAAGCGTGTACTAATGTAAGAGATGCTGGTTGGGGTGATGGAACAGGATATGGGGGTTCTGTTTTATCTAAGGACCCCGATACGGGAGCATTATTGGCATTTTCATATAATAAAGAAGGAGTTTATACAATATCATTTTCTAGTATGGATTAGCGAATGCCGGGTAATATATAATAATAGAAGAAATGGGACTCTTTTAAGTGGGTTCAAAACTGGGTTCATTTTATGGCCTATCGTTAAAAGGTGAAACCGCCATAAAGCCAGTATTTATCGTGCTTTAGAGCTGCTGGCTGCCATGTTGAGACGGTAGCTTTGCTAACAAAAGCTGAACACAGTTAATGTCAATTGTGCAAGACCGCACTGGGACCGGCTTTATGCTAACGTTAAAATATTAGCATAAAGTGCCAGGTCCTTTATGTTTGCTATTTTTGAGAGGTTTTGTGGGAATTGGTCTACGGGTAAGACGAGACGGTAGGTTTGCTGGCAGTTAAAAATGCATACTGTTTAACGTTAGGAAATAAGTGATATGCTATAATGATATTGTACGATGTTTTGGTTTATATTTCTTTTGGGGGAATTTGAAATGGCTAATCTTGTAAATCTACAAAGAATTTCATTAAAGAATCATCCTGAGATTAAAGAGGATCTTATTCAAAAGTTTATTTTTGAACATCCTGAGTCATTGGGATTGGGAGAACTTACACCGATTCAAAGAGAAAAAATACAACCATTAGGTGGGCGGTTAGATATTTTGATGGGAAATGTAGATAATGATGCTCGATATGAAATCGAAATTCAGCTTGGAGCTACTGACCCAAGTCATATCATTAGAACAATTGAGTACTGGGATACAGAGAAGAAGAGATATCCTCAGTATGATCATTGCGCAGTTATTGTTGCTGAGGAGATAACAGGTAGATTTATGAATGTAATTAGCCTGTTTAATGGTAATATTCCGCTAATAGCTTTGCAGCTGTCAGCATATAAGGTTGGGGATGACATATCCTTAGCTTTTACAAAAGTCATGGATCGTGTCACCCTTGGGACTGACGAAGAAGATGAATATGAGGTAACTGACAGAAACTATTGGGAAAACCGAAGCACTAAGAAAATAATGAAAGATGTAGATGATATTTTTAATGCTTTGGAAAAATACACTTCTGGTTATGAGCTGAAATACAATAAATTTTATGTAGGGTTAGCAAAGAATGGAGTAGCTAAGAATTTTATATCATTTAAACCCAAGAAATCGTTTTTACACTTGTTTTTTAAGACGAATGAGAATCCTGAATTGTCTGCTAAAATTGAGGATGCAGGATTAGACGTTACATATGAAAGTAGATGGAAACAATACCGAGTCAAACTTAGTGGATTCTCCGATTATAAGAAACATGAGGCACTTATACAAGAATGCGTCCAAGTGGCTATGGATTATTTTAATATCTCGGAAATATGACGATAATGCCCCTGACCAATGGTCAGGGGCTATTTTTTAGATTAAATACGGTAGAGAATCAAGAATGTTATTAGCTGAACTACGATAGTAATCATCATTTTTGCTTTTGTTTGCTTTAAGGCTAAGGATGATGAGAAGGAATAATTGTCTTGGAATCAGTATGTTTAAACAGGTCGAAATCGACCTGTTTATAATCTGAATGATCCTAACCCCATCGAATTCGAGGGGGTTAAAAGAAGTGAGGAGCAATATGGAAAAAGGAAACAAATCAAGAAATGTATCTGTAATTAAGGATGCAGATGGAAACAGCATTGTCATGATAAATGACATTATCTTTAAGGGTAAGCGAAGCCTGAACTGGGAAGATGTCGAACAGTATCTTAAAGATTATGTGGGAGAGTTTTACTCAATAGCAGAGGATGGAGAAATCATATATATTGGGACAACTCTTCTAGGGGAATATGCCGGATCTGTTTATACCAAGAAGCTGAAAGGTGCGGTTGCTAAAGCTAAGGCAAATGCTGCACAGGGAATACCGGAAATGATTGAAATAGCTACGAATGGGGTGTTTGAAGAAAACAGGAAGAAAAAGCATGGCCGTGATGCTAAGAATGGATGGTATAGGTATGATACTCGTTTTGGATTACCAATCTATGGTGAAGATGATGAAATCACTGGATACAATATTTTTCACGCCAGACTATTGATAAGACATGCAGGCAGTGGGAAGAAATATCTATATGATGTTATGGAAATAAAAAAAGAAACGAGCAAGTCCTGTCAGGCCGAAGCCCTACCCAGTGAAAACCCATTTCTTGATTCTTATCTTAAATAGGTTTGTTACAGTTGTCAACAGAAAAATGGAGGGAGATGACAATTTATGACAAAGACTAAGAAAACTAAGTGTTACATATATACAAGAGTATCCACCGCTATTCAGGTTGATGGATACTCTCTGGAAGCTCGGAAAGAGAAAATCAGAAAGTATGCGGAATACCAGGATATGGAAATTGCAGGCGAGTATTCTGATGAAGGATTCTCCGGCAAGAACATAAAGGGCAGGCATGAATTTCAGAGAATGCTTAATGATATCGAAGATTGCAAGGACGGGGTAAAATACGTCCTTGTTTTCAAGTTGTCGAGATTTGGAAGAAATGCTGCGGATATTCTTAATTCATTGCAGCTTATGCGATGGCTTATGCGCTATTGGCTAATATTGCTCAGGTAAAAAGAAAGAACGGTATAGAGTTACGTGAAAATTATAATAAGCCAAAGTCAGATGATAGTAGACAACCGGGAATTACACCAGAGAAAGAGAAGGCTATCACAGAAGCGCTTAAGCATTTTAAGATGATTTGACGAAAGAGAGGCATTCTTTTATAGAGTGCCTCTTAAATTTTGCTCGGGAATACTTGGTTGTAGCTATTGTGTATGTTGGAAAGCCCTGCTATGCTATGATTATTTAGTGCGCGATTTATAATGGTGAAAGGTGAGCAGTATGGAACTTCGAAAGATTAACTTACAAGATGTAGAAGCACAGTGGGAGTATACAACGAATTTACCGGAAGACGAGAATGGTTTAACCAATTCTTATCGTGGAGTTTCTTTTGATGAGTATAAAGAAAAAGTTCTTCCTAAGCAGATTTCTCATGAAAACCCGGTCGATATGCCTGACTGGTTTGTACCTGAAACCTATTACTACTTATGGGATGAAGATAAACTAATTGGTGAGTTTAGGATAAGACATCACCTTACCGACGCTCTTCGTGAAGGCGCGGGTCACATAGGATATAGCATTTCAAAGGAGTATCGTGGCAAGGGATATGGAACGGAAGGGCTTAGATTAACTCTTTTAAAGGCAAAAGAGATCGTGCCTGAAGATGAAATCTACCTGCGCGTCAACAAGGATAATATCGCATCCCAAAAGGTAATGCTAAATAACGGAGCCTATAAGGTTGGCGAAGATGATGAGCATTTATTTATGAGGATTTTGAAAAGATAAGATTTGAAATGCCATGGATTGTTGAGTTTGAGTTTGATGCTGATAAAAAATGTGTTGAGATAAATAAATACAATGTAAGGAAAATAGCTAGCGGCGAATAATTGCATGGAGATAAATGTTAGACTTGAAACAGAAAAAGACTATAGAAGAGTAGAGGAAATAACGAGAGCTGCCTTCGGGTATCCTGACAGAGTCCAGCGGGGACAGATTGGTTGTCCCTATGAGCATTGGATGGTCCATGAATTGCGACACCGTGATGGGATTATGGCACTCAGTTTGGTTGCGGAACTGGACGATGAGACGATTGTCGGGCATATTATTTGTAGCAACGCAGTTGTGAGAAAGGAAGATATGTCTCTTCCAGTCCTTGACTTTGGCCCACTGAGCGTATTACCTGAATATCAGCGGAAAGGCGTGGGAGGAACGCTTATCAGGGCTATGATAGAACGGGCAAAACAATTTCCATATTCACATAATCCCCAGAAAAAGAGATGATGGAATAGATGCGTGGCCAAAATTTGAAGGGGCGAAGGAAGATATTCAAGCTGTATTCGACAAGGTAAGGGTTAAGGGATAAATGAGACTATATTTGGCAAAGCCTGATTTGGTATATTTTGATCAGTTCAACGAGATGATGAAAGAATGGTGTGATAGCGGAACACAGATTGCGCCATGGTTTTTGGATAAGCCCTTTGACTCCACAGAAGAATTCGAAAAGCATATAAGAATGCTTGATAACTGCGAGCATGGAATCGTCGATGAAAGGTTCAGTGCTACAACTTCGTTTTTTGTAATCGATGAGAGCGGAAGATTAGTAGGGGCAGCGAGTTTAAGACATTATTTGACATGTGAAGGCTTAAATACTTGGGGACATATCGGATATGGAATCCGTCCATGTGAGCGAAGAAAAGGATATGCAACTGAAGTACTTAAGATGGTGCTTGAAGAGGCAAAAGCAAAGAAAATTTACAAAGTATTACTTGGGGTTCACGAAAGCAATACTGCTTCATGGAAAACCATAGAAAAATGCGGTGGGATACTAGAAAACACAGTTACTATAGATGGTGATGATGAGCCGATTCGCAGGTATTGGATATAATCATTGATTTATAAGCATTGGGTAGGGGAAAATATGACTGATTTTTCAACGATTGCTGAAAAATTCGAGCCTATCTTCGAAGTTCCAATGAAGGACGAATAGATGTATGGGTTAATTTTTAAAATTCCGGCTTGTTTAGAATAATGACAAAATATTAGTAAAACTGGCCTCTATCCAGTTCATTGTGGGATAAAGGCCGATTATTTTTGTTATGAAATTACTTGTGTTTTTTCTTGTTTTTCTTAGAATTTATCCAATATACGAAGGTGAGCATGATGCAATAATATCCGAAGAGGAGTTTATGTTAGCCAAATCAAAGAGAGAAAGAACAGGCTTTAAGCATGAAAAGACACATAGCCTAGATCATGAGCATATTCTTTCCGGAATTCTGAAATGTCCTGTCTGTGGTGGAGCCATGTATGCAAATGTGAACAGGAAAAAGAAGCAAGATGGAACTTATTACAGAGACTTTTTCTACTATGCATGTAAGCATAGAATCAGAATTGATGGACACCATTGTGATTATCATAGACAATGGGGACAGGATAGAGTAAATGCGGCTGTGGAAGAAACAATAAAGAAAATGGTTAATAATCCAAAGTTTAAAGCTGCCATCAGGGATAAGATTGGTGCTAAAGTTGATACCACTGAGCTTGAAAAAGAACGCTCTGATTTTAGAAAACAACTCCAGCAGGTGTTGGGAGAAATCCCGATGCCGGCAGGCTTTTTTGTTTACGGAAAAAAATTTTGACTATTATAATAAACATGACATATAGTTGTCGTGTTGACTTTAATAAGATACATATGGGGCGTGAGAGAAATGAAGATAGACAGGCTGATTGTATAACGAGTTATGATCTGAAAAAGCTGGATGAAATGTATGCGTACTATGCTGATAAAGGCTGCGAAGTATTGCCGCTTGAAGAGTGCATGAGAAAAAGGAGGCTTGACGTCATGAGGTTGGACGGTTTTGGATTATTGGCTGAGGATATGGGAAAGATGATCCGATTTTACAGGGATGTGCTTGGATTTGAGATCAAGGAGGCGGAGGATGCATCCAATGTATATCTTGTAAAAGACGGGACGCTGTTTCTATTGTACGGCAGGAAAGATTTTGAAAAGATGACTAACCGCCGGTATGAGTATGTGCGGGGCCTGAATGGACATTCGGAAATTGCTCTTTATGTAGATACCTTTGATGAGGTCGATGCTGCGTTCAAGAATGCAATTGAAAATGGGGCAACGCCGGTATTGGAGCCTGAGTTGGAGCCTTGGGGACAGAGGACCTGCTATATCGCTGATCCGGAAGGAAATCTGATTGAGATCGGTTCCTGGAATAAACCTTTTGAAGATAAGGATGCGGGGAGGTAAGCTGCGGTGGCGTTTGATTTCAAGAAGGAATATAAAAAGTTTTACATGCCAAAGAATAAGCCTGACATTGTAACGGTACCAAGCATGAATTATATCGCAGTACGAGGATCAGGAGATCCGAATCAAGAAGATGGAGAGTATAAGCAGGCTATCGGATTGCTGTATGGGATTGCCTTTACAATTAAGATGAGCAAGAAGAGCGATCATCGGATTGAGGGTTATTTCGATTATGTTGTTCCGCCGCTGGAAGGATTCTGGTGGCAAGATGGCGTGGACGGAATTGACTATGCGCACAAGGAAAAATTCCATTGGATATCTGTGATCCGCCTTCCGGATTTTGTGACTGATGAAGATTTCCGGTGGGCTGTAGATGAGGCGACTAAAAAGAAAAAGATGGATTTTTCCAAGGTAGAATTTTTGAAAGTCGAGGAAGGACTTTGCGTCCAGTGTATGCATATCGGTTCTTATGATGATGAGCCTGCTACGGTGTCTATGATGCATGAGTTCATGGAACAGCAGGGGTATGAACTGGATATTACGGATAAGCGGCTGCATCATGAGATTTATTTGAGCGATGCCAGAAAGGTTGCTCCGGAGAAGCTGAAGACTGTGATCAGGCATCCGATTAAGGCAAAGGGGTATTAAACACATGGAATACATTAGGGTAAAGGCATAACATATACTTCAACTCATGGGGATTACACGGCTTGTCAGTTAATCTGCGATGGAGGAGAAATTAAGGCGGTTATCGATTCCTCTTCGGCAGGTTGTATTCCTGCAGTATGGGAGATTATGAGGTCATATATCCAATCAGGTGGAGTAAGCAGAAACGGATCATATTTTGATGTTGGGGATTTTTCTTTATATGTAAAAGAGTACGTGAAATACTCGCCGCTTACTGAAAGAGATTTGGAGGTAATGCCTTATATATATCTTTTTCAACTTGCTCAAAGCAGTTACGGATATAAAGAGTATCTGGTTACAAAAACAGAAAACAAAGAAGCACTGCTTGACTTTGGGTTTTGGCGGACTGATATTTGCAGAGAGATATACAAAAAAGCATCTGATATATCAGCGGCATTATTACAAGGAGAACGCAAACATGGAAATTTGGGATGCATATGATGCAAAGCTAAATAAGATAGATGAGACATCACTGATTCGCGGCGAAGAGATACCTGATGGGATGTTTCATCTTTGTTGTGAGATTATAGTAAGACACAAGGATGGTACATATCTGTTAATGCAGCGTGATGAAAGAAAACACTTTGGAGGAATGTGGGAAGCAACCGCTGGAGGCTCTGCTTTGCAGGGAGAAGATCCAATGACTTGTGCCCAAAGAGAGTTACTTGAAGAAACCGGTATTTCTTCCGACGAATTAGTTGAAATTGGACGAGTACTGCATCATGGGCATAAGACATATTATGTAGATTACCTGTGCGTTACAGATATCGATAAAAACAGCGTAGTTTTACAGGATGGAGAAACTTCTGCTTATAAGTGGGTTACTGCAAGCGAATTACGAAAAATGTCCAGAGATGAGTTGGCTACGCAAAGGCAAATTAGTTTTATTGAGGAATTACACTAACAGACTGGAGCAGGAATAGGTTAAACTATGGAGTTAGACTGATTCATAGGGAAATGGGGATTATAAAATGACAGAAGAAGCTAGAAAACGAGCTATTGAGAAGGCACTATTATATTCTAAGCATGAGTGGTATGCATCAGAGAAAAATGTAATGCATGGTATCGACAAAAATGGGAGATATGTAGATACGCCGGATATTACATGGCGAGGTGAAGAATTCGATTGTGGTTGGTGGAAGCCGGGACAGCTGAATGTAGGAATTCCCTATGGATGGGGGAATGCTTCATCATTGGAAGAGTTTGACCTGGGGATTGTTGAAGGTAAGTACGCTGGAAATGTACCGGAAGATACATCACGATATGGAAGTCGTGAATGTGTGGGTGTAGATTGCTCGGGGCTTGTAACAGTATGTTGGGAACTACCAAAGAAAATACGGGCTAGAGATATTCCCGAAATTGCAGATTTAATAGATATAAAGGATATTAGACAGGGTGATGTCTTTGCGATATCTTCGCATGTCATGTTGTTTAAGGAATTCATTAATAAAGATAAGTGTAAAGTTAGAATTATAGATTCAACCAGAAGTATTGGCAAGGTGTCTCAAAGAGAATTTTTATTAGAAGATTTGCTTTGTCAAGGATATCGCGCATATAGGAAAAGATAGAATTTTTTTAGATAATACATTCATAATAATGGATTTTTATAATTTTGGTATGTACTAAAAATGTACATACCTTTTTTGTTTTAAGTTTAAATTCTTAATATCTGTTCTGTCTGGAATTAATATCTGCACGGTAATTTGGTTAACATAACGAATGAAACCCAAAATTCTTTGTGTAATAAGTTCACAAAATTTTAATGTTCGATTAGTGCAAGTATACAATACATACAATGAATAGCAATTTTTTGGTTGACTTTAGTAATAAATGTGCATAATATATTAACAAAGTTAATACATTAACAACGGAAACAAATTAATGGGGGCGTTAGTGAATTGGATAACAATCCGATAGTCAATAACAGCGATATGAATGAAGCTCACAGAGCGCAGTTATTGAAGATTATTCATCAAAAGGAATTACAAAACGAAATATGTTCCAGGGCAGAGCTTGCGAAAATGACGGGACTCACCCAGGCATCCATAACCAAGATAGTTGCATCTCTTATTGAGAGTGGAATTGTGTTAGAGACGGGTATTATCAAGGGGAGCGGAAACAGGCGTGCGATCGGACTTAAGCTTAATTCTGAGAAGAACTGTGTGATTGGGGTCAAGTTTTCAAGATATATGTACACAGTTGGTTTGTTTGATATATCAGGTAAGTTCTACAAACAGACTGAAGTCGAGTTTGACATTACGGATGATCCGAAGATAGTTCTTAAGGATATGAAGAAGCTGATCCGTGAGTATCTTGATAAAAACGAGAACGTTGTGGCAATAGGAATGGCGGTTCCGGGGCCTTATCTTAAAAATGAAGGGCACATAGCTGTTGTGTCACACATGATGTCGTGGCACGATGTAAATTTCCTTAAGGAATTTGAGAATGAATTCGATAAGCCATTTTTCATAGAACAGGATGCAAACGCCGGAGCCATGGCAGAGTGGTGGTTTGGTAATCATAAAAAGCCCATGAATACACTTGCATACTTCCTAATGGGAGAGGGTGTAGGTTCCGGAATAGTTGAGAATGAGAAGCTTTTATTTGGAAAACAGGGTGCAGCAAGTGAGGTTGGACATATTAGTATAGACTATCGCGGACCCAGATGTGAATGTGGCAATTACGGATGCCTTGAGCTTTACTGCTCTACACGGGTAATGCTTGCAAGAGCAAAGGAAGCTTTGCCATCAATTTTTACTGATAAAAAGCACAATAGAATTGATGATTACGATGTGATATTCGAGGCTGCAAGAAAAGGCGATGGCGTCATACTCGATATCATGAAGGAAATGGCCCAGTACATAGCCTATGGCTGCGTTACCTTAATAAATGCATATAATCCCGACATCATAGTAATAGGCGATGTCATTTCGAAAGCGGGTGATATTTTATTACCGCATATAAAAAGAATAGTTGAGGAGAGAACCATTCCTGAGCTGTTTTCACAGGTCGACATTATGATGTCCGAATTAAGTGTTGACCCTACACTTTATGGAGCAGCAGCGATTGCTACTGACAGAGTACTGGGGAAACCCAGTGAATATCTTACGGCAAAATAATTCAGGATATGAATTCCTGATATTTTAGCGATATAAGGGGAGGTTAAAGGCGGCAATGAAAGAAAATCCTTTAATTCTTGAAATGCGAGGAATTACAAAGGTGTTTCCCGGGGTTAAGGCACTTTCAGATGTAACACTCGAAGTCAAAAGAGACTCAATTCACTCGATATGTGGTGAAAATGGTGCCGGTAAATCCACGCTGATGAAGGTATTGTCCGGTGTATATCCTTATGGGACATATAGTGGTCAGATCATCTTTGACGGGCGGGAGATGAAATTCCGTAATATCAAGGAATCCGAGCAGACAGGAATTGCAATTATTCATCAGGAACTTACGATGATTCCGGAATTGTCAATCACAGAGAATATTTTCATGGGAAATGAGCTGACAAATGGCGGACTTATCGACTGGACAGAGCAGCGAAGAAGGACAGTGGAGCTTCTTGACAAGGTAGGGCTGAATATCAGTCCTGATACGCTTATTAAGAACCTGGGTGTAGGACAGCAGCAGCTTGTTGAGATAGCGAAGGCACTTTCCAAAAATGTTAAGCTTCTCATACTTGATGAGCCTACATCAGCTCTTAATGAGGATGATTCGGCCAATCTTCTTGAACTCATGAGAGGTCTTAAGGAGAAGGGCATCACCTGTATCATGATATCTCACAAACTTAATGAGATTGCGGCGATATCTGATGCGGTTACGGTTATCCGTGACGGACAAACTGTTGAAAGCTATGAAGTAGTAGCCGGACAGGTGGATGAGAACAAGATCATCAGGTCGATGGTAGGTCGTTCGATTGAAAACAGATATCCGGAGCATAAGTCCAATCCGGGAGAGGTCATTTTCGAAGTATCAAACTGGAATATTGAGGATCCTGCAGTCAAGGACAGGATGGTCTGCAAAAACTCTTCATTTTATGTACGCTCAGGTGAAGTCGTAGGATTTGCGGGACTCATGGGAGCAGGAAGAACAGAGCTCATGCGTTCAATTTTCGGGCAAAACTACGGAATCTATAAATCAGGAACAATCAAAATAAAGGGAAAGAAAGTTAAGCTGAAAACCGTTCAGGCGGCCATAAAGCATGGAATAGCTTATGTGCCTGAGGATCGTAAGAATCTGGGACTTAACCTTTTGGACAGCATCAGAAAAACCATAGTTTCAGCCAACATGGACAAGATTCTGACAAACGGACTTCTGGATTCGACAAAAGAGCTTAAGGCATCTGAGGAGTACAGAAAGGCGCTTCGAATCAAATGCAAGGACGTAGGAGTTGGAGTAAGCACTTTATCAGGTGGTAATCAGCAGAAGGTAGTTCTATCAAAATGGATGTTTACAGAGCCGGATGTGCTGATACTTGATGAGCCTACAAGAGGTATTGACGTAGGTGCAAAATATGAGATTTACAAGCTGATACATGAACTTGCCGATCAGGGGAAGGCAGTCATAATGGTTTCTTCAGAACTTCCTGAGCTATTAGGGGTAGCAGACAGGATATATACAATTTTTGAAGGAGCTATCACAGGGGAACTGAGAGCTGAGGAAGCTGATCAGGAAGCACTAATGAAGCGAATGACAGTTACATCCGCTTAACAACAAATAGGGAAGAGGTTTAAAGTCATGAAATATATTAAGCAGGTTTTAGGGGAAGACCTTCGTCAGTACACCATGGTTCTGGCACTGGCTGTGCTGATTGTTGTATTCAATGTTATATCTGATGGAAGAATGCTCACTTCTTCCAATTTCCAGAATCTTTTATCAGGTAATGCTTACGTCCTTATTCTGGCGCTTGGCATGCTGATGGTTATCGTAATAGGTCAGATTGATCTGTCAGTTGGTAGTGTTGCCGGTTTCTCAGGAATGGTAATGGCTAAGGTAGCAAGTGAATTAAATCTCCCTTGGTATCTGGCAGTGCTCATTGCACTTGCAATCGGAGCACTTGTTGGTGCCTGGAACGGTTTTTTCCTTGCAAAGCTCGGTATTCCGGGATTCATCACAACACTGGGAAGTATGATGATGTTCAGAGGCGCAGTTATCTGGATATCTCAGTCCATCTCAGTTCCCGCACCTGAAGAACTCAGATTTTTCGGAGCAGGCTACATGCCTGAGTGGGGACCTAAATTCACAGGAATGAATAACTCAACTCTTGTTTTGGGAATAATCGGTATTATCGCTCTTATAATCGTTGAAGTCAGAAAGTACAAAAATTCCGGACAGATCGCCGGTGCAAAGCAGCCTTTATGGGTTGTAGTAGCAAGAATAGTTCTGATTTCTCTGATAATTGCTTACTTTACCTGGCTCTATGGAACAGGAAGAGAGGGAACTTCCTTCCCGATACCGGGACTGATTCTCCTTATTCTTGTTATCGTTTATCACATTATTACACAGAAGACCAGATTTGGTCGTCACATCTATGCAGTAGGTGGAAATAAGAGTGCAGCAGCTCTTTCAGGTGTAAATGTGAGCCGCACATATTTCCTTACAATGATGAACATGTCCATGCTTGCAGCAGTTGCCGGAATTCTTTTCGTAGGAAGATCTACAGCAGCAGGTCCTGCTGATGGTAACCAGTGGGAGATGGACGCTATTGCATCAGTATTCATCGGCGGTGCAGCTGTTTCAGGTGGTGTTGGAACCATCATTGCAACCATGGTCGGTGGTATGGTTATGGCAGTTCTTAACAACGGACTTATGCTCATGGGTGTAGGTGCTGATAAGACACAGGTTATAAAAGGCCTTGTCCTTCTTATTGCCGTAGCATTTGATGTTTACAACAAGAAGGTAGGAAAAGCGTCTATTATAGGAAGACTCTTCCCTTCAAAGGAAGCAGCAAAGAACTGAGGATAAACAGGAATCTGTAAATTTGTAAGGCGTATCCGGCAGGTAGCGCTGCCTGCCGGCCTTAAATAGAAAAAAGGTTATATTTACCAAGGAGGAAAGTTATGCAAAAGAAAAAGATTATGGCAATGATGCTGTCTGTAGTTCTTACAGTAACTACACTTACAGCATGTAGTTCAGCTCGCGAGGGCTCATCAAGTTCATCTGATGAAAAGAAATCAGAAGCTACAACAGAAACAGCTACTGAAGCTGAGTCAACTGAGGAAGCAGCTGATACAACAGAAGCTACAGAATCTACAGAAGAGACTGCTTCAGATTCAGAGGCAGAGGCAACTCCTGCAGCTACAGAGGGCTTTGAGGAAGGTGCTACCATCGGCGTTTCACTTCCCTGGCTTGGAACTCAGAACTGGAAAGAAGCTGAGACAATGTTCAAAGAAGAACTTGAAAAAGCAGGATATAAGCCTATAGTTCAGGCAGCTGACCAGAAGGTTCCTCAGCAGCAACAGCAGATCGAGTCAATGATCGAGAACGGCGCTAAGGTTATCGTTGTAGGTCCTATCGATGGAACACAGCTTGGTAGCGCACTTGAGCAGGCTAAGGATGCCGGTGTTTATGTAATCGGTTATGACCGCCTCATCGAGAACACAGAAGCAGTTGACGGCGTAGTTCAGTTCGGTAGTGTTCGTACCGGTGAATTACAGGGACAGGCACTCCTTGACGGTCTTAAGAAAGAAAAAGGCGAAGGCCCTTACAACATCGAGCTTTTCGGTGGCGGCCCTGCTGATCCTAATGCTCCTAACTTCTTCAAAGGTGCTATGTCAGTTCTTCAGCCTGAAATTGATGCAGGTAACATCGTTGTAGTATCCGGTCAGACAGAGTTCACACAGTGTGCTACAGAGGACTGGGACAATGCTAAAGCTCAGAAGCGTATGGATTCACTTCTTGCAGGTAACTACTCCGATAAAGAGATCGACGGTGTTCTTTCTCCTAACGATGGTATCGCAAGAGCAATCGTAACAGCTTGTGAGGATGCAGGTCAGCCTAATCCTGTAGTTACAGGTCTTGATGCAGAGAATGAGTCAGTTGAATGGGTATGGCAGGGCAAGCAGTACTGCACAGTTGCTAAGCCTACACAGGATCTTGTTGCTAAGTCAATCGAGATCATCAACGACCTTAAGGATGGTAAGGGAATGCCCGCTACAGATGTAACAACAGACAACGGCAAGAAGGAAGTTCCGATCTATGAGCTTGATCCTACAGTTGTTACAAAGGACAACGCTAAGGAAGTTTTCGCAAACGATCCTGATCGTTTGGCCCTTATGGACTAATAGTTTTTGTCATAAAAATATGAGTGGTACAGGTGTGTAAATGCCTGTACCATTTTTTTTGAGCACTTAGCAATGCTCTTCTCATCTCAGGCTTGTATTGAATAAAGAGATAAGGGACATCTGCATTGATACTGGGCTAAGGGTAAGATGCTTTGGAGTTCCATTCATAATACTTGTGCTGGAAAATAGCAGTATCAGGTCCAAAGAAAAGCTGTGGGAGATGTACCGGTCCTTTTACGGTGCAGTTTTTTCAAGGGATATAGTGGAAAAAAATATAGAATACTTGGAGGATTAAGATATTAGTGGACGGAATAATTAAACTAAGACCGCATCACTTATTGTGTACACAAGGGTATAGCGGAAAAGGATATTCGGAAGGCTTTGTCTCCAATATGGATATAGTTACAAAGCGCCTCCGCAATAATTCGGATGAGAAGGTGGAAATCATTTTTACAACGGACTGCTTATGTAGTGACTGTCCATCCAAAGTGTCAGAGGGTGTATGTAAAACAGATGAAAAGGTTCAGCGTTTTGATAAAAGAGTAATAGACGCACTTGGACTTAAAGAAGGAGTTTACTCATATCAGGAGCTGATCACCAAGCTTGATGAACATTTGGGTTCAGGAAAAGAAGATGAGCTGCTTAAAGCTATCTGCGGAGACTGTGAATGGTATCCGGTAAGTGCATGCTGGAGAAATATCAGGGATAAGAAATATGTTTTATGACGGGTATAAGGTGTACATGGAACGGTAGGTTCTGTGTACATTTTTTTTGATGATGATGATCCGTTTTTGCTTTGGCTTAAAGATGAAGGCTTTAAGGTGGAGTTATTTGGACATAGTAACGTTGATAATGCTATATACGTGAATATCAATTCAAACCATGCGTTAAATGCGAAATGCCAATATATATACGATTATTATTCATGACAGTATTTGGCATTTATAAAGGATAAACAAAGGATTGACATTGTAAGTTCTATTTGAATAAAAGTTAAAAAGATGATCACATCCCATGATTTTTTGTAATAAAGTCATGGGATTTCTTATGTTTTTAGGGTTTATATATTTTTTATAATCTTGTACGCAAAAACCTATTGACCTGGAGTTAACTCCAAGGTGTAAGATGACCATATCGAGGCCAAAAAGAAATATGACATCGCTCTTGAAAAGATCAATTACAAGATCAGCAGATATGAG
Organism: Butyrivibrio sp. AD3002; assembly: GCF_000420905.1. Lineage (NCBI taxonomy): Bacteria > Bacillati > Bacillota > Clostridia > Lachnospirales > Lachnospiraceae > Butyrivibrio > Butyrivibrio sp. AD3002. Next base: position 15,418 of record NZ_ATVV01000014.1, on the reverse strand, counting down.
GCAGCGTTAGAGACGGGAAAGCTTGAATGGATATAAGAAAGGAAAAGATATTCTTGTAGCGTGGTTATGATTATTGATTTGTAGGAGGGCAGAGACTATGGTGTACAGAGATTTTCAGGATATTAAACTATCAGGACTTGGTTTTGGAGCCATGAGACTTCCGGTTGTCAATGGTAATGATGCGGAGATTGACAGGGAGAAAGCAAAAAAAATGGTTGATAGAGCTATGACAGCTGGAATCAACTATTACGATACAGCATTCGGATATCATGACGGTAACTCTGAGATAGTGATGGGTGAGATACTTTCAGGATACCCAAGGGACAGCTATTATATCGCAACAAAGTTTCCGGGGTATGACCTTTCAAATATGCCAAAGGTTAAAGAGATATTTGAAAAGCAGCTTGAAAAGACCGGGATGGAATATTTTGATTTCTATCTTTTCCATAATGTGTGTGAGATGAACATCAATCAGTATCTTGATCCGAAGTACGGGATCTTTGATTATCTTATGGAGCAGAAGAAAAATGGCAGGATAAAGCATCTTGGATTTTCATGCCATGGAGAGTATGAAGTCCTTAAGAGATTCCTGGACGCATACGGGGAGCATATGGAATTCTGCCAGCTTCAGCTTAATTACCTCGACTGGAAATTCCAGAAGGCTGAAGATAAGGTTAAACTTCTGAATGATATGAATATCCCGGTATGGGTTATGGAACCGCTTCGAGGTGGTAAGCTTGCAAAGCTTGATCCGCTGTCTGAACAAGAATTAAAAGCGCTAAGGCCTGATGAGGAAATCCCGGCATGGGCTTTCAGATTTTTGCAGTCAGTAAAAGGTGTAACGATGGTTCTTTCAGGGATGTCATCAATAGAGCAGCTTGAGGATAACCTTAAGACTTATTCTGAAGATAAGCCTCTTAATGAAAAAGAGATGGAAGGACTGATGAAGATAGTGGACAGGATGATGTCCACAAAATCTGTTCCATGCACAGCATGCCATTACTGCGTTAGTCACTGCCCACAGGGACTTGATATACCCTACCTTATTTCTTTGTATAATGAACATCTTTATACAGCAGCTGCAGGTGGAATGACATTTATAGCACCTATGGCTCTCGCTGCTATGGATGAGTCTAAAAAACCTGTATCATGCCTGCACTGCCACAGCTGTGAACAGGTATGTCCGCAGCAGATAAAGATTTCAGACATGATGTCTGATTTTGTTGAAAAGATTGGATAAACAGGGCAGGTGATTTTATATGAGATACAGGGTAAATAAAAGAACCGGAGATAAGGTCAGTGAGATAGGATTTGGCTCAGCATATATTTACGAATCAGGAACTAAAGTCGCGGTAGAAACCATCAGACGAGCCTATGATGGTGGTATCAACTACTTCGATATGGCTGCAGGAGATGGGAGCGCATTTCCCATGTACGGAGAGGCTTTGTCTGATGTGAGGAATAATATCTTTTTCCAGATCCATTTTGGGGCGGATTATTCAAGAGGGACTTACGGGTGGTCACTTGATCTGGACACGGTTAAGAGATCACTGGATAAGCAGCTCCATGACCTTAGGACAAACTATATTGATTATGGATTTATTCACTGTCAGGACGAAGATTCTGATTGGGAAACTTATCAGCGGAACGGTGTATACGATTATCTTATGAAAATGAAGGAAGAAGGGGTGGTAAAGCATACAGGTCTTTCATCCCATACGCCTTCGGTAATCCAAAGGATAATGGATGAAGCCCAGATTGATATGCTCATGTTTTCCGTTAATCCCGGTTATGACTATGGGCAGGGCGATTATGCTCATGGAGGAGTTGATGAGAGAGCAGAAGTCTACAAGCGATGTGAAAAAGAAGGCGTCGGTATTTCTGTAATGAAGCCATTTTCCGGCGGACAGCTCCTTGATGCAAAGAGGTCGCCTTTCGGACAGGCACTCACACCTTTTCAATGCATAAAATATGCGCTTGATAAGCCCGGAGTACTCACAGTGCTCCCGGGAGCGCAGAGTGTAGCAGAGGTTGATGAACTATTGTCTTACTACGACAAGACAGATGAAGAGCTTGATTACTCAGTAATAGGTTCCTTTGCGCCACCGCAGGCAAATGGTAAGTGTGTGTACTGTAATCATTGCAAACCGTGCCCCATGGGCATAGATATAGGCCTTGTGAACAAATATTATGATCTGGCAAAGGTGGGAGATACGCTTGCAAAAGAACATTATAGTACCTTGGAAAAGAAGGCATCAGATTGCATTTCCTGTGGCCATTGTGACGACAGATGTCCATTTGGCGTAAAGCAAAGCGAGAGAATGACAGAAATAAAGTCATTCATGGAAGGGAAAAGGGACAGGCTGAAAAAGACCTTGAAGGCCTTCAGACAATGAGAGTTCTTGCCAGAAACATGTCCTTCCTAATGAAGAGCATAGCTCTAGGAAAAGACTGTGAAAAATGCTTATTTAGCATTCTTCGCAGTCTCTTTTGATGTAGCGGTATTTTCTTTTGAACCAAAGGTAATGAAGAATAGCATCATAAAGATAAGTCCAAAACCTATGGCATCGTAGATGGTGAATCTACTCTTTAAAACAAATGTTGAGATAAGGGCAGCTGTTATTGGTTCTGCAAAACTGTAAAGAATAGCTTTTTGTGGACCGATCTTTGAGACTCCGCTTATGTATAGGGTAAATGCACAAATATTACCGATAACGACAACAAAGAGTATTCCCAATATTCCCATAAGGTTTGGAATGTAGTGTATTTTCCAGGTTCTAAAAGCTATCCCCAAGAGTGCACCGCCAAGTAAAAATGACCATCCCTGAGCCACGATGACAGGAATGATATCTGTAATCTTTGGTGCAAGTACGTTGTATATCATTACGCAGAAAGCACTGCCGATACCGGCAATAAGTGCAGGAAGTGGTAATGAGATGTGCTTTAGATCACCATGTGTTGTTAACAGGAAAACACCGGTTATTGCTAAAAGTATGGATATGATTTCAAAAGATCTGGGCAATCTCTTTGAGGTCATGCATGTAAAGATAAGTATAAATATTGGTGATAGATCCTGAAGTATTGTTCCCATGGCTGCATTTGAAAGTTCAATTGTTAGAAAATATAGGAACTGACAGATACTTACACCCGCAACTCCATATATAATCATCCATTTTGCCATTTCTACAGATTTCCATGGCTTGAACACGGTATCTTTATGTCTTATCAGGCAATACAAAAGGATAAGTATTCCTGAAAGACCAAGTCTTATAGGCACGAGCCACCTGCTATCCATCTGCTGTACGGTAAAAAGGTACTGGCCCATTGATCCGGACAATCCCCAGCAAGATGCTCCAAGTAGCGTATATATTATTCCTTTTAGATTTCTTTTCATTGTGTTACTGCTCCTTGACAGAAAACATATATAACACAATCAGAATTCCTTTTCAATTTATCTTCAGGATAAAAAATCACTTTATTTTTTAAAAAACCAAAAAATGTTGGTATTTCATATTTGAGAAAGATAATCAGAGATTCAAAAGGAGATTGTAAAAGATGTTTTTTAAGAAGATATTTGCAAGGATATGCGCAGGAGCGCTTTCAGGGACTCTTGTATTCTGTATGAACCCTTCGGATATGGGAGTTCAGAAAAAACAGGTGAATGTTCAGACGCAGCATCTTGATGCATCTGGCGAAAAAAAACGATGATGAAAAAGGCGGCGAGTCAGAAGAAGTAAGTGATACCGAAGAAGGAACCTGCTCAATGCCGGCTTTTTTAATGCCCTTTTTAAAATTTTCAGAGTTGACTTATTATCGGAAATTTGATAACTTTAATTTTGCGTTACAAATCTAAAAGAAAGCGAGGTAATCAGTATGTTCATAATGACAAAGAGAAATGCAAATGAATACAGTATGATGACCTCGGTTTGTGCTTTCTGATTTTGGATTTTTAAAAGCAGTCTTTTAACCGTGGCTTATTAGTCACGGTTTTTCTTTTTTATCCACAACCCAGGTCTCCATACAATTTTTGGATGAACTGAAGAAGGAGCATCACTATGATCATGTAGAGGTGTGTGTGGACAAGGAAGATGCGCCTGCACTTCGAGTCTATGAAAAGTGCGGGTTTGTCGACTCCGGATTTATAGATGAGGATCTGCCTGATTCAGTGAATCTGATCTGCAGGTTTTGATGATCTGATTCTTGAGAATAATGTTAAAAAACTGAATGAAATACAATTTGATACATAAGAATATACTTGGAGGAAATATGAGTTATAACTGGATTAATGCAAAAGACTACACAATGAATTGTTTTCTGTTATTTGACCGCTGGGCTTTGAAATGGATATTTACGGATTGCAGTGCAAACGAGTGGTTCTCCTATGGAGACAGAGATTATAAGCTCGACATGGCGATGGCGCTTTACAGGTATCCACATGTGGAGTGGTACGTGCGAAATAAGGCGCCGGAATGCACAGAGTTTCTCGATGAGATTAAGAAGATACCCTATGGCAACTGGACAGAGGACGAGATGAAGGAAGCTGAGAGTGCGATTCTTCAGGCTCACGAGACCTTTGTTGTTTATGCTTTTCCGGAAGTAATGAATCAGGTCAACTATATTCGAAACTGGGATGAGAAATATTTATACGAGCTGGTTGACCTAACTGACAAAATCGTTCTGGACGTTGGATCCGGAACAGGGCGTCTGGCCTTTGCAGCGGCGAAGAAAGCAAAGAGAGTCTACGCCAGCGAGCCTTGCGACTGCCTGCGTGAATACATGAGAGACAGAATTAAGGCGGAAGAAATCTCTAACGTGAAGGTGCTGGATGGAGAGGTTTTGAGCCTACCTTATGAAAATGACACTTTTGATGTTGTTCTGAGCGGACACGTAATTGGCGATTTTTATGAGGAAGAGATTGCTGAGATTACACGTATCACAAAGGATGGCGGATGGCTTGTTATCTGCAACGGAGACGATGAGTTTAAGCGCACCGGACCGGACAGTGAGCTGACATCAAGAGGCTTTGAATGGCTTAGCCATGAGAGCATTGAAGGTGGGATTATTTATGATTACAGGAAACAGGTTAGAAAGGAAGTTTGAATGAACTATTTTGTAGAAGGCTTCGCAATTGGAACGGAGATAAGAATATCTTTGAGTGTTCCATTTTTCAAAACTTTGTTGAGGATATGATCTTGTTCCAAAAAGCAAGTGATCAACAGATTGTCGATTTTTATAAGGATGTAAGAGATGCGCTTTCCGGAAAAGAGTACAGAATAATGTATCTTCAGAGCGACGACATTTCATCTAATATCGACATAATAAGGAAAGAAAGGTCGGATGTATATGAATGTAGAATCCGGCAGTGTTTTTATTTTTTCAAGTCGATAGCTTTAAATCTGCCCGATTTTTGTTATGATAATAGGACAGATTTTTTATGAACGGGGTAAGAGCTGATGGAAGAAATATTTGATGTAAGCGATGATAATGGTTTTCCAACAGGGCAGCAGGTGACAAGATCAGAAGCGCATAACAAAGGAATTCCGCATAGAACAGCGCATACATGGATACTTAGAAAAAGCGGCGATTCATATCAGGTGCTGCTTCAGAAGAGAAGTGCTAATAAGGAGTCTTTCCCGTCGATGTTTCATCTTGATATGAACATGTATGGAACACTCGATAGTATTGTCGGGGCAAATACAGAGGATTCAGAATTCTATGAATATATTACAGAAGATATTTCTCCGGAAAATGTAAGTGAAACAGATGCAAATGCAGCATTTATATCACTTATAGAACTTCTCAGATCAGACCATGTGCTTGAGCCCAGCATGCTGCAAAACTATCAGATGTTCCAGCTTATAGCAGGATACTGTGACCTTGCTAAGGATATGGATCTGGAACTTGTAGAAAAATTTCTTGGGATGATAGGTGATAACGAGATACTTGAGATGAAGGCTCAGGTTCTGCGTTTTCCCAATGGTCTTGGAAAGGGCGAAGAGTAATATGGATATTATTTACAAAGGTGAAAGGCTCAAATACATAGATGATTACTATGGAGACCAGGTATTATGGATAACCCGTCCAGAACAGATCGGGATGGAACACATGAAGTTTGTTGGAGGGTATCCAAATGAGTATTGCATCTATATTTCAGAGCTGTCAACAGAAGAAAGAGCTGAAATACAGAGACAACTGCTGGGACAATTATCATATTGTGGTGTGGATTGTTCTGCATGCCCTGATTTTTTAAATAAGAAGTGCCCGTCGTGCAGGCATACGGAATGGAAGAGCGGAGATGAATGTATGCCTGTGAAGTGCTGCAATGAAAAGGGCTTCGATTCGTGTGCATCCTGTGATGGCTTTCCATGTGATGAGATGGCAGCTTTTTATAAAGAATCCGACAGCCACCAGTATGCATATAAGATAATGTCAATTCTACGAAGGATGCATTAGCATTGACTCTAGGGGATTGTAGCTAACACAATCATGAATTACAATGAAAATGGTGAGTTCTAAAAGAAAAATTTTAAGGAACAAATTTTTTATAAACATATATTTTAAAGGAGGTTACTAAATGAATTGTGAAATTAAAGGTGGAAACTTTCCGGTAGCTATTTGCAAGATGGAAGCTGGAGACGCTATCATGTGTGAAACAGGCGCTATGTCATGGCTCAGTGGCGGCGTTAAGATGGAAACAAATACCGGTGGCGGACTTGGCAAGATGATCGGCCGTGCATTTTCAGGCGAGTCTCTGTTTATGAACCGCTATGTAGCTGATAGCCCCGGCATACTTGCACTTGGCGCATGCTCACCCGGTGAGATCCGACAGATCGATGTTACAGGTAAGTCAATCGTTGTTCAGAAGGGTTCCTTCCTTGCAATGGATGAAGGCGTAAACCTTGATATTTTCTTCCAGAAGAAGATCGGGTCCGGCTTATTCGGTGGTGAAGGATTCATCATGAACAAGCTTTCAGGAAACGGTAAGGCTCTTATTGAGATCGATGGTGGCGTTGTAGAGTATGATCTTGCTGCAGGCGAGAAGATGACAATTGACACTGGTTACCTGGTAATGTGCGATGATACTGTATCTATAGACATCGTTATGATTAAAGGAATCGGCAACGTTCTCTTCGGTGGTGAAGGTCTCTTCAATACAGTAGTTACAGGCCCCGGCCATGTAATTCTTCAGACTCAGCCGCTCCTTCAGTTTGCATCAACACTGGCAGAAATGCTTCATTTAAACAAGAAGTAAGGCAAGATATATGTCGCGAATTAAGTTTCCGTGATTGCTAAGACTGTCACAGATGATGAACTTCGAAGATTCATCATAATTGCAAACGGTGCAAAGAATTTTAATATCACTGACAGGCTCAAAGAAATCAGGTGTCCCGTTATGACAACCGGTACCTTTGACACGGCACCTGATTATAAGAAAAGAGTATACGACTTTTTTATGGAATGAATTTTATTTGAGATTATGTAAATAAGTGTAAAACAGACCCGGATAAGTGTATCCGAGTCTGTTTTTTTGTGTGGATGATATATTTTTATGTGGAAAATCAGATAAACACTATAAAATTCAAATACATCTTATTGACGATATTTTGTATAATATTCTATGAAGAAATATAAGTGAATTTAATGAAGGATAAATATCGAAATGACAGTGCGCACCGTTCTTTTAGCAGTAATTATAATCAGCATATTTTCCATGTTTTTTGAAGGCTTTATTGTATTCAGAAACCTGAAAAATAAGCTTCATGCATATCTTTTCCTCAACTGTATAGCAATGCTCATAAGTAATACAGGATATCTTTTGCAGCTTCTTTCAAAAACGGAAGATGCCTATATTGCTGCGCTGAAGTTTTCTTATGTAGGAAGAGTCTGGATCGTTTTTTCTCTGTTTATGTTTACTGCGCAGCTTGTTCATATCAATATTCCAAGAGCTTTATCGGGAGCATTTATACTGATTGATGCTGCGGTATATGTGCTGATTTTTTCTCTGCAGGAGCATACTCTCTATTATTCGAAAATATGGTTTGACAAGACCGGAATGTTTCCGGTTCTGCTTCACAGAAATGGCATTGTCCATAAAGTGTTTATGCAATATCAGGCCATTGCAATAATAATTATGCTTTTCTTACTGATAAGGTCTGTAAAGAATCATAGCGGAAGTACGGCCAGAAAGCGCGCATGTATCATCCTTGGCGGCTTTTTCATTTCTGCAACTCTTTATATTATGCAGATCGCACACGCATTTTTCATTACATACTATTTTGATATTTCCGTTGTTGGAAATGTGGCAATCACAATCTCTATGTTTATAGCTATATTCAGATACAACCTGCTTGGGGTTATCGACATGGCAAGAGATTATATTGTCGACAGGTTATCCGAAGGAGTTATCGCATTGGATGAAAGTGGAAGTGTGCAGTATTACAACGAACATGCCAAGGAGCTTTATCCGGAAATAACTAAAGATCCGATGGATGTTGTTAATGCCCTTCGTGAGGCTATCATAAGAGGCGATACCATAAAGGTTGGTGATAAATACTATACTCCTGAGGAGAAAGAACTTTTCGCAGATGGTGAAGTCATCGGAAAACTCTATGCTCTCGTCGATTCAACTGTACTTAAGCAGAGGGAGTATCAGCTAAAATCCGATGCAGCTATCCTGGAAATGGCTGCCGGCAGTATGCGCGACAGACTTAACGCTGCAGAAGAACTCATCAGTCAGGACAGGGCTATGCGTCATGACAGGAGACACTTTGAGGCACTTGTTTTAGCACTTATTCAGGACGGTAAGGTGGATGAAGCCAGAAAATGCCTTGAGGAGAGATTATCTCAGGAACCTCGCGGAAGTCACCGCTATTGCGAGAATACCACAGTTAATGCTGCGCTTATGCATTATGTGACGCTTGCAGAGCGCAGTGATATAAAGGTTACAGTATCTACAAATATTCCCTATAAAACCGATGTTGATGAGATGCAGCTTGCAATAGCGATAAGCAATTTGCTTGAGAATGCGATTCACGCCTGCGAAAAAGTGCCGGAAGGTGAACGTTTTATTGAGGTTACTGCAAAATATAAGCAGCAGCTCCTTTTGGAGATATCTAATTCATGTAACGAAAGAGCGGAGCTGGATGAAGATGGGCATCCTGTCACATCAGAAGACGGCCATGGCATCGGAACCAGAAGTGTTCTTGATTTTGTTAAAAAGACAAACAGTGAGATCAGATACGTCGCCGAGGATAATAAATTTAAGGTGCGCATGATAGTAGGTTAATTCGAGGAAATGTGTTTATGAAAAAAGGTGCGTTGTTTCTTTTATTTATGATCATATGCTTGAGTACGCTTTCCGGCTGTAATAAGCCCCAGGAGCAGGAAGGGAAAACCGTCATAACCTTTCAGACATGGAATCCTGCAGATTATGGGCCGGACAGTCCGATTTACAAGATCATAGATTCTTTTGAAAAAGAGAATCCCGACATAAAAGTTAATTATGTTTTTACCGAGGCAAATGCATATCAGGAGCATATGCGGGTAGAACTTATAGACGGTGATGGACCCGATGTATATGGCATAAGCTCGGGTTCCGCTTTTGATGCATTCAGGCTATTTGAGGAGAATCTTACTCCTTTTTGTGAGAACAGCTGGGGATCCGAGTGGCAGGATAAATTCCTTGATTCATGCCTTTCGCGTGTTAGCGATGCTGACGGCAAGATTTATGGACTTCCGCTTGGACAGACCTATGCCGGATATATGTGGGCAGATGTCAACATGCTGAAAAACTATGGTCTTAAAGTGCCAACCTCATATAAAGAAATGCAGGAAACATGCAGCAAACTTCGTGAAAACGGGCAATATCCGTTAGCTATAGGCGCAAAGGATTCCTGGATGAATCTTGATTTGTGGATGTCCATAGCAGCTGACTGCGGGAGCGATGCCTTGTACGATGCGATTGAGGGCAGAACGACCTTCGAGTCGGAACCTATAATAGAATCCTTCAGAATATGGCAGGACTCATTTAGCAACGGAGTATTTCAGGATAAAGCAATAAAAATGCCATTTTATAATACTGTTAATGACATGTTTCAGCGTGAAGGAAGTGCTCCCATGATAGTAAATGGCTCATGGGCCATGAACATGTATACGGTAAGCGATGAAAAAACCCGCGCAGTCTTTGATGCTGAGGGAGCGGAACACGAGGCTTTTCTGATTGACTGGAATGATGATGGAAAAGTGTCTCCGGTAACAGCTAATGTAGATGTAATCCTTTGCCTGAATCCGGAGTCCCGCCAGAAGGAGGCGGCTTTCCGTTTTATGTCATATTTGGTAAATGAGGGACAGGAGCTTCTTGTTAATCGATATCTTGAATATATGCCATCCCGCGCTGATATGGAGCTGAATATACAGGGACTAAGCGAAGATGGGAAAAAGAATCTTGACTATATCATAGAGAACGGAAAGACAAATGTCGCCGGAACAAGAGGAATTAAATACGAGGACTTAAGCCTTGCCGTATGTGATGCACTTGAAGACCTGGCATTATCATATATTACTCCGGAGGAAGCAGCCAGCCGGATACAAAAGGTATCAAGCAGTGTTATCCGCTGACATTGGTGAAAATCAACTGAAGCTCATTTTATACGAAAATGGGATATACGGAAATAAGACGTGATAATGATTTCATCTATTACTCCAAACAACGATATAAAGGAAAAAGCTATGAGAGAAATAACACATAACGAGGTAAGCAAACTATACGACTGTATTCGGGAGTTATCAGAATATCACAATACAACATCTGTGAATTTCAAAGGATGTTATCCTTTAAAACCATACGAAAAGACCTTGGAATTATTTGAAGCAGCATTGCTAAAAAATGAATCCTATATCGCGGTCATCGAAATGAAAGACCGGATCATCGGCTTCTGCAAAGTTGATATTAACGGAGAAATCGGTAAACTTGATTATTTGGTGGTAAAGGAAGAATTCAGAGGAAAAGGGTTTGGCAAAGAACTCATGGATTGGGCAATGCAAATGTTTGATCAATACAATGTCAGACATATCGAAGTAAAAGTAGTCGACGGTAACAAGGTGATTCATTTGTATGAAAAGTACGGTTTCAAAATGAAATCTCTCATATTAGGGATTGAACGATAAAATTGTTTGTCGGATGAAGGCATACTCCAATCAAGGGTCAACCTTCCTAATGGAAAGGCATTAACAAGAATGGATTTCCTAAAATGAGTAACAATTTGGTACAGCCACCAGACAGGAGAAAATAATGAACAGAAAACTGATTAACTGGGTCGGACTTACTGGGCTTGCTGCATTGATATCGTATGCAGTTGCAGCATACTTTTGCAGAGGCGCTTTTCCGGGATATAACTGGATGGAACAGGCAGTCAGTGATCTTTCGGCTGAGTCCGCACCATCAAGACAGTTATGGGATAAGCTGGCTGCGGTATATTCGGCCGGAAGTGTGGTATGTGCCACATGCGTAGCAATATACGTTTCGGAAAAAGAGATTTCAACCAGAATGTTCCGTGTTGGGATATATCTTTTTACTGTTATGAACTGGATCTCAAAGGTCGGCTATTCGATGTTTGCACTAGATGATGCCGGCAAGGGGATTGATTCATTTCAGGAAATCATGCACATGGTGGTTACTGCATTAGTGGTAATTCTTTCCATAGTATCACTTGTCGTGCTTATAATTGCCGGATGCAGGAATAAAGAAGTGAGGGGAATCGGAATCTGGGCGGCTATATTCTTCGTCATGATGCTGATGGGACCTATAGGTATGCAGGCGTTTCCACCTCAGTACTTTGGTATAGCAGAAAGATTCAGCATATATTCCGCGATAGGATTTAATGCGGTTCTTGGATTGTATCTCTTCAACGGATTTAAAGGGCTGCAGAGGATGGAGAAATCCTTCTGAAACATATGACGATGAGGTTATTATGAAGAAAAGATTAAAGTTATTGGGAAAAGTATTGTTAGTACTCATCATTGTTCCGGTGATGTCCTTATTAGTGATTTTTGTTTATAACAGGATAAGGATGAAGCAGGAGGAATCGTTGTTAGAGAAACCTTTGGGACAAATGGTAGATGTGGACGGACATATGATGTGCGTCTATGAAGAAGGCGAAGGTGAGCATACATTGCTGTTTTTGTCAGGCTCGGGAACTGCTTCGCCGATACTAGATTTCAGGAGCCTTTATTCTCTTCTTAAAGATGAGTACCATATAGTCGTTATAGAGAAGTTTGGTTATGGATTCAGTGATGTAGTTGATGACGAGAGATCTTTTGATACGATCTTAAGGCAGGACAGGGAAGCACTTGAAAAGGCCGGAATCGAAGGGCCGTTTGTCCTTTGCCCGCATTCCTTGTCCGGACTTGAATCTATTATGTGGGCTCAGGATTATCCTGATGAAGTCGAAGCAATCATAGGCCTTGACATGGTTCTTCCGCGTACCTATGACGAGTTCGATTTTGATGGCGTATTCAAATTTGAAAAGCTGGCTGCCCTTGCGCGTAAGTTGGGTATTGTCAGATTCTATTATTTAGACAGTTCTTTGCCAGCTGCACTTTCGAAGGAGGAAAAGGAACTGTATAGGGCCATTGCGTGCAGAAAAGCTGTAAATATCGATGTTATAAATGAAGGTCTTTCGATTACTGATGCTGTCAGCGAGATTGACAGCAAGCCTAAGCAGGATGTGCCGATGATAATGTTTATTTCCGACGGAAAAGAAGTTAAGGGTACCAACTGGGTCCAAAACCATTATGATTATGTTTCAGACCTTTCAGATGCAAAAGTGATTGAATTAGACTGCGGCCACTATGTGCACAACTTTATGCAGGACAGGATAGCTGAAGATATCAGGGAGTTTATCGGTGAATAGTGGAAAAAATGTTTGATCAAAACAATGTCAGACATATCGAAGTGAAAGTAGTTGTCTTATACTATTCTCTGCTACAAAAGTAGGAAAGCTTAATAGCGGCAGTGCAAATTGTGCTGATGAATCTGCCGCTAATAAGGAAATATCTGATTGCGGCAGTTGTCATTGAATAAAAACTACTACCACAAATGGGCAAAATAGAAAGTGCGGTAGTCATATGATATACATAGCGACTACTGCAAACTTGAAAAATGGAAAATGCAGCAGAATATTGTGGTTAAAATAGACTGCCTCAAAGAAGGATAATTGAAATAGCGGCAGAATTGTGATCTGCAGTCACTGATTGGAACTAATATTTTTGATGATCTTATCATATGATTCAGCCCTTATAACCTGAAAGTTCTTCTCAATTTCACTTGTCCACAGATCAATCTCACCCTCTATGTCGGATACTTCAGGCAAAATAAATCCCCAAATCTTACAGCCTGTATTCTTAAGCTCTGGAAGAAAATAATCAAATCCCCATTCCAGATCTTCCTTTACATCTTCGAATCCGTTTCTTGCATCTACGACAAAGTAGCTTTCTTTGTGTGCTCTGAGTAAATCTAAAGATGCCATTACCGGAACGCGGTAGTCGTTATAGTGTGCTTCTTTTTTCCAGGTATGAAAAACAACGTTGTCCTTTTCGATGTATTCAATTTTAGCGTAGTCACTTTCGAACATTGCAAACCTCCCAAATATTTATTTTAGTTATTGGAAATAAACTACCATGTGGAATATGAGATATTTTGAGACGCACTGATTTTGCATGGCTTTACACTAAAATAGAACATCAGTGAAAAACAGCCCCAAATAAGTGTAATGACAAGGATGTTTTTAGTTTGGTACTATACTCTGTGTTAGGAATGCTGATATTTACTAAGAGAGATACAATTTGACGGACTTAGATTGGAGGAACAGGATGAAAACTATCGGAATTATCGGCGGTATGAGCTGGGAGAGTACTGTTACATATTATGAGATCATAAACAAAGAGGTAGTCAGAAGGCTTGGAGGATTTCACAGCGCAAAAATCCTTATGTACAGCGTTGATTTTGCAGAGCTTGAGGAAAATATGGGGAAGGACAACTGGCAAGGTAATGCTGAGATTCTGACAGATGCTGCGGCAAGACTTGAAAAGGCAGGAGCTGATTTTATTGTAATTGCAACAAATACAATGCATAAGCTTGTTCCTGATATCGAAAAGAAAATCAGTATACCGATCCTTCATATAGCGGATGCTGCCGCTAGTGCAATAAAGCAAAACGGAATAAAGAAGGTTGGACTTCTTGGAACAAGATTCACAATGACACAGGACTTTGTTATTGAAAGACTTAAAGACGCAGGGCTTGAAGTTTTTGTGCCTGATGAAAGGGACATGGAGATTGTCGACAATGTCATTTTTAATGAGTTATGTCTGGGTAAAATATTGGACACCTCCAGAAATGAGTACAAGCGTATTATTGAAAAAATGAAGCAACAAGGAGCAGAAGGTGTGATTCTTGGATGTACCGAGATCGGCATGCTCATAAAGGATGAGGACAGCGCACTTCCGACGTTTGATACGACAATTATTCATGCAACAGCAGCTGTAAATGAGGCGCTAAGATGAATTTGATAATAGGGAGATAAGTGCAATGGTAATAGGAATTATAGGCGAAAATTGCAGTGGGAAATCCACACTTGCAACTGAAATTCAGAATAAAATAGGAGCTGAGGTTATTACAGGAAAGGATTATCTCAGAATGGCAAAAAGTGAGAGTGAAGCGACAGCACTGTTTAAAGAAAAGCTTTGCAATGCTGCCCACAGTGACAATATCGTATATGTGATCTCAGATGCTGAGCACATTAAGCTGCTTCCGGATGAGGCAGTAAAAGTGCTGGTCACAGCAGATCTTGATACCATAAAGGAACGTTTTAAGGAGAGGCTTCATGGCAATCTTCCTACGCCGGTTGAACAAATGCTTGAGAAGAAGCATGGAATGTTTGATGCGGAATCTGTGGATTTCAGATATGATGGAGTAAATGGGGATGCATCTTCATTATGCAGGTTACTGGAAGAACGCATCGCTGTATAGGCCTTGATATGAATAAGGAAAGTACCTTTATGATATGCCAGTCATTCAATAGGGATGACTGGCATTTTTTATTTAATAGGAAATTTCGCCTTGGCGGCGAAACCTTGAATTAAAAGGCCCGGCAAGACCGGGCCACGCAAAGCAAAGGTATATTGGCTATAAATTACCAATCTACCTCGTCAAAGAATTCGTCATCTTCGTGCATAAAGTAATCCATGTCGAGAAGGTCTTCATCGTCCATCTCGCGGATTTCGTTCGCCGACATGCCTTCCGGCGGATTTTGGATGTATTTCTCTCTAAGCTTTGCTATTAGTTCTTTACTAGCCATGGCTGTTCCTCCTGTAGCATGATTTTATCATGCACAGGAATACGAGGGAACACTGCCGATTTTTG